>JAKAJS010000109.1 GCA_021813685.1 Deltaproteobacteria bacterium | reverse complement strand
GAAGGTCAAATAATAGGATTCCGCCAGTTTATCGGCGCCTATCTTGGAGGCCGAGTAAGGCGACTGCCCCATCAGGGGATGATTTTCGTCAATGGGGACATATTGAGCCGTACCGTAGGTTTCGGAGGTGGAGGTGTGTACGGTGCGCTAGACGCCTTCTGCCAGGCTTGCCTGCAGCACGTTAAGCGTTCCCGCCACGTTGGTCTCGATATAGGAGGCCGGGGCAATGTAGGAATAGGGAATAGCGATCAGGGCCGCCAGATGGAACACCGTATCGCATCCTGCAACCGATTTGCGCACGGCGAAAGGATCCCGAATATCGGCCGGATAGATCTCCAGGGCTTTCAGGATCTCTGCGGGAAGCGTCTCCAGCCACCCCCAGTTGTTCTGGAAGTTGTAATGAACCATTGCCCGCACCTCATATCCGGCCTTCACCAGTTCTTCGCTCAAATGACTGCCGATAAAGCCGGCAGCACCCGTAACCAGAACTTTACTTTTCATCTCCCTGGCATTCCTGTATGGGATGGTTTCTAAAGGGCTCGATAAAGCCACTCGGGGATGTGGAAGCGTCTTTTGTTCAAAACGACACCCATGACGTTCGCCTCCGCATGCAGGAGGGCGTCTTTGGCATGTCGGGCTACTTCCCAGCGGGTCTTTTCCGCCTCGACGACCAGATAGACCCCGTCCATCATGGCGGCTATCCGCTTCGACGAGGCATTTTCGAAAACAGGGGGTAAATCGCAGACGATGACGCCGTAGTTGCGCCTGAGGCCGGCAAGAGTTTCCGAAAGAAGCTTCAGCCTGCCGGGGGATATCTCCCTTCCCGCTCCTGCGATACTCAAAATATCGAGATTTTCGATCATGGCCGGCTGGATGCTCCCCAGATCGGAAAATCCCGGCGCGTCGCTATCGATCGGCTCCGAAGAAAGCTTCGTTCCAAACCTCACGTGCTGGCTCGGGTTGCAGGTATTGGCGTCGATGAGCAAGATGCGCCCTTCATTGCGGGTGGCAAGTTGGGTTGCAAGGAGTGCCGAAGCAGAGCTAGTGCCCTCTTTGCTGTGACATCCGACGAGTGCGATCGCTGCGGAGCTCGCCCGGGGACGGTGAGAACAAAGAGCCAAAAGGTCGCCCAGGGCGGCGCTGTTTCCACTGGCGTCGAGAAGTAATTCTCGGCCGGTTTGCACCTGTATCGCATCCTCCAGGGTCAGCAGGCGGCCCTCGGAGCCCCCTTCGAGACAAACGGACGGAAGGGCCGCCACCACCGGAAGTTGCAGCCGCTTTTCGATGTCCTCGGGTTTTTGCAGGGAGTGGTCCAAAAACTCCGAAAAGAAGGCCAGCCCCAGGCCGCCAAACAGGCCGAGCAGGAAACCGAGCGCCAGGTTAAGAAGCCTTTTGGGTCCAGCCGGCTTTATGGAGTAGGTCGCGGGTTCGACGATGCTGATGTTGGAAATTCTTTGCATATCGAGCGCCTGGTCGATTCGCGATTGCTCGAGGCTCTCCGAGTATTTCCGATAGCTCGCCTTCTGATTGGCCAGTTCGCGCGCGAGTCGTTCGAAGCGAATTTCGGTGGAGTTTAGGGAATCGAGCTCTTCTCCGGTACTCTTGAGCTGGGATTTGAGAGCCTCAGCCCGGGCCGCAAGGGAAACGAGCCTCGCTTTTTCGGAGAGCAGTCCGAGCTGGAGTTTCTGGAAATTCTCATTGATTCCCGTAGTCACCTGACTTTGCTGCTGCGCCTTTACCAGAAGCGCCCTGCCCTCTTCAACACGACGACGGATCTGCCGGACCGGAACCGTATTTTGCTTGAACTTCGTGAGCAGTTGCTGCTCTTGCAACTCCAGCTCATAGATGTTTTTTCTCAAACTGTCTGCCGCCGAATTGGCAACGCCGCGGGTCTCATCTTTTCGCACGCTGTCGGGAAGATGGGCCAAAGTGGCCTCAAGAGCTTCTACCCTCGCATTGGAAGCCGCAATGGCGGATTGGGTATTTTGAAGCGTGCTCTTCATGGTTCCGATTCGCGCCATGAGGATGCGGCGCTGCTCTGTGACCGAGGCAACGGCGGTTCTGTTTTTCAGGTTCTTTATCTCCTCTTCCGTCCGATCAAGAGAAGACTCGACTGCGTGTTTCTCTTTTTTGAAAAATGCATACGACCCCTCCGTGCGGTTTACCTCTATATGTTTTTCGAGATAGAAGCTTACGACCTGGCTCAAGATCTTCTGTGCCAGAGCGGGATCATTTGCTTCATAGGAAAGCGCTATCATGTTGCTCTTCTTAGAGGCTTCCACCACCAGGCGCTTTTTGAAGGCCTGGATGGAGTTTTCCATTTCCTCCGCCCCCCCGGAAGCGCCGCCCGATGCCAGAAGGTGCGACCAGACGCTACAGGGGAATAGAAGCGTCTTTTTCGCCCAATAGCGCAAAGCTGTCCACACAGGAGCGTTTCGAGCCGGGGCTTGCCTCGCCCCATGCAAGATCAGTCCGGCTCCCACCGCACCGACGACCTTTTCGGCCAGTTCACGGCTCCTCAGAATATCCACCTCCGAGTTGATCTCGTTTTCCCGATCCTGGCTCACATTTATGAGTTTTCCGGTCGCTACGGTCGGACTCAGCGTCGCATTCTCGCGTCCGATGCGCACGAGCAGTTCGGCTTGCGACTTGTACACCTTCGAGCCGAAAATCGTGGCAACGCTCACCACAATCATCACGGAAGCAAAAACGCCAACTATCTTCTTCTTCTGCCGAAACAAAATGTTGTAAAAATCCCTCATGCCGATTTCCGAATGGTCGCCTCTGGATGTCATATCGGCCATATCGTTTTCTCCTCGAATGGGCTGATCGGCAGGACGGAACAGAGAGCCAAATATGATGAAGGCCACAAAGCTCCGCCAACTCGATTACACCGAGCTTCACCAATACAAACGCCATGATAGACACTGATCCGTGAATCACACAGCATATATATTGATATCTGTCAGGCCCGTATCCCATGCCGCAATACCATCGACCTGACACTATTAATTGTGCTACTACCTATGTTTAGATATTATCTACATCCTCGAACAGACACTTTTACTTGTATAGATAAGGCTTGCCGTGGTACTTACCGTAACTGGAATCATTCTTGGTAGGTTACATGCACAATGGTTTTTTGCCGTTCCTGACACATGAGAGTAACTCAATGAAAGACTAAGCGCATTATAGATATCGCTTCAGCTGTTGTAAAGAGGGATACCGTAAAATCTTTCTGAGAACATCAAACCATGTATGACACAAGTTTTTATTCTTGTAGCATGGGTAAAACTACGAATAAGATTCTCTACATCGCTCTGGCTCATATACGGGTTTTGGCAGGGGTCGTGAGGATTTCTTTCGCGGGTGGGACCGTAAAACACCTCTTAAACAGACACACTCTTTTTGCTTCCCGCCCCCAACTCTCCTTTGCCCGGGCTCTCAAGGCTTGAGCGTACGCCGCACGAGCGCCTCAACTCTTGCGGCTTCGCTCACGTGTCCCCGCTTGCGGCACCCGTCGCAATAGATTCGGCGCTTTTGTTCGAGGATCCTTTCGGCTGCGGCTCTGTCAGCGGGGCTAAGCAGTCCCGAGCGAATCGATTTGACGATCGCCTCGATACGGTACTTGTCAAGGCTTGGAACGGTTGCCGAAAGCTGGTCCGAGTGGCCGCCGCGCTTTATCACGAGAGGGCGTTCCACCAGGCCGATGGGGAAGCGGCATCCGAGTCTAAGCCACAGATCGTAGTCTTCACAGGCGGGCAGGGATTCGTCGAAAAGACCGGTAAGATCGAAGAGGCTGCGGTGGACGACTACGGCCGAAGGGCTTACCAGGCATCTTTCGAGCAGCAGAGGAAAACAGTTGCCGCTCGGCTTTTTGTGATATTTTCGAGGATTTATCCGTTTTCCGCTTCGCATCCAGATCTCTTCGGTCTGGCAGAGCAGGATGTCCGGGTGAGCGGAAAAAAACTTCATCTGTTCGCAGAGTTTCCCCGGAAGCCACAGATCGTCGGAGTCAAGAAAGGCGATCCATTCGCCCTGCGAGAGCGAAATGCCGAGATTTCTCGCAGCGCTCACCCCCGAATGGACGCAGCGCACGTATCGTATGCTGCCGGCTTCTTTAGCGAGCGCCTCACGGGTCTCATCCGTCGAGCCGTCATCAACCACGATGATCTCGACCTGCTCGCGGACCCCTCTTTGATCGCAAACGGAGCGCACCGCCTCACAAACGAAGTTTGCCCGGTTATAGGTGGGAATTATTACGCTGATCATGGCCCCTCAGTCGATGCCCCGATCAAGCGTATTGACACAGGGGCTCAAATCCACTACTCAGACGAACCGTGTTTTATATCCCTATTACTCAATATCTTTGCTGGAGAATCAATGCATTCCAAAAACCTTCTTTCACGGCGAAATTTCTTTATCCTGGCCGGAGCGGCCGGCGCCGGCCTCATGGAAGGCTGCTCCAAATCGCCCCGGTCTCAGGTGGAATATTCCGGCACCGCCATCGAAATTCTCGAACGTCAGCACGGGGTGAACCGCCGGGCTCTGGCCATATTGCACAAGATAAAGAATGGAATCAACGCCCAGATGGCGATCTCCCCCGAAGTAGCGGGAGGGGCCGTTGAAATCATCCGGACTTTCCTGATCGGCTGTCACCAGGCGATGGAGGAAAAATACGTTTTCCCTGTCTTTGGCGCTTCACAGCAAACCGCAGAACTCATCGCGGTGCTCCGTAAGCAACATGCTGCAGCCTCGCAGTTGGCCGAAATTCTCAAGCCGCTTTGTGCGGATTTTTCTCAAAACGACCAGGCAGACCGACGCAAGGCGGTAAACATGATCCACCTGTTGACCTATATGTCGGATGCGCACGAATCGTGGGAAGATACAGTCCTCTTTCCGCGCTTGCGCGCTGACATTTCCGAAAAATCCTACGACGGTCTCACCGCGCAACTCGAGGCAGCCGAAACGCAATTTTTCGGCCCCCGCGGCTATCAGGAAACGATCCAAAAAATCGCCACTCTTGAGCAAAGCCTCGGGATCGGAAACCTGGCTTCTTTTACCCCGCAGCCGGAGGATTTGAGCTAAGAGAGCCGGAAGCCTCTCTCGCAGCATAGAGCAGCATGTGTTCCCGAAACTGCCCGAACCAGGGAGAGCGGCCTGCTCCCGAGAGCCTGGCCAGGCTCTCCCTGAAAAGCTCCGAGGACTCTTCCACGCTCAGCCCCTCCGTCACTTCGTAATCGTAGGCGACCGAGACGGGGTCTCTTTGCGGCCGGTCCAATATCCGTTTTATGCCGTAGCGACCCGGATTTAGAAACACGCTGGAGCCTTCGAGCAAAAGGAAGCGGGAGCGGGAAAGCGCATGAATCGACTCCCGGCAGGAATCGAGAAAATCGAGAGTGCTCAGCCACTCGGCTTTCGTCTCGGTCGGAAAGCCCAGCAGTACGAACAGCATGTTCCATATCCCCGCCTTCCGGGCGGCGTGAAGAATCGATTCGATCTCCCGCGCTTTGGTTCCCTTCCCCATGAGATCGAGCACGCGCTGGCTCGCCGATTCGACCCCCCACAGCACAAGGCGAAGCCCCGCCCTGTGGGCGGTTTCGAATACGGGAGGTAAAAATCCGGAAGGCCTGGCATAGGCGGAAAAGCGTACCCGCACATTCTTTCCGATCAGTTCCCGCGCTATGGCATCGAGCCTGCGGGGAGCCAGCATCTCATCGACCAGGCAGAAATGGCTCGCCCCATATTTTTCCTGGAGCCTCGAAATTTTTCCCGCGGCAACTTCGGCATGCTCCTCGCGATAGTGCAGATACGTTTTTTGATGCGTGCAAAACGCACAGCGCCTCCAGGGACATCCGCGCGAAGAAAGGTAGGGCAAAACGGGCGCCGGGGAGTGGTATAGGCCCGGAACCGTATCGGAAAAATCGGGAACAGGAAGCGCATCGAGATCCAAGACCCCCCGGGCCGGATTGCCGATGAGTTTACCCTCTTTTCGATACACAAGACCCGGCACGTCCTCATGGGGACAAAGGCCGGATTCGACCAGAGCCTTTACGCCTTCTTCCCCCTCGCCCACCACGAGATAGTCGACCAGCCTTCCGGCATCGACGCTTCCCTGCCCGTCGTTTCCCGAAACGGCGATGGGGCCGAGAAGGCGGCCCGGGTCGGGCATTACGGAAAAAGTAGCACCCCCCAGCGCGATTTTGGGACCGCCCCGGTCTTTCAAAAATTTTGCAAGCGCGATGGCGAAAAAAAGCTGCTGACTGAAAAGAATGGAAAAACCCGCCAGGTCGGGCTCAAACGCCCGGACGGGCGCGAGCAGTTCCTCCAAAAACATGGTCGCCAGGGTCGGCACGGGGAGGCCCAACAGAAGCTTCCGCGCAAAACTGTCGAAAAGCCCGTTCAGAACGGAACCAAAACCGGTATAGATGCGTGCGTGTTCGTCGTATAACTCCTGGTCGAAAAAAGCCCCGGCCTCTTCTCCCCGGAAAAATCGCACTGCAGCCTTCACCTTTTGCGCAGTCGTTTGCTGATCCATTTTCCGAAGGCTCATTCGCAGCCGCCCCTCGCTTTGCCAACGGCACGCCTGCTCGAAATGGGCGAAATTCAGGTCGAAATTGCGCACCTCCACTCTCGCCCCGACACAGGATTGGAGCCATCCCTTAAGACTCGCGATCCCTAGTGGGGGGCCTGTCGGCAAAACCGCCGGGGGAAACAGCAGGGCGATGCGCAACGGCCGCCCGCCTTGCACCTTGGCTCGAAAGTCGATTGGACCGCACTCCTTCATGTCACAATACCCACGGTAAAAAATGGTTTGCTGCGCCGTTCTCTTTTTTTATCCGCAAAACGACTTACTTTGAACAGGGCGATTTGTACCATATTCGGGAATTTCAGGCGTGGGAGAAAAAAATTGAAGCGGAAGGGGGAAGAGTTGACACGAAAAGTTAGCAGTCTTAGCTTGTGGCTGCTAACGAGGAAACTCACATGACTCACAGACTACAAGGAGGTTGATCATGGCCATTTTCAGGTACCCCAACTGGCGCTGGCCCGAGCTTCCGGGAGCGCTTGAAGACTTTGACCGAGCACGCAAGCAGATGGACCGGCTCATGTCCCTGTTTTCCGGCGGAAGCGAGGCCAGGGGCTCATCGGGTGTTTTTCCGCCTCTGGTCGTAACCGAGGACGAGAATACGATTTATGTGGAGGCGGAAATTCCGGGGATCAAAGCCGAAGACCTCGATATTTCGGTTGTCGGAAGGACCCTCACGCTTAGCGGGGAGCGCAAGCCCGAAGAGGCGGAAAACGTCAACTATCATCGCAGGGAGCGCAAGTGGGGCAGTTTCCGAAAGGCGCTCACTCTGCCGGAAGATGTAAATACGGAAGCCGTGCGGGCCGAATGCAAAGACGGGCTGCTAAGACTTGTCATGCCCAAACCCGAACACGTGAAACCCCGAAAAATAACCATCCAGGGCTGATAGCCAGGCTGAACAGGAGATTGACCATGGCTGAGACGGATTTGCAGATAGAGGAAAAAAAGGCTGTACAGGCGGCCGGGGAAAGCACCCGGGACGTTCCGGTGTTTGTCCCCGCCGTAGACATCTATGAATCGGAAAATGCACTTACCCTGCTGGCGGATATGCCGGGGGTGCCGATCGACAAAGTCGATATAGACCTGGATTCCGACCAGCTCACGATACGGGGGGCGGTTCCTCAGCAGGAAGAAAAGGGCAAGGTGATTTTCAAAGAATTCACCGTTGGAGATTACTACAGGCAGTTTACCCTCTCCAGCGACATCGATCGGAGCAAGATTCAGGCGTCGATTAAGGATGGGGTATTAAAGCTTGTGCTGCCGAAAGCCGAGGCGGCAAAACCAAGAAAAATAACCGTGCAGTCAACGTAAGGGCAAAAACCGCTCGTATCTTTCCCCCGGTCGATGCGACCGGGGGAAAAGAGGTTCACGCTCCCAGAAGCGCGATGATTCTTTCCTTAAGCACGTCTTTATCCTCCGGGGATAAAATCGTCTGCGGCGCTCCAACCCGATTCAATCGCCCATCGAACCTCTGGGTCAAATGTTTCAGAACGTCTTCGAAACTTATTATCTCACCGTCGGCCAATTCCACCTGGACATCGGAAGCGTCCGCATCGAGATTTTCGATCGCCTCCGTTTTGAAATCGTCAAATTCGGAGGTCTCTTCCGGCTGAGCGATTTCGGGGGGCTGTGCGGAAGGGGGCGCGCTATTGGTAAAAGCCTCGTAAATCCGGGCGTACCGGGCGCCGCTCTCCTCTTTTCCCGACATTGCGGCAAGCTCGGCGAGCAGCTTGAAGATGATGGAATTTTTTTCGATTTCTTCGACCGCGCCTGCAAGAACCCGCTGGGACTCCTCCGCATCTCCCATTTCCAGGAGTGCCCGCCCGAAAAGCATCCGTGCCACCAGGTGCTCGGGATGCAACAGCAGGCCTTTTCTGCATACCTCCGCCGCCTCCTCCCACTGGCCCGCAGCGCCGAGTTCTTCGGCAAGTCTTGCAAATAATCGCGAGCCGGGATCGAGCTCGAGAATCTCTTCATATTTTTTTATGCTATCGGCTGAATCCGCCATTTCCGCTCTCTCCATTGAAAAAACACGCGTCACAAACGCGAGCGATTATGCCAGCATTGTGAAAATTCCTCAAGTCATCTCAGTCTCCTAAAAATCCCCGCCTCCGGCCTCGACTTCCACTCTTCGCCTGTTTGCCTCGATGTGGGCAAGCCGCAGGGGTTCGGGGATCCTGTAGCGGTGCAGGCAACCCGAGATGAGCCTTTTCGAAGAAGGAATGTCCGCGAGGTGTCCGGGGGAGATATAAATGGGCTTTACGCCCTCCCGCGAGCGAAAAACGATTCCGACCTGCTCGCCCTCCAGGAAAAGCGGTTTACTTGCCCCCTTTTGCAGGGAAGGCTCCTCGTGCGTACCGCACAGCCTGCTCTTTGCGCATCCCACCGTCGGGATATCGAGGCAGAGCCCCAAATGAGCGGCAAACCCGAGCTTTCGCGGGTGCGCGATCCCCTGTCCGTCGCACAGGAGCACGTCCGGCTTTCGGTTGAGTTTCCCGCAGGCTTCGAGAAGCGGCGGAACCTCCCGAAAGGATAAAAGACCGGGGACATAGGGAAAAGAGGCCCTGCAGACCTGGTGGACCGACTCGACCGGCTCGAGGTCGGGCCACCGGAACGTAAGGATGACCGCAATCAACACATCGCTATGTCTTGAAAAGGATATATCCGAGGCGCCGATGATTTTCAGTCTGGCAGGAAGAGGTTTACAGATGACCCGATCGGCCAGAGTCTTCTGCAGGCTCACGGCCTCTTTGGGAGATAGCGCCCAGCTGTGCTGTTCCATAAATCAAATCCACGGATCAAATCCACAGAGGCCGCAACATCGAGAGGCAATAGCGCGGGGGCTTTCGCCCCCTGCACCCCCACGCCGCTACGCGGCTCAGTTAGCGCTTCGGCGGGAGGCCACGCCGCCAATGCGTGGCCTCTCGCCGAAGCGCTGAGCGATCGGGTCGCACGCGCTTTGCGCGTGCGACCCGATTCCCGGGGGGTGCGGGGGAAGCCTTCCCCCGCTCTTTTGCCTCTGTGCCCTCTGCGCCTCTGCGGTGCCCCCCCTGCTCTATGCGCAGCGCGAAAACCCGCAGGAGCGGCACACGATGCATCCGCCCTCGTGTTCGACCGCGCCCCCGCAGTCGGGACAGGCGCCCATCTGGTCGGCCAGGGCCGAGCTTATCTGTGCGTGCGCGTGATGGTTTAGAACCTTTGCGATTCCATCGGCGCAGGAAACGACCTGCTCGCCGTTTCCCCAGGTGGGCGAAGGACACCGGATTCCCACGAGCTGTTTGATGATCGACTCCACCTTGACGCCGGCGCGAAGGGCGAGGGATATCAGCCTGCTGGTCGCTTCGATCTGCGAGTAGGCGCAGCCTCCCGCTTTGCCCATTTGCGCGAAAACTTCGCAAAAGCCGTATTCGTCGGAATTAATGGTAACGTAGAGCTTTCCGCAGCCGGTGTTTACTCGCTCGGTCAACCCCTGCGTCATATCCGGGCGCGGGCGCGGTTCGACCTGCGGATATTGGGGTTTTCGCTGGATATTGAGCACCTGTGTCTCACGGCTGCCGTCGCGATAAATCGTAAGCCCCTTGCATCCCAGCTTGAAGGCCGTAATGTAGGCCTGGTGGACCTCTTCGGTAGTGGCCGAAAACGGGAAATTGATTGTTTTGGAGACCGCATTATCCGTATGTTTCTGGAAGGCCGCCTGGATGCGGATGTGCCACAGCGGGTCGACGTCGTGAGAGACCACGAAAACGCGGCGCACATCCTCCGGGATTTCGGCGAAATCCTTGAGGCTTCCCCTCTGCGCAATGCGCTTCATGAGATCTTCGGAATAAAACCCGCGCTCCTGCGCCACCTTGCGAAACAACGGGTGCGTCTCCACCAGCTCTTCGCCGTCGAGCACCTTGCGCACGAAACTGATCGCAAAAAGCGGTTCGATTCCGCTCGAGCACCCCGCAATGATGCTGATGGTCCCCGTGGGGGCGATGGTCGTCGTCGTGGCATGCCGCATGAAAGGCGTCTGGGCACAATCGTAGAGCGAACCCGAATAATTGGGGAAATTGCCCCTCGTTTTGCCAAGATGAGCGGAGGCCGCCTTGGACTCCTTTTGGATAAAGCGCATCACCGTCTCGGCCGTTTCGACCGCTTCCTCGGAATTGTACGGAATGCCAAGGGCAATGAGCAGATCGGCAAACCCCATGATACCCAGACCGATCTTGCGGTTCGCCTTGGTCACTTCTTCGATTTTGGCAAGCGGGTATTTGTTAGCCTCGATGACATTGTCCAGGAAATGGACGACATCCCAGATAACACCCTTTAGCCGCTCATAGTCGATCTGCCCGTCAGCGTGCATTTCGGCAAGATTTATGGAGCCCAGATTACACGATTCGTACGGAAGCAGGGGTTGTTCGCCGCACGGGTTGGTGCTCTCGATCATGCCCACCTTGGGAGTGGGATTGTCCCGGTTCATGGCGTCTATGAAAATGATGCCGGGCTCCCCGTTTTTCCAGGCCGCATTGACGATTTCTTCGAAGACTTCCCGCGCCGAGAGCCTCTCGACTTCCTCGCCGGTACGGGGGTTTCGCAGCGCATATTGCGTTCCGTTTTCGACCGCACGCATGAAATCATCGGTAACGGCGACCGAGATATTGAAATTGGTCATCCGCATGTTATCGGTCTTGCAGGAGATGAACCGAAGGATGTCGGGGTGATCGATGCGCAGGATGCCCATATTGGCGCCCCGCCTCGTTCCGCCCTGTTTTATGGTTTCCGTTGCCACATCGAAGACGGACATGAACGAAACCGGCCCGCTGGCCACTCCCTGGGTGGAGAGGACCTTGTCGCTTTCCGGACGGATCCTGGAGAAGGAAAATCCCGTCCCCCCTCCGCTCTTGTGGATCATCGCGGCATGCTTTATCGCTTCGAAAATGCTGTCGATGGAATCCTCGACGGGGAGGACAAAACAGGCGGAAAGCTGCCCCAACTGACGCCCGGCGTTCATAAGGGTAGGAGAATTGGGCATGAAATCAAGAGAGGTCATGAGGTCGTAAAACTTGCGGGCCGTCTCCCGGACCTTGTCGGGTCCCTCGTAGAGGGCATCGGGCTGGGCAATGGCGAGCGCCACCCTCCGAAAAAGATCCTCGGGGGTCTCCACCGGCTCCCCCGTGGCATCCTTTATGAGGTAGCGCTTCTTTAAAACGATCTGTGCGTTGGGAGTAAGTGTTAGAGCCATTTGCCCCGCCCCCGCGGAATCCTTGGACCCCGCACTGTAATCTTCGCCACCATAGGAGGGCTCTGCGAAAGCCTCCAGATTCTCCATAATTGTATCCCTCTTCGTACGTTTTTGGTATGCTTTACAGGAAGGAAAAACAAATCCCCATTTGGCAACTTCATACCCAAAAAGCGGCCCGCAGGTCAAACAGGAAAATTGAAGCGATTTACCGGAATCGGACCGGATTTTCTCCCAAGACCTGTTTATCGCCTCAAAAAGAGATATCTCTTTTCTTAGCTCGTTTCCATCCCGAAGCCTATTGTTCTGATTGACACCCTGGACCGCTTGTTGTTAGAATTTTTATTTCTCCTGTCAGGTAAGCTATGACTAACCGGCTCACTGGGGGTCCGCCCGCGGGGGCCGTCGTTGCTCTTCCTGCCACGGGCAGGCTACTCGAGGATCGTTTATGAAACTCAAAGGCGCGCAGATATTTTTCGAATGCCTGAAAAAAGAGGGCGTAGAGGTAGTGTTCGGATTTCCGGGCGGCGCCGTTTTGGACCTCTACCACGAAATGGCCGCACATGACATCCGGCATATCCTGGTTCGCCACGAGCAGGGGGCCGCGCACATGGCCGACGGCTATGCACGGGCGTCGGGCCGCGTCGGGGTGTGCCTGGTCACCTCCGGACCGGGAGCGACCAACACAGTCACAGGTATTGCTACCGCCTACATGGACTCCATACCGATGGTCATCTTCACCGGGCAGGTGCCGACTCCTCTTATCGGAGACGATGCTTTCCAGGAGGTTGACATCATAGGCATAACGCGTCCCTGCACCAAACACAGCTACCTGGTGCGCGACGTAAACGATCTGGCCCGGGTAATCAAGGAAGCCTTCTACCTCGCGCGCACCGGGCGACCGGGGCCGGTTCTGGTAGATCTTCCCAAAGACGTGATCCAGGCGCAGGCGGATTTCAAGTATCCTCAAAAAGTTCACCTGCCCGGCTACAGGCCGACCGTGGAGGCGCATGCAGGACAGGTCCGGAAGGCGTGCGAACTCATCGCCAGGGCTAAAGCGCCGGTCATCTTCGCCGGGGGAGGCATCGTGATTTCGGGCTCCTCCGAAGAACTCACCCGGCTCGCCCGACTCATCCAGGCGCCCGTAACCTGCTCTCTTCTGGGACTGGGAGGCTATCCGGCAACAGCCCCCGCCCCCGAGGGCGGAAGGCGGGCCGATCCCCTGTGGCTCGGCATGCCCGGGATGCACGGCACCTATCAGGCGAACATGGCCTTATCGCACGCGGACCTGATCCTTGCGGTGGGCGTTCGCTTCGATGACCGGGTAACCGGAAAAATCAGCACCTTCGCCCCCAAGGCCAAAATCGTTCATGTCGATATAGACCCGACCAGCATCAGCAAAAATATCGACGTAGACATTCCCATCGTGGGGGACTGCAGGAATGCGCTGTTGCAGTTCCTGGAGGTGTTCGAAAAAGAGCCGCTCCCGGGACTCGAGGATTCCAGGGCCGCGTGGCTCGACCAGATCTCCCGGTGGGAAAAGGAACATCCTCTTACCTACAGCCCGTCCCAGGAGTTGATAAAGCCCCAGTACGTCATCGAAAAACTCCACGAGATTGCGGGGGAAAATGCCATAATCACCACCGAAGTCGGGCAGCACCAGATGTGGACGGCCCAGTTCTACAAATTCGACCGGCCCCGGACGCTCCTTACCTCGGGCGGACTCGGAACGATGGGCTTCGGCTTTCCGGCGGCCCTTGGCGCTCAGGCGGCCTTTCCCGATAGACTCGTAATCGACATAGCCGGAGACGGAAGCATCCAGATGAATGTCCAGGAGCTGTGCACGGCGGTCTGTAACAATCTGCCGGTAAAAGTCGTCATCATAAACAATACCTACCTGGGGCTTCCGCGCCAGTGGCAGGAGATGTTCTACAACAAAAATTATACGGGATCCTGCATCGAAGGGGCGCCCGATTTCGTGAAGCTTGCCGAAGCCTACGGGGCGGTGGGCCTGCGGGCCGAGCGGCCCGACCAGGTCGAACCGGTCCTGCGGCAGGGCCTGTCGATGGCGGCCCCCGTTTTCATGGATTTTCTGGTAGCGCGTGAGGAAAACGTCTACCCGATCGTACCGCCCGGCAAGAGCATCACCGAGATGCTTCTTACGCAGCTCTAGAGCCAAGGATTTTCTGATGATAGTCACCGATGACAAACGATACACGATAGGCATTCTGGTCCAGAATGTTCCGGGAGTCCTGGCGAGAATCGTGGGGCTTTTCAGCGGCCGGGGGTACAACATCGAAACGGTGACGGCCGCCGAAACCAACGAGAAGGGGCTGACGCGCATTACACTGGTTACGACCGGAGACGAGCGCGTACTTTCCCAGATAGTCAAACAACTTAACAAGCTCGTTAACGTCATCAGGGTATTCGATTTTTCCGAAATGGAGTTCGTCGATCGCGAAATGGCGCTTATCAAGGTCCGCGCCGAGCAACAGACACGGGCCGAGGTGCTTCGCATAGTCGATATTTTCCGTGCCAAGGTGGTGGACGTCACCCCTCATTTCTATACGCTCGAGGTTACCGGGAACGAGGGCAAAATTGCCGCCATAGTGGAGCTTCTGGATCAGATCGGGATAGTGGAGATTGCGCGAACGGGCAAAGCGGCCCTTGCACGCAGCAAGAAATAACGGAACGAATCCAAACGAGGAGACCAAATCAATGCGGATCTTTTACGACACAGACGCCAACATGGATACTTTGCGCGGCAAGAAAATCGCCATCATCGGGTATGGAAGCCAGGGCCACGCTCAGGCTCAGAACCTGCGTGATTCCGGACTGCAGGTGGTAGTGGGGGCAAAGAGCGGCGGGCCCGGCTATGAGAAGGCCGTCGAGGACGGCTTTACCCCCGTTTCTGCACGTGAAGCCGCCGAACAGGCCGACGTCATCCAGCTTCTCACCCCCGACCACGGCCAGGCGGCTCTCTACCGCAACGATATCGCCCCCTCGATGGGCGCCGGCAAGACCCTTCTTTTTTCACACGGCTTCAACATCCATTATGGCCAGATTCTGCCCCCGGCGCCCATCGACGTGGTGATGGTTGCGCCCAAGGGTCCCGGACATTTGGTAAGGAGCGAATATGTGCGCGGCGCCGGAGTCCCGGCCCTTGTGGCCGTCCACCAGGACGCATCGGGAAACGCCCTGCAGACCGCGCTTGCCTATGCGGCCGGCATCGGCGCAACGCGCGCCGGCGTCATTGAAACCACCTTCAAGGAAGAAACCGAAACGGACCTTTTCGGCGAGCAGGCCGTGCTTTGCGGCGGAGTCTCCGAACTCATAAAGGCCGGGTTCGATACGCTCGTTGCGGCGGGCTACCAGCCCGAGATCGCTTTTTTTGAATGCATGCACGAAATGAAACTCATCGTGGACCTCATCTACCGGGGCGGCCTCTCCTACATGCGGTACTCCATCAGCGATACGGCGGAGTACGGGGATTTTTCGAGCGGAAAACGCGTGATTACCGACCAGACCCGTGCGGAGATGAAAAAGATCCTCGAAGAGATACAGTCGGGGAGTTTTGCCCGCGAGTGGATCCTGGAAAACCAGGCGGGACGTCCCTCGTTCCAGGCCATCCGAAATCGGGAAAAATCTCTTCTCATCGAACAGATTGGTGCAAAGTTGCGCGCCATGATGCCTTTTCTCGATGCAGTAAAGATGATCTAAAAACAAGGAGCGCACATTGTCTGTCGGGGATTTCAGGGAAAAGCGACAACATATTCCCGTTGCGAGGGAGGGGCTCCCGTTTATCCTCGCCGCAATGTTTTCCACCCTGATCGCTGCGGTGCTCGGCTGGGCTGCGGTTTCCGTCCTGTTCCTGGCCCTCACCTTTCTGATCGGTCATTTTTTCCGGGACCCCGAAAGGGTTTGCTCGGCAGGGGAGACCGAAATCGTCTCCCCTGCCGACGGACACATCATCTCTGTAAAGAAGGTGCCGTCGGTTAGGTTTCTGGATAAACCCGCCCTCAAGATCAGCATCTTCATGTCGATCCTGGACGTTCACGTCAACCGTGTCACGATTTCCGGATCGCTCGAAGGCCTCCACTACCGAAAGGGACGCTTCCTTGCGGCCAACCACGCGCAGGCGAGCGAGGAAAATGAACAGAACTGGCTCTGGATAAAATCCAACTCGGGCATCGACGTTGTGATCACACAGGTCGCGGGGCTCATCGCCCGCCGCATCGTCTGCTGGCCCAAAATCGGGGACCGACTGGTGCAGACCGAACGGTTCGGCATGATCCGGTTCGGGTCCCGGATGGACGTCTATGTGCCCGAAAACAGCGAGATCCTGGTGTTCCAGGGCAATCATGTCTACGCGGGAGAAACAGTCCTATGCAGATTGAACCCGTAAAGAAAAGGCGCCCGCGCCGCAAGAGGTGGCGCAGGGAAAGCGATGCTTTTCGCGTCACGCACATCTGGCCCAATCTCTTTACTACGGCGAACCTTTTCAGCGGTTTTTTCGGAATCGTCAAATCGATCAGCGGCAATTTCGAACTGGCTGCCATCGCGATCCTTGCGTCGTGCATTTTCGATATTCTCGACGGCAAGGTCGCCAGGATAACCGGAGGGACGAGCCGTTTCGGGGTGGAATACGACTCGCTTGCCGACCTCGTTGCGTTCGGCGTGTCGCCGGGCTTGCTGATCTATCTCATGGCCCTTAAACCCTACGGGCGCGTGGGTTGGCTTGCGGCCTTCGTCTTCGTGGCCTGCGGCGCTCTGCGCCTCGCCAGGTTCAACGTCCAGGTGGCCACCTCGAGCAAGAAATATTTCACGGGGCTGCCCATCCCGGGAGGGGCGACCATGATCGCCACCACGGTCCTTTTTTTGACTCACTGGGAAATCCCCCCCCATGGACCGGTCATCGGGACTGCACTGCTGGTCATGACCTTTTTGCTCGGTTCACTCATGATCAGTACTATGCCCTTCAACAGCTTCAAGGATGCCGAATCCATAAAGGGCCACCCGCCCTTCATCCTGTTCGGCCTGGTAATCTTCGTCTGTGTCATCGCGGCGGCGCCCCCGCTCATGCTTTTCCTCACCCTGGCGGTCTACACACTCTCGGGTCCGGTGAGATGGGTGGGGTGGAAAATCACGGGGAAAGGCAAAACGGCCGCCCCCCCCGAAGCGCTGACGGACCAATCCGCGCCCGAAAGCGTTGAAGAGGTGCGAAAGCCCGTTGCCGAACTCGTTAAACCCGGCAAAGACAACCTGAAATGAAGGTAAACGATATGCAGAAAACTATCAGTGAAAAGATCCTGGCCGATCACGCCGGAAAATCCGAGGTTTTCCCCGATGAACTCGTGGAAGTACGGGTCGATTTCGCTCATGGAAACGACATTACGGCCCCCCTCGCTATCGAGGCCTTCAGAAAGTCCGGAGCCAAAAAGGTTTTCGACCGCGAGCGCATCTGCCTCATCCCCGACCACTTCGTGCCCAACAAGGATATCGCCTCGGCCGTGCAGGCGAAGATGCTGCGGGAGTTTTCGAAGGAATTCGACCTGCGCTACTATTTCGAGGTCGGGCGTATGGGAGTCGAACATGCTCTTTTGCCCGAGCAGGGTCTGGTTTTGCCCGGAGACGTCCTGATCGGGGCCGACAGCCACACGTGCACCTACGGAGCGCTCGGCGCCTTTGCAACCGGGGTTGGGAGCACCGATCTTGCCGCGGCGATGATCACCGGCAAGGTATGGTTCAAAACGCCTCATTCCATGAAGTTTATCATTCACGGGAAACTGCGCCCCTGGGTCGGCGGAAAGGACATCATTCTCTACACCATCGGGCAGATAGGCGTCGACGGAGCCCGCTACCGCGCCATGGAGTTCGAAGGCGAAGTGATAGATTCCCTCCCCATGGCGGACCGTTTTGCAATGTGCAACATGGCCATCGAGGCGGGGGCAAAGGTCGGCATTGTGGCCCCCGATGCGATTACCGAACAATATGTGAGCGCCAGGGCGAAAAGGCCCTACAAATTCTACCGCAGCGACCCGGGAGCGACCTACGAGGCAGTATACGAGTGGGATCTCTCAAAGCTCGAACCCGTGGTGGCCATGCCCCATTCGCCCCAAAACGTCAAGCAGGTCACAGAACTTCCCGAGACCCCGGTCGACCAGGTGGTGATAGGCTCGTGCACCAACGGTCGGCTCGAGGATTTGCGCGTTGCCGCCAAGATCTTGAAGGGCAAAAAGGTTGCCCCGGGAGTCCGGTGCCTGGTCATCCCGGCAACGCAGCTCGTATACATGGAAGCCATGGAAGAGGGACTGCTCGAAACCTTCCTGGAGGCCGAAGCGGCCGTCAGCACCCCGACCTGCGGCCCCTGCCTCGGCGGCCACATGGGGATTCTCGCCCCGGGCGAGGTGGCCGTGGCCACGACCAACCGCAACTTCGTAGGCCGCATGGGACACATAGACAGCAAGGTGTATCTCAGCAATCCGGCGGTAGCGGCCGCTTCTGCCGTCCTCGGACGCATAGCACACCCTGAAGAGGTCATAAGCTGATGAAAATCACAGGAAAAACCTGGAAATTCGGAGACGATGTCGATACCGATGCAATCATCCCCGCGCGCTACCTGAACACGACCGATCCAGCCGCGCTTGCCTCCCACTGCATGGAGGACGCAGATCCCCACTTCGCCTCCCGGGTAAAGCCCGGAGAGATCATCGTGGCCGGGAAAAACTTCGGCTGCGGCTCCTCCCGGGAACACGCCCCGATAGCCATAAAGGCCGCCGGAGTCAGCTGCGTTCTCGCTCGAAGCTTTGCCAGGATCTTCTACCGCAATGCTCTCAATATGGGGCTCCCCATCCTCGAGTGCCCCGAAGGCGCCGATCGCATCCAGACCGGTGACGAACTGGCGATCGACCTCGACTCGGGCCTCATCGAAAATCTTACCAGGAAGGAAAAATACACGGCCCAGCCCATCCCTGACTTCATGCAGAAGTTGATCAAGGCCGGGGGGCTTATGGAATATGTCAAGGAACAGATGGCGACACAGGGATAAGTTGCTAGTTGCTAGTTGTTAGTTGCTGGTTGCTGGTCTCTAGTTACTAGTTTAATTCTTGAATTCTTAAATTGAACAAAGGGTTTCTAATGGCGAAAAATTATCGCATTGCGGTTATTCCGGGAGATGGAACGGGCCCCGAGGTCGTACGGGAAGCCATCAAGGCATTGGACGCAGCCTCGAAAAAATCGGGATTTACAACCGAAAAGGTTCACTTCGATCTCGGAGGCGAACGCTACCTCAAGACCGGAGAAATCCTGCCGGAGGGGACCCTCGAAGAACTCCAAAAGTTCGACGCCATACTGCTTGGCGCGATCGGCCACCCCGATGTCAAGCCGGGGATACTGGAAAAGGGGCTGCTTCTCGAGTTGCGATTCAAACTCGATCAGTACGTGAACCTCCGGCCGGTGATTCTCTATCAGGGAGTGGAGACGCCTCTCAAGGACAAAGGCCCCGAAGACGTCAACTTCGTCGTAGTGCGCGAAAATACCGAAGGGCTCTATTCGGGTGCGGGAGGCTTTCTGAAAAAAGGCACCCCGCAGGAAGTGGCCGTACAGGAGTCGATAAACACGAGGCTTGGCGCCGAGCGCTGCATTCGGTTCGCCTTCGAGTACTGCCGGAAGCGCAATTACCGCAAAAAGCTTACCCTCTGCGGCAAGACAAATGTTCTGACCTACGCCTTCGACCTCTGGCAGCGCGCGTTTAATGATGTTGCCAAAGAATATCCCGACATCCAGACCGACTATGCCCATGTCGATGCCATCTGTATGTGGATGATCAAAAACCCCGAGTGGTTCGACGTGATCGTAACCGACAATATGTTCGGGGATATCATTACCGATCTGGGCGCCATGATTCAGGGCGGAATGGGAATCGCTGCGGGAGGAAACATCAATCCGGCCGGAGTGTCGATGTTCGAACCCATAGGGGGGTCGGCCCCCAAATACACCGGGCAAAACATCATCAACCCGATCGCGGCAATCGCCGCGGCCCAGATGATGCTCGAACACCTGGGCGAGGCCTCAGCCGCCGGACTTATCGAAAACGCGATCAAAAAAGTGGTGGCCCGGGACCTCAAGAGCATGAGCGCCGGCCACATGGGCTACTCTACCACTGAGGTGGGCGATCTGGTTGTGAAGCATATCGCCGAATGAAAGATAGTTTCTAGTTTCTAGTTGCTGGTTTCTAGTTGGTAACTAATATCAGGCAACTATTAACTAGCAACTAATGACTAACAACTAACAACTAACAACTAGTAACTAATCACTGAGGTCCCGAAATGGAACAAAATGGATTGAAGGTCGCGGTCGTTGGCGCTACCGGAGCGGTTGGCAACCTGATGGTCAAAGTTTTGGAGGAGCGGGCGTTTCCGGTGGGCAGCCTCAAGCTTCTTGCCTCGGCGCGCTCGGTTGGCAAAACCCTCACCTTTCGCGGCAAGGAAGTCCCGGTGGAAGAACTGGTTCCGGGTTCCTTCGAGGGGGTCAAGCTCGCCCTGTTTTCCGCCGGAGGCTCCATCAGCCGGGAATTCGGTCCAATAGCCGCAAAGGCCGGCGCCGTCGTGGTGGATAACTCCAACGCCTTTCGCATGGACCCCAAGGTTCCTCTGGTCGTGCCCGAGGTGAACCCGCAGGCCGCCCTGGCGCACTCCGGAATCATCGCCAACCCGAACTGCTCGACAATCCAGATGGTTGTGGCTCTCAAGCCCATCTACGACGCAGCCGGCATCCGGCGGATCGTAGTCACCACGTTTCAGGCCGTTTCCGGTACAGGCAAAAGAGCGATCGAAGAACTGCGCAACCAGATTTCCGATATTGCCGCCGGCCGCCAGACGATTCACATGATCTATCCTCACCAGATTGCGTTCAACTGTTTTCCGCATATCGGCCCATTTCTCGAAAACGGCTTCAGCGAAGAAGAGATGAAAATGGTGAACGAGACCCGGAAGATATTCGACGATCCGCGGATCAATGTTTGTGCGACCACGGTCAGGATTCCGGTCATCTACGGCCATTCGGAGTCGGTAAACATAGAGACAGACAAACCCATTTCCCCCGAAGAAGTGCGGCGGTTGCTCGAAAGCGCCCCCGGAGTCAGGGTGGTGGACGATCCGTCAAAAGCGAGCTACCCCGTGCCGCTCGACGCCGCGGGAAAGGACGAAACCCTGGTGGGCAGAATCCGCCTCGATCCTTCGGTGGAAAACGGTCTGGCTATGTGGGTGGTGGCCGATAACATCCGCAAAGGCGCCGCCACCAATGCGGTTCAAATCGCGGAGATCCTTCTCAGCCACAACAGGCTGTAGCTCCAAAGATGCGCATCATATCGGGCGCCTTTGGCGGGCGGCGGCTCCATTCGCCGAAAAGCAACAGGATTCGCCCCACCCTCGACAGGGTCCGGGAGGCGGTCTTCAGCATGATCGCCGAACATGTCCCGGATGCCAGGGTGCTCGATCTTTTCGCAGGGACCGGAGCCGCGGGTCTTGAAGCGCTTAGCCGCGGCGCCCGTTCCTGCTGTTTTGTCGATAGCGGCGAGGAAGCCTTGCGCCTGATACGCGCCAACATACTTTTGTGCGGCGCGGGGGGGAGTTCCCGCGTCCTTTCCGGGACCGTCGCCTCGGCGCTCCATCGACTCGAGCAGGAAAAGGAATTCTTCGATCTCGTCTTTTTGGACCCGCCCTACGGGAAAGGATATGTCGAAAAAACGCTCGAAGGTATCGGCCCTATAGCCGACGCCGGGGCGCTGGTCATTGCCGAGCGGCCCGCAAAAGAGGTCCCGACGCCGATTTCGGACCAGATGTGGCAAAAGGATCGCGAGCGTAGATACGGCGACACACTAATCGAAATCTATTCGCGGATATAGCACATTAGCTCAGTCCGAGCAGGAGGGGAATTTGCCCACTATAGCGGTATACCCGGGGTCTTTCGACCCCATTACGAACGGTCACATAGATCTGTTGGAACGCGCCCTCAAGATCTTCGATGAGGTTATCATTGCGGTTGCGGCGAACCCCGGCAAGGAGCCCCTTTTTACCGCCGAGGAACGCTTCGAAATGATAAAGGAGTCCATGGCGGACCATCCCCAGAGGGATCGGGTGAAGGTGGACCTTCTTCAGGGCCTGCTCGTCGACTATGTGCGCTCCATTTCGGCAACGACCATAGTCCGGGGGCTCCGGGCGGTCAGCGATTTTGAATACGAGTTCCAGATGGCGCTCATGAACCGGAAGTTGAACACCGAAATCGAAACCGCATTCATCATGACAGGCATGCGCTGGATATACATCAGTTCGCGAATCATAAAGGAAGTGGTGCGCTCGGGGGGAGATGTCTCCGGCCTGGTTCCCGACGGAGTCGCGGCCAAACTCGTGGAAAGACTTTCGAAAAGATAGGAGCGGGAAGCAGGGAGCGCGGAGCGGGAATTAAAGAAGACACCTCACCAAGCCATTTCACCGCGTGGCGTTCGTTGTGCCTCTGTTTCGAATAACCTCCTGGAGAGTGCTCAGGATTTCATCACACTGAGCGGTGATAAGACGTTTTTTCCCCAGGGAGAGTTTGAGGGACTTAATGTTCGTATTCTCGCGCGAAAGGGCGATAATTTTCTTTGTTATCTTTTCCAGCTCGACATTGTCTGCCGCTGCGTCCTTCACGGCACCCCGCCCGCTGCCGCTTATGGAACCGCCGAGCTCTTTCAGGGAACGGGCGAGGATTTGCTCATTGGCCTTGATTTTCTCTTCAATTCCGGCCATCTGTTCACCGGTTTCCGCTTCTATGTGAGCAGTGTACAGATCATGAACCTTGAGACCGGCGACAATGGCCTGGTAGGCCAGCCTGACTGTCCTGACATTCCGGCTCTCAGGGCCGCCGGAATCGATGAGCCTGAGCAGATTTCGTTCCAGATCGCTCACGACTGCGGCGCCTTTGGTAAGAGCAAGACTGGTTGCATGAAGATTCGTATTCTGCACGGCCAGGCCGAGAATGAGTCGATCGAGATTTTCAGACTTCTTCCAGCACGTGTCAAACTCGCCGATGCGGGTCGTCTCCAGGACTGAGTCATCTTTCTCGATAAGCGAACCAAGCTCCCTGCGAGTCTTGTCTACATTCGTTGCGGCGAGGCGTGCCTGATCGGCAAATCGCTGCGATTCCTCATCGGTCGGAGCCAAAACGGCGCTTTTCTCCGCCTCGGCAGCCCTCAGAAGATTCAGTCTCATGGTTGACACCATATCATTTTCGCGGACTACCGTTTCATATACTCCAACCCGTCCGCCGCGCTGCTTCACCAGTAAGAAAAGTAATGTAAAAACAAGGAGCAGCGCGATAAACCAGGGCAAAACGGCTTTGACTTTCATTGTCTCCTGCTCTTTGCCCATTTTCCGATGAATCCTCCAGGCCGCACGATCCGGCAAGAATCCAGTGCGTTACAGAGATTGTCGAGGCCGCTATAACTCGACCTGCACGCCGATTTCCACCACCCGGTTGGGGGGAAGGCCGAAATAGGTCATAGGGGTCTGGGCATTGCGTGACATAAAACAGAACAAAGACTTTCGCCAGTGGCTCATTTTTGAAGAGCCGGTGGTAAGCAGGGTCTCTCTTCCCAGGAAAAAAGTCGTTTCGAAAAGTTCGGTGTGCAGCCCCCTGAGGGAAACCCGTTTCATTATATCGGGCACATTGGGAGTCTCCATAAAGCCATAGAAGGCCAGCACACGGTAGAATCCATGGCCCAGGTCCTCGAAGCTCACACGCTCTTTTTCCGCCACCGTGGGAACCTCGGCCGACCGTATGGACAAAATGATCACCTTCTCGTGAAGCACATGCGTATGGCGCAGATAGTGCAACAGGGCGGCGGGCACCCCGACCGGAGAAACAGTCATGAACACCGCCGTTCCCTGCACCCGAAAGGGATCGTGCGACTCGATATCCTTCATGAAAATCTCCATGGGCAACCCGGCGCTCAACATCTTGTGGGAAAGCTCAGCCCGACCATCCCGCCAGGTGGCCATGGCTATTGTAATCGACAGAGCAATCGCAAGAGTGAACCAGCCCCCATCCAGGATTTTGAAAAGATTTGCCGTGAAGTACGAAACATCGAAAGCCAGAAAAATTGCCACAATCGGCAGCGCTTTCCACAGAGGCCAACGCCAGACGCGCCTGGCAACGAAAAAATAGAGTATGGAGGTGATTCCCATTGTGGCTGTAACCGCTATACCGTAAGCGCCCGCAAGCCTGCTCGATTCCCGGAACACCAGCACCAGCCCGACGCAGGCCACCATGAGAGCGTAGTTGACCTTCTCGATGAAAATCTGCCCTTGTGTCTCCGCTGAGGTATGGACCACGTGCACGCGAGGAAAAAACCCCATCTGCACCGCCTGCTGGGTAAGAGAGAACACTCCGGTTATCATCGCCTGCGAGGCGATCACGGTCGCCATGGTGGAGAGCAGAACCATCGGGTAGAGAAGCGCGTGCGGCACGAGCCCGTAAAATGGATTGAAAACCAGCGTTGGATGCCCCAAAATGAGCGCTCCCTGCCCGAAGTAGTTGAGGAGGAGCGACGGGCACGCTACAGCCAGCCAGGACATCCTGATGGCGTCTCGCCCGAAATGGCCCAGGTCGGCGTAGAGCGCCTCGCCTCCCGTTATGCACAAAACGACCGAACCCAGTACAACCATTCCGTGGATTCTGTTGACGAGAAAGAATTTGATTGCGTAGACGGGATTGACCGCAGTGAGGATATGGGGGTTTTCCAGAATCGCGAGGAGCCCGAGCGCCCCGATGGCAGCAAACCAAACCATCATGGCAGGACCGAAGACCCTGCCTATTTTGGCAGTCCCCCTGCGCTGTGCGGAAAACAGCACGAAGAGAACCAGGCACGTCAAGGGAAGCACGAAGGGAGCCGCCGCCTCGGTGGCCACCTGCAGCCCCTCCATGGCAGAGAGTACGGAGATGGCCGGAGTAATGATTCCATCCCCATAGAGCAGGGCCGCCCCCAGGATTCCGGCCAGCACGATTGCCGCATACATCCGGGGCAACTGCTTTGTTTTATCCATCGGAATGAGGGCCAGCAAGGCGTAAATGCCGCCTTCCCCCTTGTTGTCCGCCCGCAGGATGAAGACCACGTATTTGACGGTGACTACCATGGTGAGGGACCAGAACACCAGAGAGAGCACGCCCAGGATGTTTCCCTCGCTCGGCGCGATGGCGTGCAGTCCGTGGAAACATTCCTTTATGGCATAAAGCGGGCTTGTTCCTATGTCTCCATAGACGACGCCAAGCGCTCCCAATGCAAGTGCCAGCCTGCCGGCACGACAGGCGAGATGCGCAGGAGCCGATTCGGCTTTCGCCCTTTTATTCCCCGGCGCACCGGAATTCTCGATCGATTCCACAATAGGCCTACAACTCTTTCCAGACCGGGACACCGGTTGCAAGGCTCAATCCTCAAAACGTGGTTTCCGGGGAGACTGATCAGCAACCGCCCAAAACCTGCTCCATCGCAACTTTAAGAGCCTCCAGATCATACGGTTTTTTCAACACATAGCTAAAACCCGAATCGGCGCAACTGGTCATGATCGCCTCCTTGGAATAGCCGCTCGAAACGATCGCCCGCACCTTGGGATCGAGGTATCGTATTTTCCCGATGGCCTCTTTTCCATCCATCCCGACCTTTACGGCCAGGTCGAGGATCACCGCATCATAGCTGCGGCCGGTATCCATGGCCTGGAAATAGAGTTCTACCGCCTCGCGGCCTTCCTGCGCGGTATCGACTTCAAAGCCGAGGTGTTCGAGCATTGTCTGGATCAACTCGCGCGGCATCTCCTCGTCTTCCATCACGAGTATCCGTTTCCTGGGAGGGGTGAAATAGGGACGGCCGGAGCGCAGCGCCCCGCACTCGCCTTCCGCGGCCGGGATGAAGACGCTCACGGTTGTTCCCCTGCCAGGAATCGATTCCACCTTTATGGTTCCGTTATGTTTTTTTATGACCGAATGCGCAATGGCGAGCCCGAAGCCCATTCCTTTCTGGCTTCCGCGATACTTGGTGGAAAAATAGGGGTCGAATATATTGGGCATATTTTCTTCCGGAATCCCGATGCCTTCATCCGCAACAGACACTTTTACATAGCGGCCGTCACCAAGATCCATCCCTCCGATCCCCGCCCCGTCGATTTGCACATTTTCCGTGGCGATCGAAATAAGCCCCCCCTTGGACATGGCTTCCACCGCATTTTCGATGAGTCCCGTAAACACCTGGCGCATCTGGTTCTCATCGGCCTCGACGTCCCAGGACGGTTGCTCCGTGCCCTTGAGCTCCCAGCTTGTCAACGTACCCCTCAACACAAGCTCGGCAATACTTGCAACCAGTTCGCGCAACGAGAGGCGGCTTTTGACCGGTCCGCCCCCGGAAGAAAAAGTTATGAACTTCTGGGTCAGATCCTTGGCGCGAAGGCATGCCTTTTCCGCTTCCATAAGATGGCGCCGCGCGAGGTACTCCCCCTCGATTTTCAGCTGCGCCATATTGATATTGCCCATTATGACAAACAAAAGATTGTTGAAGTCGTGAGCGATACCACCCGCAAGAACCCCTATGGCCTCCAGCTTTTTGGCGTTAAGCAGTTCATCTTCCAACTTTTTGAGATCTTCGTCTCTCATTCGTTCTATCCCGAACAAATGCCCGCCCAGGGATAACTGCGGAGTATAGAGCGCAAGGGGAGGCCATACTGCAAAAAATCAGGCTTTCAGCCACCACTCCGGCTCTGGAATTGCCCTTTTACCCGCTCGATCGTCGACTCGATGAGATCGCTGATGCTCTGGAGCCTCTCGGCCGTTTGGGCTTCAAATCGCAGGACCAAAACGGGCTGCGTGTTGGACGCCCGCACAAGGCCCCATCCGTCGGGGAAATTTACTCGTGCGCCGTCTATATCGATTACTTCCAACTTCTTCTGCTCGAATTCCCTCTTTGCGCTCTCGACCACCGCGAACTTGATGTCGTCCGGGCACTCGATCCGTATCTCCGGGGTAGCATGCATAAAGGGGACCCCGGTCAAGAGTTCCGGAATTCTTTTTCCACTTTTTGCGAGTACGGCAAGCAGTCTGCACGAGGCGAATATTCCGTCATCGAAGCCGAAATATCCGTCTTTAAAGAAAATGTGCCCACTCATCTCCCCGGCCAGCTGCGCATTCACCTCTTTCATCTTCCCCTTTATGAGCGAATGGCCCGTTTTCCACATGATGGCCTTGCCGCCATGCCGTTCGATATCGTCGTAGAGGGTCTTGGAGCATTTCACCTCGGAGATGAAAACAGACCCGGGGCGCCGGGAAAGGATTTCCCTGGCAAAAATTATCATGAGTTTATCCCCGAAGACGACTTCACCCTGGTGATCGAGCACCCCCAGCCTGTCGGCGTCTCCGTCATAGGCAATCCCCAGATCGAGCTTTTCCCGAAAAACCAGTTCGCGCAGATCCCGCAGGTTTTCCATCACCGTGGGGTCCGGCTCATGATTGGGGAAAGCGCCGTCCATGTCGCAGTAGATCGGGTGGACCTCACACCCGAGCCTTTCCAGGATGGCTGTCGCTACAGGCCCGGCAGTGCCGTTGCCCGCATCCACCCCGACTCTCAGCTTCCGGTCCAGCCTCACATTTTCGGTGACAAATTTGCTGTAGGGCGTAACGATATCGAAATTGTCGAGTCTTCCCTCCGCTTCGACAAACTGCTCCGATCGCATGATTTCGGCCAACTTCTGTATCTCTTTGCCCGATATGGTGTCAAAACCGTTGCAGACTTTAAACCCGTTATACTCGGGAGGATTATGGCTCGCGGTGATCATCATGCCGCCTTCGCGCTCGAGATGGCGTATCGCAAAATATAAAAGAGGCGTGGGGCAAACCCCTATATCGATAACATCCATGCCTGAAGCGAGCAGCCCCTCCACCAGAAAATCGCGAAACCGGTCGGAAGTAAGACGGCAGTCTCTTCCCACCACGATCCGCCTTTTACCCTGCCGGTTCATATAGGTCCCGAACGCCCTGCCAAGAGCCGATACATCGGAGTCGGTGATTTCCGTACCGGCAATTCCGCGGATGTCGTATTCTCGAAAAACATTTGAAAGCATGATTCCACGTCCATGAATTGATGTGAAAATAGGCCCATGTCGCGTCTTCGGGCAACCAGCGCCTCCGGAATGACAGATCCGTGCGGGGACACGAGTGCTGCTGGTGGCCACGGATGAGGCTGCTTCCCTTATCCGTGGTCACCCGTGCCATCCGCGAAGATTCCGATCATTTCTCTTTTTCAAAATCCTGTTTGGGCGCCCCGCAAACCGGGCAAACCCAGTCCTCAGGCAAATCTTCGAACCTGGTTCCGGCAGCTACTCCATTGTCGGGGTCTCCTGCGGCAGGATCATACACGTAACCGCAGACCGTACAAACGTATCGATCCATTTCTCCTCCTTTTGGTGTTTGCTCTTTTTGCCTGTTAAGGAAAAAAACCTGTCAGACTTCGCTACGCGAGAGCGCCAACCTCCACCTGTTCATCGGGGACCTTCGTGAGCAGGTGCTTCCGCCAGATGCGCCTCAGGCGCAGGGCGTTCGACACGACAGAAACCGAACTCAGGGCCATTGCCGCTGCGCCAAACATCGGGTTTAGCAAAATCCCGAAGAAGGGGTATAGTACCCCGGCGGCTATGGGTATGCCTACCGTATTGTAAAAAAAAGCCCAGAAAAGATTTTCCTTTATCACGCGCATGGTAAGCGAAGAAAGCTTCACGGCCGAGGCGACCGCCAGAAGATCGTCCCGCATGAGAGTGATGTCGCTCGCCTCAACGGCCACATCCGTACCCGCGCCGATGGCAATCCCTATGTCTGCAGCCGCAAGGGCGGGCGCGTCATTGACACCGTCTCCCACCATCGCGGTGATCCTGCCCTCCGACTGGAGCCGCCGGATTTCGTTCGCCTTATCGCCCGGAAGGACCTCGGAGAGCACGCGTTCGATCCCTGCCTGGCGGGCGATCGCCAGGGCCGTTTTGGGCCTGTCGCCGGTAAGCATGATTACCTCGAGGCCCATTTTTTTTAGAACCGAGACCGCCTCGGCAGCAGAAGGCCTGATGGTATCGGCAAGAGCGATGACGCCGACAGGATTTCCATCCTTAGCCACAAAGACGCACGTCTTCCCCGAATCCTCGAAAACCTCGGCGCGCTCCTGGAGCGTTACGGTGTCTATCCCTTCGGATTCGAAAAATTTTCTGCTCCCGATGACAATCTGGCTCTCCCCTACCCTCGCGCGCGACCCAAGACCGGAGACGGCTTCAAACTCGAGGCCGTAGGACGGCCCGCCGGGAGGCGCGAGGCCTTCGGCTTCGCGCGGAACGAAAGTCATAGTGCTCCCGTTTTTTCCGTTTCCCCAAGCCTTGACGATCGCCTTTGCCAACGGGTGCTCGGAAAGCGCCTCGACCGGTGCGGCCATCCCCAGTACATCGCGTTCCGCATAGCCCGGAGCCGCTGCGACGTCGGTCACCTCGGGCTCGCCCAGGGTAATGGTGCCGGTCTTATCGAATACCACGGTATCGAGCCGGTGGGCTCGCTCGAGGCTTTCCCCGCCTTTTATGAGTATTCCGTTTTCAGCCCCGAGCCCTGTACCGACCATTACCGCAGTGGGAGTGGCCAACCCCATCGCGCAGGGGCACGAGATGATCAAAACGGAAACGAAGTTCAGGATCGCGCGGCTCAAATCGTGGCCGGGGACCCCGAAATACCAGATGAGAAACGTCACCGCGGCGATCGCGACGACCACGGGCGCGAAAATGGAGGCGACCTTATCCGCCAGACGCTGTATGGGGGCCTTGGACCCCTGGGCCTCCTCTACGAGGCCGATGATGCGCGCCAGGGCGGTTTGCGCCCCTACCCTCGTGGCCTTGAAGACAAAGCTGCCGCTCTGATTGATCGTTCCCGCAAAGACATCGTTTTCCGCTCGTTTGGAAACCGGCATGGACTCGCCCGTCAGCATCGATTCGTTTACCGAGGATTCCCCCGATACGACAACCCCGTCGGTAGGGATGCGTTCGCCCGGCCGCACCACGAGAAGATCCCCCGAAAGCACCTCCTCGACCGGGATGTCCATCTCGCTCCCCTCGCGAATGATGCGCGCGGTCTTCGGGGTGAGTTTGGCCAGTTTTTTGATCGCCTCCGAGGTCCTCCCCCTCGCCTTGAGTTCGAGAAGCCTGCCGACCAGCACCAGAGTAACGATCATGGCGGCCCCGTCGAAATAGACGAACGGCTCGCCTCCAGGAGGCGCGAAAAGATGCGGAAAAAAGGTCGCAACGGCGGAATAGAGGTAGGAGGATAGAGCCCCGATGGCTACAAGGCTGTTCATATCTGCCGTTTTTTGCCGGGTGGCTTTGAGCGCCCCGAGCATGAAACGGCTCCCGACCCAGAAGACTACGGGGGTTGCCAGGGCCATGAGCAGGTAGAGCATGAGCGGACGCGGAATTCCGTTCAAAAACGGGAAAAGGTGCTGCATGCTGCCGGCCATCACCACGAGGCTCAAAACGGCGCCAACGGCAACCTTTCGCTTCATCTCGGTCAGGTCGCGTATCTGCGCGGCCTCGGTGGGATCTTGCGCATCCTCCTGGTAGACCCCCAGATATTCATAGCCCGCATCCTCGATCGCTCTCCGTATCGCAGCCCAGTCCGCAAGCTGCGGGGAGTATTCGAGCGTTGCCCGCGAGGTGGCAAGATTTACCGAGGCCTCCTCTACGCCGGGGACTTCCTTGAGAACGTTTTCCACGCGCCGCACACAGGCTGCGCAAGTCATGCCTCCGACGAGAACTGCGGTCTTCCTGTGCCCCCCTTGCACCCCTTCTTCTATTTGCGCCCCGTAGCCAAGCTCCTCCACCTTGTCCCGAATGGCTGCCTCGTCCAGGGCAGTCTCGTCGAATTCGACCAGGGCCTTCGACGTAGCGAAATTAACGGAAGCCGACGAAACTCCCGGAAGCGACTTCAATCCTTCTTCCACTCTTCTGACACATGCGGCACAACTCATGCCGTCTACCAGAACGGTACGCTTAGCCAAGCTCATAACCGGCTTTCTTGATCTTTTCCCTGAGGAGCTCGTCCTCGACCGGGTGGGTCTCCTCGAAACTCGCCTCCCCCTTGGCAAGGTCTACCACCACATCGGCTATTCCGTCGATTTCCTCCAGCGTCTTTTTCACGCTCTTCACACAATGTTGACAGGACATTCCTTTGATTTTTACGGTCCTCATGCCTTCTCCTCACAGCTTTTTTGAACATCAACGTTGGGTTCGGGGCCGATGGCCCGGTGAGTCATGCTACTTTCAAAACTATGTACAGGTCGGTTCCGCGCTGGTGTTCTTCGGGAAACATGCTTCCGATGTCTTTGAGCCTCAGCCGGGTTCCCGTCTTTACCCCGGCGGGAATGCGCACGGAGATGACTCTCCCCCCCCCAAGATCGGGCAAACTGATTTGCACCGTGTCACCAAAACGAGCCTGGGCGGGCGAAATATTGAGACTATAGGTCAGGGCGCGCCCGTCCCCTTCTATCTGCTGGTGTGCAGTCGGTTCCCCAAAGACCTTTTTCAGCAGATACCCCCCGGCAGCCTTCCCCGCTTTGCCAAGCAAAGAGAGGCCGGAAAGCAACAGTTTGCCCGGTTTCAAGGCCTCCACCGCCGGGTCGGAGGCCGGCCGAAAGTTTTGCGGCTGCGGCCGCCCGGGCGCTTTGCCGTAACGCACAACTCGGATTCTGCCCGGCCCGAACATGAAATCCTGGAAAAAAATATTCCTTCCGCCAAAAAACACGTTATTGATAAATGCGGAATCAAACCGTATCCCCATCCGGGAAAACTCTTTTTCCATTTCCTGGAAAATGTCCTGTGCGTGGCTGCTGGTGAAAAAATCCTTGAATATGTCGTCCTGCGAGTACCCAAAGCCCCTTCCACGGTTCATTCCCGGCTGATAGCCCACACGCCGGTACTGGTCGTACTGGGAGCGCTTCTCGCTATCCGAGAGCACCCCGTAGGCTTCATTTATCTTCTTGAAACGCTCCTCGGCGCTTAAATCCCCTGGATTTCTGTCGGGATGCGTCTCCAGGGCAAGTTTGCGGTACGCTTTTTTAATTTCTTCGCTCGAGGCTTCGGATGAAACGTTAAGTATTTGATAGTAATCTAAATTTGGCATCCGGGTATCGATCCGTCTCCTGTTCCTGGCAATTTTTGAGCCTATCATACAAAATATAGAACTAAAAAGAGAGAATATCAACAAGCAGCAGCACAGGCGACAACGGGTTGCCGGACGCCCCCGATCCATTTGGCGAATTCAGAGGTCCGTCGAGCGCCGCCCTCCCCAAAATAGTGCACCTCGGTGCAACAAGAGGGTTGCAAAAACGCAGAACCTTCTCTATAATCTCCAAACATTGCCGAAGTGGTGGAACTTGGTAGACACGCCATCTTGAGGGGGTGGTGGGGAGACCCGTGCCGGTTCGAGTCCGGCCTTCGGCACTGCCAAGAGCAAACATCCTAATTTGGTTTAATCATTCCACCCTTCATTCTCTTTCACAAATCCTTTTAGATCAAACAATGCTCAAATCCTTCCGCTAATTTTTCTTGTGAATCCGTCGATAAATGATATGCATTGAAAGCAGGAAGAGATGGCATGGACTTTTTTTGAATATCCCCGGTGGATATCTGAGCCTGCTGCTGTGCTTCCGGACTATGTCTGAACTCGGCATCGGCATCTGCCATGGCGCGTCGACTGAATATTTCGGTCACAGCTATAGGCAAGTCGGTCGCCGAGGAGTTTGTCGTGTTTAGCTCGAACCCGGGTCAGTCTTGGAGAGACCAATGCGCAGCAGCAGTCGCATGAATAGCCGTAGTGTCGAATAGCGCCACAGCGGTGTCTTCCGGACGGACAAGAAGTGATATCTCGGTGCATCCAAGAATGATTGCCTGCGCCCCCCTACACACGAGACGATCAATGATCCCAACGTATTCGCTGCGAGAGTCCTCGCGCACGATGCCCAGGCAAAGTTCATCGTAGATCACCTTGTGTACAACGACCCGATCACCTTCCTCCGGGACCAGGATGTCAAGGCCATGATCACTTTCAAGGCGGGATCGATAGAAATCCTGTTCCATGGTGAAGCGCGTTCCCAGCAAACCGACGGAGCTCAAACCGGCAGCCTTGATTGCTTCGGCCGTGGAGTCAGCGATATGCAACATGGGGATGGAAACCGCAGATTGCACTTGTCCCGCGACCTTATGCATGGTGTTGGTGCAGATCACCAGCCCTTCGGCTCCCGCTCGCTCCAGTGCCGTTGCGGCTTGGGCCAAGACAACGCCGGCCTTGTCCCACGCGCCCGCATGCTGCAACTGCTCGATCTCGTGGAAATCAACGCTGAATAAAATAAGCTTGGCCGAGTGCAATCCACCCAGTCGTTTTTTGATCACCTCGTTGATCAGGCGATAGTAAGGGACGGTGGACTCCCAGCTCATGCCACCAATCAGTCCGATAGTTTTCAACTTCCTAGACTCCTGTCGGGCAAGCTCAACTATTCCGCCCGTTGGAATTATGACATGATCTGCTGAAAAACACACGAGGAGATGAGTCATGGAATCCAAAAGAAAGGCTGAGCTTTCGGAAAAGCGCCGATTATGGCTGAGTAGGCTGGAGGAGTGGTAAGACAGCGCAATCAGGCAGGCGGCATAATGCCGACTGAACAGCCCCCCAATAAAAAAAGAAAGCCAGGGGGAGGGAGGGGGACCTGGCTTTCGGGGGATGGGGGATTCTGGGGTTTCTATGGAAACCACGAAATTCTGGTTGTAGTTTCTCATTTTTCAACAAGAATACAATAAGGCGAATGCAGTATTCCGCGGTAGTAAATATCTGTAGCTCTGAGGAAATCCCGCTCTCCGATCATCTGCACCGGCACGAACAAGGCGGAGCTCTCAAGGCTGTGGCCCCGCACTTCGGGCAATTCAGACCCGGTTATTAAGCGCAAAACTGGAAACCGATGCGGAAGGTCCTCGCCTTGCGCCCGGGAAAGATCACATCGGAATCTACATCGAATTAATTGGCACTGCCTGGCCCGGGGATGTAATATTGCGGCTTTCGGTCTGCACGGGCATCAAATTCCGAAGCGCGACAGGAAGCGTACAGACGCGGTGAAATCAAAGTCATGGATCAGGAAGAGATAGAGAGGCGGATTGAATTTGGATAACCTTGAGAGTCAAAATCTCGCCGTTTGTTTCGAGGATGTCGCTGCGGCACACGATCGCATAAGGAATGTTGCGCACCGCACCCCGGTCATGACCTCCCGCACCGCCAACGATCTCGCCGGTGCCCGCATTTACTTCAAATGCGAAAACCTCCAGCGCGGCGGCGCCTTCAAATTTCGTGGCGCCTACAATGCGCTTTCGCAATTCACGCCCGGGCAGAAAGCAAAAGGTGTCATCACCTTTTCTTCGGGAAACCATGCCCAGGCCATCGCCCTGGCGGCTCAAATACTGTCCATTCGCGCCGTAATCGTCATGCCGCTGGATTCGCCGCCCGTAAAGCTTGCGGCCACGCGCGGCTATGGTGCCGAGGTTGTCTTGTATGACCGGTACAAGGAAGATAGCGAAGCGATATCCCGAAAGCTTGCCGCCGAACACGATTTGACGCTCATTCCCCCGTATGACCATGCTCACATCATCGCCGGACAGGGCACCGCGGCAAAGGAACTCTTCGAGGATGCGGGCAGTATGGATGTGCTGATTACGCCTCTGGGCGGTGGAGGGTTGCTTGCCGGCTCGGCGATTGCAGCCAAGGCGCTGCACCCCGCCTGTACGATCATAGGAGTTGAACCCGAGGCGGGAAACGACGGCCAACAAAGCCTGCGGCGCGGCGAAATCGTGCACATAGAAACGCCGAAAACGATTGCCGACGGCGCACAAACCCGGCATCTGGGGGAATTGACCTTTCCCGTTTTGCGTCGTCACGTAGATGAAATCGTTACGGTGAGCGATGCGCAACTGGTCGAGGCCATGTCGTTTTTCGCAAGCCGCATGAAAATCCTGGTCGAGCCGACGGGCTGCCTTGCGGCCGCCGCCCTGTTCAGCAAGGTTATCCCGGGCAGGGGCAGGAAAGCAGGCATCGTCCTTTCCGGCGGAAATGTCGATCTCAAACAATCGTTATGATTGCCGCGAATTTTCCTCTTTTGCCAAACCCTCATAAGGATTCTTGCGGATGCAGGCCTTAGAGCACATTCCCGCACTTCCCCAGCGTCAAATATAGGAGAAGCCGGAATATATGTCCAGCCTCTCCGGGATCTGGTGGGATTTTACAAATAAATCAGCCGTATACGCCCCCCTTTGCAAAGGGGGGAATCCGGTCCAGCCTGCGCCTTGGGTCGGGTTTTCGAATGGATACCGGGCTCGACAGGGGCGGGCTCACTCCCCTTTTCAACCGAGAAACTTTTCC
>JAKAJS010000152.1 GCA_021813685.1 Deltaproteobacteria bacterium | reverse complement strand
GCCACCTGGCTGCGGCGACCCGCAGCCAGCCGCGACAAGTCGTAGTCCGAAAGCTCTGCTATGTGTTCGATCGTGATATCGGCGGGCGGGTAGGAGGCAGTCTCCCGGGGATCGAGCGCATAGTGCCCCTGGCGAGGCCACACGGTTGTCAATCGTTTCTTCCAGACGTCTTTCATCGCAGTAAGAATTCGCAGCTTATCGTCCACCATGACGTAGCGCCGGGCAGGGTAGCTGCGTTCGACCTGCTCCAGCATCGTCTCTTTATGCACATAGATCAAAACTCGCCCCTCGACGGCGTCCCACAGACCGGAGCGTTGAATTTTCCGCGGCTGGAAGACCACATCGCCATCGGAGAGAATCACCACCCGCCCCCGGGGCCGCACGTGCTCCAGGACTTCGAGCGCACCCGGATAGAGACGGTCGGCAAAAGGGTAATCCACGAGAAACGAGGACATTGTGAGAAGTCTCGCATCGCAGCAGTCTTCCAGCCGATAGCGCTGCAGGGCACCCAGGTAATCGATGTAGCCGAGCTCCCGACGCAGCTCTTCCAATATCTCCCAGTAGCGATCGCGACTCCCGGCCCCGAACTCGCGCTCCAGATGGTCGCTCAGATCTGCCTGAACACGATCGTTGTCAAGAAGGGTGTTATCCACGTCGAAAAGAAAACAAATGTCTTCGGGCAAGCTCATCTGCCCGCCTCCGGAAACAGTGTGATAATTCCATGACGGCTCAAAAATCGGCGTCCAGTACGATCCGATAACGCGCCTTGCCTGATTCCAGCCGGGCGAAGGCCTCATTAATGCTACTCATCGGGTAGTGCTCGTTTTGGGGCAAAACATTGTGCCGTGCAGCGAAGTCGAGCATCGAGGCGATCTCGGTCGGCGAACCGGTCGGGGAACCCGAAACGCTGATCCTCTTCATGATGAGCGAAAACGCCGCGACCGGGATGGGCTCGAGCACCGCGCCCACTACATGCAGGCGGCCCTGCGGGGCGAGCGCACCGATCATCCGGTCCCAGTCGAGCTTCACATTGACGGTGCTGATCAAAAGATCGAGGCTGCCGCCGAGCTTTCCAATCGCCGCTGAATCTTTGGTCGAGACGACCTGGTTGGCGCCCAGCCGTTTCGCCTCCTCGAACTTGTTCTCGCTCGAGGTAAACGCCGTCACGTCGCAGCCCCAGGCCGCGGCGAACTTCACGGCCATGTGCCCCAGCCCGCCGATGCCGATGACACCCACTCTATCGATCGGCCTGGCAAACGAGGCCAGGGGGGAGAAAACGGTTACCCCTCCGCAGAAAAGCGGCCCGGCTTCGGCCGGGTCGAGCCCCTCGGGCAACGGGAAGACCCAGGCCCAATGCGAACGGACCTGCGTCGCAAACCCGCCGCCGTGCCCGATGATCGTCGGCTGCGCCTGCGCACACAGATTCTGGTTTCCCGACATGCACGGCCGACAGTGCATGCAGCTGCCGGAGTTCCAGCCGATGCCGACATGCTGCCCTACCGAGATACCCTTTGCCTTCGGACCTGTCGCCGTGACCCGGCCGACTATCTCGTGGCCAAGAATTGCCGGGTACTGCGAAATACCCCATTCATTATTCAAAACGGAAACATCGGAGTGGCACACACCGCAGTGTTCGACGGCGACTTCGACTTCCTCCGGTTCGAGCGGCCCGACTTCTACCGTTTCGAGCACCATCGGCCGTTTTGCCTCTTTTGCAACCCACGCCCTGTACTTCATAGCGTCTCCTGCTTTGCAACAAGGAAATTCATTATGGTACACTCCTCGGGCTTCAAAACGTGATTAACCTAATCAGCATTAAGATCAGGGGCAACGGGAGCTTTGCCGATGTTCGGCAGGGAATCGACAAAATTGACTCCGTTTCCAAAGCACTTGGAATAAAGGGCTAAGGGCTCTACGGCAAAAGGCGGGAGGCGACAGATGACGGTTCCAAATTCGGGTTCACTCGTGTTTTTCGGCGCTACCGGAGACTTGGCCTACAAGCAGATATTCCCTTCGCTTCAGGGCCTGATCCAACAGGAAGGGTTCAACGTCCCGATCATCGGGGTCTCCCTGGACGGGTCGCTTGAAAAACTAAAGGCGCGCGCCGAGGAGAGCCTCAAGAGCCACGGAATCCTCGACCCGGAGGCCTTCCAGAAGCTCGCCGGGCTACTTCGCGCCGTTCAGGGCGACTACAACGACCCGGGCACCTATGAGAAACTGCGCCGGGAACTGGGAGACACCGAAAGACCGCTCCACTACCTGGCCATTCCCCCGACCATGTTTGCCACGGTGGTCGAGGGGCTGGTCAATGCGGGTTGTGCGACCGGCGCCAGAGTGGTGCTCGAAAAACCCTTCGGCCGGGATCTTTCTTCGGCGCAGGAACTGAACAGAATCCTCCACGAACACTTTCCGGAAAAATCCATCTACCGCATCGATCACTACCTGGGCAAAGAACCGGTCCAGAACATCCTCTACTTCCGATTCGCCAATCCCATTTTCGAGCCGATCTGGAATCGCGACCACGTCCGAAGCATTCAAATCACCATGGCCGAGGAGTTCGGCGTGAAGGGCCGCGGGAAATTCTACGAAGAGGCGGGGGCCATCCGGGACGTGCTGCAAAATCACATGCTGCAACTGCTTGCGAGCCTGACCATGGACCCGCACAGGGGGGAGGACCACGAATCGCTCCGGGATGAAAAGGGGAGGCTCTTTAAAGCCATTACCCCTCTCAAACCGGGAGACGTCGTACGCGGCCAGTTCACGGGATATCTTTCCGAACCGGGCGTGAGCCACGACTCCACGATCGAAACCTTCGTCGCGGTAAAGCTTTCCATCGACAACTGGCGCTGGGCGGGAGTTCCCATCTTCATCCGCTGCGGCAAGAAATTGCCGCTCACCTCCACGGAGGTGATGGTCGAGTTCAAGCGTCCCCCCCGCGAGACCTTCGGGGAAATCGTGCCGATCACCTCCAGCCACATGCGGATTCGTATCAGTCCGGACATCACCATCTCCCTGGGGCTGCGGGTGAAAAAACCGGGGGGACGCATGGCGGGCCAGGACGTGGAGCTGACCTTCATCCGGCAGGACGCCGAAGACACCCCGCCCTATCAGCGCCTGCTCGGCGACGCCATGCGCGGCTCAGCCGAGCTCTTTGCCCGTGAAGACGGCATAGAGGCCCAATGGCGGGTGGTCGACTCCGTCCTTGACAATGTTACCCCCCTCTACACATACGCGCCGGGAACCTGGGGGCCCGAGGAAGCCTACCAGCTGATCGGAAGGCACGGACCCTGGCTGAATCCCCGCCCCCCGGAAAACAGGAAGTGTGTTTGAAAGGCCGAAAAAAGCGGGGGACTATCGCCCCCCGCACCCCCGGGGGAGATAGTCCCCACGTTTTCACAACTCTTTTGCTGTTCGCAGACCCGTAGGCGGCGCCATGAATTCGGGACCGACGGGGGATTTGATGTATTCGGCCAGTATGGAGTCTACAGCCGAAAGGGTCGCCAGATCCAGGGACCACCCCTCGATTTCGTCGATCGGGTCCATCTGGGAGGGTTTTCGGCCTCCCCAGATCGTTATCGGGACGCCCATGTCCAGGACCCAGCGAACGGAAAAAGCGAGAATACTTTTGCCGAATTTCTTATCGGCCAGAAGCTTGAGCTTTTCCACCGCTTCGAGATACTGGCTGAACCTTGGTTCATTGAACTTGGGATCCACCTTTCTCAGGTCGTCGCCCTCGAAGGTATACCCCTTTGCCATCTTGCCCGAAAGCAGGCCGCGGCAAAGCGCCCCGTAGGCCATGACGGCTATCCGGTTATTCTCACAATAGGACTTCACGCTCGATTCGATGCCGCGTTCGAAGATGTTGTAGGGCGGCTGGCTAAGATGCAGCGGGCACTCGGAGCGAAAAGCATCCATCTGGCCCTGGCTGAAGTTACTGACCCCGACCGCCCTGATTACTTTCTGCTCGTAGAGCTCCCGCATGGCCCGGGCCGTCTCCGCAATAGGCCTTGTCACATCCGGCCAGTGCACGAAGTAGATGTCGATGTAATCGGTGCGCAGTCTTTTGAGGGAGTCTTCGATCTCCGCCATCACCCTGTCTTTGGAACCGTTGCGGAACACCCGCCCCTCATTCCACTCCAGTCCGACTTTGGTGGAAAGGTAAATTTTGTCCCTGCCCCCATAGGTTTCGACGGCTTTTCCCACAATTTGTTCGGATGCGCCAAAGCCGTATACGGGAGCGGTGTCTATCAGGTTCACCCCCTTGCTCAGGGCCGCGTGGATGGTATCGATCGAGTTTTTCTCCTCGGTCCCGCCCCAGAGCCAGCCCCCGATGGCCCAGGTGCCCAGGGCGATGCGCGATACACGACTGTTTGTCCCGGCGATGCTGAAATATTCCATTCCCTTATAATCCTTCCGACAGTATGGGTAAATTTGAAGAAACCGCCATCCGGCAAGCTCATGGAGAAACCTTAATCATCCGGCGTGGCGCGGGAAACGGGGCGAGTCGATCGTCAAGCCCCTGGTTTCTTGAAGACGTTCTAGGGGGTGATTACGCTATATTGTGAATAATGAAAAGAAAGGGATATTCATATGACCCTGAAAGAGAATATAGATGTATTGAAAGCAAAATCTGCAGCTTCGATACCCGGGGAAAAACAGGAAGTGATGCACCGGGCGATAGAAGAGCTCGAAAGATCGGGTCTTGTGGATAAGGCCCCGAAGGCGGGGGACCGGGCGCCCGATTTTTCGCTGAAAGAGGCAGACGGCGCTCTCATCAGCCTCGACTCGCTTTTGGAGGATGGACCGGTTGTCTTGAGCTTCTTCCGGGGGGGCTGGTGACCCTACTGCAACCTGGAGCTGGAAGCTCTTGACGCAACCCTTCCCGAGATCACCTCGCTGGGAGCGTCCCTTGTGGCACTCTCCCCGCAGCGTGAAGAATTCAACCGCAGGCTGATAAAAGACAAACGTTTGAGGCTAAAGCTTCTGAGCGACCCCGGTAACGGGGTAGCCCGAAAGTTCAACCTCGTCTATAAATTCCCCGAAGATTTGCGGAACGTCTACCGCAGCTTCGGCGTGGATCTCCAAAAGTTTAACGGCGACGATTCGTGGACTCTCCCCATGCCGGCCCGCTTTGTCATCGACCGGTCGGGGGTGATTCGTTCCGCGGACGTAAACGCCGATTACACGATACGGCCCGAACCGGAGGAAACCATAAAGGTGCTCCGATGCCTGTCCGAAGAATACGCCGGAGCGCAGGACTTTCCGGCCTGCCTGAGGGCTGCCGGGCTTAGAGGAACCGATATGGGCCACCATATCGAAGGCAGGTGAAGAGCTCGCCCCGGGCGAGTATGGCCCGAAAAATGCTTGAGAAATGGGCGATACCAACTCAAGGAGGGCCGGGGCGATGAAAAAAGAAAACGTGGTGGATACGAACGCTTTGTGTTATGCGAATCTTGCCATTCTGGCCGAACGGGAGGGCGATTACGAGAGTGCGGGCAAACAATGGCACAATGCCTCGGAGGCATCCTTGAAGCCTGATTCCAAGCTTTTGTATGCACAAGCTGCAATGCGGTGCGAGAAAAAAGCCAGGGAGAAGATAACCGGGTAAATCGGGCAGGGGAGCACGTAGCCATTCGCATACACCGGTGTAGCATTTCCCGTTCGCTGCTTCGAAAAATTTTGTCACGCGAAGCCGCGAAGACGCGAAAGGAAGAGCTTTTGATCGTCTCCGGGGGGCCGAACGGGAGGTAGATGCGAGAATGCCGGGAGACAGACCTGCGATAGCCTACTATATAACGCCGCACGGGTACGGCCACGCGGTGCGCTCCCTGGAAATCCTGCGCCGCCTTTCCGATTTGAGGCCGGATGTCGAACCGACGATCATATCGGACCTGCCCGACTCCCTCCTGGAGCAAGGCTTGGGAAGACTTCCCAAATTGAGACGGTTGCGGCTGGAGTTCGGCCTCTATCAGAACGACTCGATACAATTCGACCTGGAAAAATCTCTCGAACTGCTCTCCGGCTTAAACGCGGAATCCGAGGCGATCATAGAACGCGAGGTCTCCTTCCTCAAGCGTGAGCGGATCCAGGTGGTGGTGTCCGATATCGGGTGGCTTCCCTTCGAAGCGGCCGCCAGGTGCGGACTGGTTTCCATCGGGATAAGCAATTTTACCTGGGATTGGATATATGGCGCCTATGTTGATAAGGACCCGCGCTGGGCCCCCGTGATATCCGGATGTCGGAGCGGCTATCGAAAGTGTTCGCTTTTTCTCCGGCTCCCGATGCACGGGGATTGTTCCGCCTGCCCCAATATCGAAGACGTTCCGCTGGTTGCGCGCAAGGCGGGAAAATCCCGCTCACAGGTACGTTCGATTCTGGGCCTTCGCGACGACGACAGGGTCGTCCTGGTTTCCTTCGTCACCCTACAGCTTTCTCAGGCGGCCATACGGAATCTGAAAGCCATCCAGGACACGGTTTTTCTGTACAAGGGCCCCATGGAATTCGACATTCCGGGGGCGGTGAAGCTCGATGAGGCGCCCATATCGTTTCCCGATGCCGTCGGGGCCGCAGATGCGGTATTGACCAAACCCGGCTATGGAATCGTTTCGGAATGCCTCGCCCAGTCCACCCCCATCATCTATACGGAACGGGGGGACATGGTTGAATACGATGTGCTCGTAGATACCATCGAGCAAGAACTGACCTCGGTGTTTATCGATTCGCGAAATTTCAACGCCGGAAACTGGGAGCCCTCTATCCGCAAGGCCTTATCCCTGCCGCGCAGGGCACCGGCAAGAAGAGTCGACGGGGCCGATGTCTGCGCGCAGCGAATTCTCGCTCTCTCACAAACCGGAACGTCGGGTCGCAAAAGACCGAACGGGTGATTTCGCTCGGGACTCACCCCATCGCCTTCAGAATTTTTTTCGGAATTCCGGATTCACACGGGACTGCGGTCTGGCAGAGTCCGCAGCCGTAGCCGTCAAACCCGAAATGCTCCTTTGCGTATCGTGCGCAGGTCCCACCCGCATGGTCCCAGCACTTGATCTTGTCATGACCCTTTTCGGTAATCGCTCCCACGGGGCATCGGTCCCTGCAGCCGGTGCAGGAGCCGTCGTAAAAGAAAAGACAATAGGCGTGATGATCCTCGTAG
>JAKAJS010000235.1 GCA_021813685.1 Deltaproteobacteria bacterium | reverse complement strand
CTCGCTTCCCGCTTCTCGCTTCGTTTCTTTTGACTTTTTGCTAAATTCCCGTTAAACGAAACAATTCGGCCCGAAGAATTTCGGACCACAAGTCGAGAAAAGGGCGCAGGGGAGTTTGCCGATGACCTTCAACCCGTACAACATGCTCATACTTTTTGTTATACTTCTCATACCGATTATCCCTACGCTCTGGGCCATAGTGGATGTGCCGAGACGGCGGTTTTCCAGGACAAGATGGAAGGTGATCTGGTTTGCGCTGGTCGCTACTTTGCCCGTTTTGGGCGCGATCCTCTATTTTGCCGTGGCCCGGCGCCATACCGAGCCGCTTTGATCCCTGCGGGGCACGCCCTGATTCTGAAATTGGAAAAAGGATTGGATGAACAATGCTCGATTTTGTCAGAAGACACTCGCGGTCTTGGGGAATAAAGGTACTTCTCATCGCTCTGATCATAGTTTTTGTCGGATGGGGCGGCTACCTCTATCAAACCCGCCATGCAACCGACATCGCGGTGGTGGGAGACCACTATATAACTCAGAGCGAATATCAAAAAGAATATGAGAATATGGTGGAAATGGTCCGCAAGCAGTTCGGCGGTACGGTGCCCCAGAAGCTGATGGACGCGCTCGACATCAAAAGGCAGGCCCTCGATGCTCTGGTGCGTCAGTACCTGGTTCTGCGGGGGGCGAGAGAGCTTGGTCTGCAGGCGACTCCCGATCAGGTGCGGACCGCCATCGCCGGAATACCCGCCTTTCAGAGCAACGGAAAATTCAATCTTGAGCGGTACCGAGCCGTTTTGTACCAGAATCGGATGACCCCGGAGATATTCGAAAAGGAGATGCGCGACGAGATCACGGCGACCAACGTCCAGGCGTTCATAACGGGCCAGGCGGTCGTTAGCCGCGAGGAAATCGAGTCCTACTACCATTTTGACAATGACCGGATACAGGTGGCCTACATGCTGTTCGACCCCTATTCCTTCGAAAAAGGGGTGAGCGTCGACGAGTCTGCCCTCGAGGCCTACTACAAGAAGCACCAGAACAACTACATGGAACCGGAGAAGCGCGAAATCGCCTACGTCGCCTTCAACACGAAAGAGCTTGAGAACGGCATCAACCCGAGTGAAAGCCGGATAGAGCACTATTACAAAGATAACGAGGCGGATTTCATGCAGCCAAAAGAGGTGCGAGCCCAACGCATTCTCCTGCGGCTAAAGCCTGACGCATCCAAGGCCGAATTGCAAAAGGTCAATGCGCAGGCGGAAAAGATCCTGGGGGAGGCGCAAAAGGGAACGGATTTTTCAACGCTTGCCAAGAAGTATTCTCAGGATCAGGCGACGGCCAAAAACGGCGGAGAGTTGGGGTTTTTTTCCTACAAGCAGAAAGATCCGGCCTTTGCCAAGGCGGCATTCGCCCTCAAGCCGGGGGAAATAAGCGGGATTGTGCGCACTCCTTCGGGCCTTAACATCATCAAGGTCGAGGAAGAAAAGAAGGCGGGCGTCCTGCCGCTGGAGCAGGTAAAAGACCGGGTCGTAAAGGAGCTCCAACGCCAGGGGGCAGGCGACCTTGCCTACAAGCAGGCGCAGGATCTTCGAGATCTTGCCTATGCCAGGAAGGATTTGGGCAAAGCGGCCCTTGAGCTGAAAATGAAGGCTTCCGCACCGGTCTGGATAACTCTTTCGGAAAAAGAGGCGCAGGGCAGCCCCTTTGACCGTTCGGTCCGGGAAAAGCTCTTCGGGTTGGGTCAGGGGGACATAAGCGACATGCTGAAGATTCCCGGCGGCTATGCAGTGGCGCAGGTGCAAGCGATACAAAAACCTGCTCCGGCGCCTCTGGAAAAAGTTAAAGACAGGGTCACAAATGATTTCCGCATGGCCGAAGCAAGGAAACTCGCCCTCAAGCAGGCTTCTGCAACGCTGCAAATGGCAAGGGCGCAAAAAAACCTTGCGGCTGCGGCAAAAACCGACAAGATCGATTTTCTGCAGAGCCAGTACTTCTCGCGCCAGGATGCGAACAAGTACATGCCGCTGCTGAAGGGGGAGAGCCTCGAAAGCGTCTTCAAGCTTCGGGAATCCCGGCCGTTTCCGGAGCAGCCGTTGGAATACGGGACCAACTATATGATCTGCCAGCTTATGGGCAAAAAGCCGGCAGGCGCGCCCACCAGCAGGCAGGAAGAACAAATTTCGGCCACCATCCTGCAGCAGAAACAGGCCGCAGTGTGGAGAACCTGGCTTGGCGAGATAGCCAAAAAGACCAAGGTCGAATATTTGCGAAAAATCTAGCCGCCCAGCACGCAGTTGTCTATGAGGCGGGTCTTTCCTACCCACACGGCCAGGGCCAGAAGAGTAGGGCCTTCCACGGTCTGCACCTCTTCGATGGTGTCGGGGTTGCAAAGCTTGGCGTAATCGACCCTGGCGCCACCGCCGGCGGTAAGGCAATCGTTAACCGTCTTCAAAATCGCCGCTCCGCTCACTTCGCCCGAACCGACCAGTTCGCGGGCAAGCTGCAGGGAGCGGCTGAGCCGCAGGGCCACGGGCCGCTCCTCGGCGCGCAGATATGCGTTGCGGCTGCTCATGGCAAGTCCGTCCTTTTCGCGCACAATCGGCTGGCCCACGATTTCAATGTCCATATTCAGATCCCTCACCATTCGCCGTACGGCTACAAGCTGCTGGAAATCCTTTTGGCCGAATACGGCTACATGGGGTTTTACCGCATGGAACAATTTGCTCACTACCGTGGCGACGCCGCGAAAGAAAATCGGGCGGCTTGCGCCGCAAAGATTTTGGGTCACTCGGGTTACCTCGACAAAAGTTTGGAACCCTTCGGGATACATCTCTTCGATAGTCGGGACAAACGCTGCGTCCGTTCCGATTTCGGCGGCAAGCTCAATATCCTTGCGCAGGTCTCGCGGATAACTTTCGAAATCCTCGGTGGGCGCAAATTGCGTGGGATTGACGAAAATCGTGATCACGCACTTTGTTCCGAGCTTTCGCGCGGTGCGCAAAAGGCTGAGGTGGCCTTCGTGCAAAAAACCCATCGTGGGGACAATCGCTATCTTCTCCCGCTCGGAGCGCCAGGTGTCAGCCACCTCTTGCATCTCGCAGACTTTTTCAATGATACGCATCGTAACTGCTCCTCTCCCGCCAAGACGTTAACTTGTCTAATTTATCAGAATACCTTAAAGTGATACAGTGTAGAAATTCGTAAACTTTGACGTGAATGGATGATTCGAACCGCTGGGATATGATGAAACCGATCCGGATAGCGATCTGCATAGCTGTAAGCCTGCTAGCGAGTTACGCGCAAAACTTCGGCCTCAAATTTTTCCGTCTCCAGCCGGGGGTGTCCGCCCCCATTACTTTTCGGGCATACCGCCCTTTTGATTTCGACCAGGCCAAGGCTTTCGGCGGCAGGCGCAACCTTGCCCTTTCTCAGTATGTGCCGCTCTACATTTTTTCCGCCGCAGAGGAGCGGTCCGGCAGGCAGCGGATGGCGAATTTGCTCGCCGCAATATCTGCGTCGGCCAAGGGGAGCCCTATGGACGCCGGCGAGCTTTCCGCCTACGTGCAGAAGGAATTCGGCGAAAATCTCACCCCGGCTGATGCCTCGCGGCTTCTTGCCTATCCCGGACTTCAAAATTTGCTCGAAGGCATGCTGGCCATCGAAGACTCCCTTCTACAGGACAGGATTTTAAAGGAGCCGGGGCCCCTTAAGGGGAAGGAAACCGCCGAGGTGCGCTACCCCGCGCCTATGGGCACGGTGGCCTATCCCGCCGCCCGGTTTCTCACGATCAGACAGGCTCGTGAGCAGCTTCGAAGGCAAGCCGAAAAAATTTTCTGGCAGGTCGATAAACAGGTGCTCGACCCGGTCATCGCGATCGCCTCCGCCAGTCTGGCTCCCAACCTGATATATGATCAAAAGGAAAATGAGAGACGGATCGAAGAAATCGTGCAGCGCTACCCGTCCACCGTGATCCACTACGATGCCGGGGAGGTTCTCGTGCCTGTGCGCAAAACCCTTACGGAAGCGGACGTGCTGCTTCTTGGCGTAAACCGCCAGGCGCAGCGAAAAGATTTCTACCTGAGCGTATCCTGGGTGGCCGTGGCGCTGATCATCCTCCTGGTCTTCCATGATGAGGCCCTGTCAAAAGTGGGCAGGATGCGCAGAGGGGAAGCTCCGTCCTACGCGGTTCACTTCTCGACCCTCATCGTATCCATACTGATTTTTGCAGGCCTGCTGCTCCTCACCTCCTGGCCGCTCTATTTTCTTCCGATCGCGTTCGTCCCTCTCACTTTGATCCTGCTCGGCCAAAGACCGGTTTCCGTTGCCTCTACGACCGTTATGGCAGCAATTGTGGCGGCCTTTATGTCCGGGCGTAATATAGAGAGCCTGGTCTTTTTTTTGGTCGGCGGCATGGCCGCGCTGCTGACTTGCGGGACAATACGAAAAAGGAGCCAACTCCTTGTCCCCGCCGCAGCGGCGGGCGCCTTTTGCGGCCTTATCGCCCTTGCTTTCAGTCTGGACGGGGAGGGGCTTGTCCAGGCTTTTCACGCCCGGTTGAATGCCTCTACCTTGATGCTCGCCCTTCCCGGCCTTTCGTCCTTTCATGATGTGGGATGGGCGGTGGCCGGCGGGTTGGCTGCAGCGCCGCTTGCCGCAGCGGTCCTGCCTTTTTTCGAATTTTTTCTGCACTCCACTTCCACCTTCAAAATCGGGGCATGGACGAATTTGGAACACCCGATCTTGAAAGACCTGCTGAGCAGAGCCCCCGGGACCTATCAACACACTATGTCCGTCGCCAGTCTCGCCCAGGCTGCCGGGGAGGCTATCGGGGTGAACGTGCCCCTTCTACGGGCCGGAGTCTATTTTCATGACATCGGGAAAATGGCGACTCCCGGCTATTTCACCGAAAACCAGGGGAACGGCTCCAATCCGCATGACGAACTGGAGCCCGTCGAGTCCGCCAAGATCATCATCGCCCATGTCACAAACGGCCTGCGCATCGGGAAGAAGGCGAAACTGCCTCCCAAAATCCTCGATTTCATTCCGCAGCATCACGGGACGATGATTTTGGAATACTTCTGGGACAAAGCTCGGCATGGCGATCCGGATCTCCATCCGGAGGAAAAGGAGTTTCGCTACGCAGGGCCTAAACCGCAAAGCAGGGAGGCCGCGATCCTCATGATCGTCGATGCGGTCGAAGCCGCCTCGCGAACCCTGCCCGAGCCCAGCCGGGCTGCAGTCGAAGCGATCGTTCGCTATATTATCGAAAAACGGTTGGATGACGGGCAATTAGACGAGTGCGATCTGACGACCGAGGAACTCGGAAGGGTGAGGATTGCGCTGGTAGACGCCGTTTCGGCGGCGTTTCACAGCCGCGTGTCCTATCCGTGGCAGGAGGAGGCAGGCGGCGATGTTTCCCCTGCTTCCGTCAAAAACTGAGAGGATTTGCGTTTTCATTTACACCCGATGCGGGTCGATACGGGGATTTTATGAGTTGTAAGACGTATGCGGAAATAAACCTGGATAACCTTGCCTACAATTTCAGGAACATCAGGGCAAAGGTGGGAGCGGCCGGGGTCATCCCCGTCATCAAGGCGGATGCTTACGGGCATGGCGCAGTGGTTGTGGCAAGGCGGCTTGTTCGGGAAGGGGCCTCGATGTTTGCGGTCGCCCGGTTCGAAGAAGCAATGGAACTGAGGCAGAGCGGAATCGTACAGCAAATCCTGGTGTTCGGCAGGCTTTTTCCCGAACAGATCCCGGAGGCGGTGAAAGCGGGCCTGAGCATCACAGTTTTCGGTCCGGAGGACATCGCGTGGATCGAAAAGGGCTGTGCGGGTCTCTCCGGTTTGCGCGCCCGGGTCCATTGCAAGCTCGATTCGGGGATGGGGAGAGTGGGGGAGCTGTGGCACAGGGCCGCCGACCTGTTCGACCGGCTCTGCGGGTCGACCGCCTGCGCCTGGGAGGGACTCTATACCCATTTTTCGACGGCCGACGAGAAGGATAAAACCTACGCCAATCTCCAGCTTGCCCGGTTTGGCGAGGCGACCTCCGCCCTTTCCAAAGCAGGCGCTAGGCCCAAAATGATCCATATGGCGGCAAGCGGGGCAATCCTGGATATCCCGCAGAGCTATTTCGACGCCGTGCGGCCCGGTATACTGCTATACGGCCATTATCCTTCCAGGGAGACGAGCGGGTCCATTGCGCCGAGGCAGGTGATGTCGCTAAAGACCTATGTTGCGCACCTGCGCGAGATGCCCGGCGGCTATCCCGTCAGCTACGGCAGGAGATGGACCACACCGGGGGAAACCAGAGTCGCCGTGCTTCCGATCGGGTATGCCGACGGCCTCAGCCGCAGATTGACCAACAACGGGGAAGTGCTCATCGGGGAGAGGCTCTATCCCATCGTGGGAACGGTCACCATGGACTGTATCATGGTGGAGGTCGGAAAAGGGCCTGTTGCGGTGGGAGATGAAGCGCTCCTGTGGGGGGAAACGGCCCGGGGGACCATCCAGACGCTCGATGTGGCCGAAAGAATAGGCACGATCCCCTACGAGCTTACCTGCGCGGTTTCCCGGCGTGTGCCGCGCGTGTATGTGGAAAGTGATTGATTCGGGCGCACCCCGGGACTATGAAAGCGGACGGGACGGTTTTCTTCGCGCTTCTCGCTCCCCGCTTCCCGCTTCTTTGCCTTACTCCATCTCTATATCGATGTGTTTGGGGAAATCTCCAAATACTTGGCTTCTTTCCAGTTCTCCCTCGGGGTTTAAGAAACGCATGTTTCCTTCGTCATCGCAAAGCCAAAGCTCCTTTGCGCCTGCTTCAAAATAGAGCAGTTTCTTTTCTTCCATTTCGGCTGCAAAGTTGGATGTCGATTGCACTTCAACGACCACCTCGGGGGATTCCGGGAAAAGAAGAATGCGCGCGCCGTGCTTTTGAAGAAATGCAGTGCTTGCCCAGACGATATCGGCGACTTTTACGCCTTGAGAAGTCTGAATGGGGCATTCCATCGAGGTCCTGCCGCCTTTCTCAAGGCGTTTGAGTAACCGGCCGATCTCGGACTGATACAATTCATGCGTGCCCGAAATCGGCGTCATCAGGATCTTTCCCCATTCGTTGGTCTCGATCTTGAAAGGAAGGTTTCGCAAGTCCGGGTGCTCGACTACTTCACGCCATTCCATGTGCTTCTCCTTCGTGCATGCGGGGAGAGGCTCCCTCCGCCCTTTTTTTGCTTAAGCTCCTCCCTCCTCTTCACTCATGTAATAGTCCAGGCCGAAATGGGTTATCTGCTCCTCTCCCATGAGGTAGCGCAGGGTGTTTTTGAGCTTCATCGACTGGATGGAAAGGTCGTGTTCGGGATAGAGGCCCTCTTTCACCATGGGGCTTTTGAAATAGAAGGAGAGCCATTCCTGGATGCCGCTCATTCCGGCCCTTTGCGCGAGGTCCATGAAGAGGACCAGGTCAAGGATGAGGGGGGCGGCCAGGATGCTGTCGCGGCACTGGAAATCGACCTTTATCTGCATGGGGTATCCGAGCCATCCGAAGATGTCGATGCAGTCCCAGCCTTCCTTGTTGTCCCCCCTGGGCGGATAGTAGTTGATAGTCACCTTGTGATAATAGTTCTTGTAGAGGGTGGGGTAGAGATGAGGCTGCAAGAGGTATTCGAGAACGGAAAGCTTGCTCTCCTCTTTTGTCTTGAACGATTCGGCATCGTCTAAGACCAGTCCGTCGCGGTTCCCCAGGATATTGGTCGAATACCAGCCTTCCAGGCCGAGCAGTCGGGATTTGAGGCCCGGGGCGAGAATGGTTTTCATAAGCGTCTGCCCGGTCTTGAAATCCTTGCCCGTAATGGGCGCTTTCACGATCTCGGCCAGTTCGAGCATCGCAGGGATATCGATCGTGAGGTTGGGGGCGCCGTTTATGAACGGCAAACCGCTTTCCAGGGCGGCCAGGGCATAGAGCATGCTCGGGGGAATGGTCGGGTCGTTTGCATCGACGGCCTGCCGCAGTGCTTCGATCGACTGGTGGATTTCCCCGGGCTTCAGGTGCACCTCCGTGCTTCCGCACCAGATCATGACGCATCTTTCCACCCCGTTTCGAGCTTTAAACTCTGCGATATCCGCCTTTATTTCTTCGAGCTTCCCGCGCAGTCCGGGGGCCTCCTTGACATGGGCGCCGTCGAGATTTTTTACGAACCGGCGGTCGAAAACCGCTTTCATAGGCGAAATGGAGGAAAGAAAGTCCTTTACCCCATCGAGATGGTCGCGCCGCAAGACGCGTGCGTACAGGGCGGCCTCGTAGCAGTTGGCCTCGTAGATGTCCCAGCCGCCAAAGACGAGATCGTCGAGGCCCGCCAGGGGAACGAACTCACTGATCTTGGGGGATCTCTTCTCGAAGCGTTTTCCGAGCCTGATGGTTCCGAGTTGAGTAAGAGAGCCCACCGGTTCGGCAAGACCGCGCCGCACAAGCTCGACTCCGGCCATAAAGGTGGTGCTGACGGCCCCCCCTATGCCGGCGATGAGGATTCCCAACTTGCCTTTCGCCGGTGTGATAGCCGCTCCCTTTTTCAGATTTCCCGCTTTCACCGTATTCCCCTCCCTGAAATAAGTATTCAGAACTTCTATCGTGCGAGCATTCCGATAGAAGCCGGATCTTCAGAATTATTCCATGTACTCGGCTATGTACGGATTGGTCTCGGCTTCATGCTTCAAGGTAGACCGGGGCCTGTCTCCGTAGTCGTGGCCCGGCCACACGACGGTATCCGGCGGAAGTTTGCGCACAAGGTCCTGAAGAGACCGGATGAGCTGTTCGTAGGAGCCCCCCGGCAGATCGGTGCGGCCGACCGCCCCGACAAACAGGGTGTCTCCGGTGAACAGGTTTCCCTCGATGAGAATGCAGCAGGCCCCGGGCGTGTGGCCGGGGGTGTGGAGGAATTTCATCTTGAGATTTCCAAACGAAAGCTCCTCGCCATCCTCTACATCCACGTCCACTACGCCCGGGTCCGCAAATCCCATGCTGCGGGCAAACATCTTGTTTTCCGGCCTTTCAAAAAAGGAATCGTCTTCGGCATGCATCACCACTTTTGCCCCGGTGGCCTCACGGATGGGACGGTTTCCGCACGTATGATCGGCATGTCCGTGGGTGTTTACGATATAGCGCAGGGTTATGCCCTTTTGCCTGAGGTGCTCCAGGAGTTCCTTTTCATTTCCGGCAGGGTCGATCAGAATACCTTCCTTTTTTTCCTCGTCGTAGACCAGGTAGCAGAAGACCTGCATGAAACCGACCGGAATCTGTTCTATCTTCATGAATTCCTCCATAAGCGAAGGTAAAGAGGCTTGGTTACTATCACCGGGCCAAAATGAACCAACTCGGTCAAAAAGTCAATCGGGGGAACCTCCGGGGCTCCGGCTCCTTTAGCTCAGGCAGCTACCAGTAAAATAGTGTAAAACCTTCTCGAAAGCAAATATGGTCATATCCGTACGGCAGGCGTAAGAGGCGCCCGACAGCAAAAGGGGGAGTTTGCACAACCTTCAGGACAAGAGTATCATGAGGAGAGCGGGAATGAGTATACCAGAAACGCGAAAGGGAGGGTTGGCGGTCATGCGGGTTCTCAATCTTTATTTTACGGCAACAGGGAACACGGAAAAAATCGCAAAACAGATTGAAAAGACGCTTCACGAGCAGGGCCATGAGGTGGACAGCGTCAAGGTGGGACCGGACACCTCCGAGCCGGACATCCTTGCCTATGACCTCATTTTTTCCGGCTCCGGGGTCTATCACTGGCTTCCGGGAAAACCGATGCAGACGCTTTGGGGGAAGCTTGTGGAAAAATACTTTCGGGAAGGCGAAATAAAGCCCGCCTCCCCCAGGCGCCAGGGCAGGAAGGCGGTTGTCTATTGCTCCTACGGGGGTGTCCACACGGGGATAAACGAGGCCGTCCCTGCGGTCAAGCACATGGCGCAGCTCTTCGATCACCTGGGCTATGAAGTTATCGGCGAGTGGTACTTTGTCGGCGAATACCACGGAAAGCTCCAGCCCCACTCGACCAACGGGCGGATGGGAAATATCGTGGGAAGGCCCAATGAAGCCGACCTGCGGGAGGTGGCCGAAAAAGTGGTTGGAATTCTACGGGTGTAGGCAGCAGAAGTCTTATGAAAAAGCACATCCGGCGATTCTACGAGCGGCGCTATCTGGCGGGAGGCGGCGGGGCGGGGCGCTTGGGCGGAAAGTCGCTTGCAGTCGAACTGGGCTATCCACCCGACTTGCTCGATAAGCTCCCGGCCAAAGTGTGGGAGGATTTTTTGCCCTGCGGGAATGTCCTTGTGCGAATCGACCCGGGGGAGGGCGACAGGGTCTTGAACCTGGGGTGCGGGGCCGGGGTGGATTCCCTGCTTTTGAAGCTTTCGGCCCGTTCTGCCTTTACCGTGATAAACCTCGACAATGTCTTTCCGGTGCTGGTAAAGGCCCGGGATGCGGCTCTATCTCTCCCCGTTTCAAAAGGAGCCCACTTTCCCCCCTTTGTCAAAGGGGGACAGGGGGGATTTCCAAGCCAGGGACCAGAATTCCTGTGCGCCGATGGGGCTGCTCTCCCCTTTGCGCCCGGCTCCTTCCAGTGGATCATCCTCAATGGGGTCTTCAACCTCTTTCCGGAAAAAGCGGAACTGATCGAAGAAATGCACCGCGTGCTCACACCGGGCGGAATAGTCGCCGGCGCCGATTTATGTCGAAAGGGGGCCTTGCCCGACTATTTCGCCGCAGAGCCCGACGCCTGGGCGTGGTGCATGAACGGCGCTCTTAGCCGGGAAGAGTTGATCGAGGGATTCGAAACCGCCGGGTTTTCCAATCGCGATCTGGTTGCCGAAACTATGGACGAATTCTTTGACAGGGCTGTCTTTGTCTTCGCCAGGACGGCCTAATCGGCCTCGTGTTCGTCGATCATTTCGATGGCTCCGGCAGGGCACTCCTCCGCGCATATTCCGCAGCCCTTGCAGTAATCGTAGTCGATTTCGACAGGGATGGTCTTTGCTACGATCCCCTCGGGGCAATACATCCAGCAAAGAAAGCAGGATTTTTTGCCCGTTTTGGAAGGAATGCATTTGGAGTGGTCTATAACAGGGCGCGAAGATCTCCAGTCGCCGGTCTTACCGGCTTCGGCTTCGCACAGTTTGGATCTGGCAATCGTAAAGGGGTCGTTGTGAGCTTTGCCAACTCCCATCTCTATCTTTCCTTTGCTCATATCAAGTCCGTGAAACAACCGTTCCTTCGCAGGCAAGTCTTGCGCCAAGCACATTCTTCTCGCACGCCTCGCCGTGGAAGTGTTCCCGAAGCGCTTTTTCCACACTCTCCATGGAGACGAGGCCCGTAGCCTTGGAAAAGCCCCCCAGGATGGACGTGTTGAAAAGGACGGTTCCGGAGATGATGAGGCCGGCTTCTGTGGCCCACCGTGTTGCGTCGGTCACCGCAATCCGAAGGGAGGGCGGCAAAGCGATCCGATCCGGCGACTTTTTGCTGTTTATAATGATCAGCCCGTCCGGCCGTATGCCCGCTGCGACGTCTACCACGCGCAAAATCGTTTCATCGAGCACCACCACTACCGAGGGCTTCTGAACGAGCGAGAGAGTCCTTACCGGTTCGCGCGCGAGCCTGTTTGTGGCGATCACGGGAGCGCCTCTTCTTTCGGCCCCGAAGAAGGGTGCCGCCGTCACTCCCTTGTACCCGTCATAAAAGGCGGCCTGAGCCAGGATTTCCGCGGCTGTGACCGCGCCCTGACCACCCCGGCCGTGCCATCTAACCTCGATGTAATTGTTGTCCATACAACAGCGACCTCACCTTTTCCGTTGCTTGTGATTTTTGTAGAGCCGATTAATATCTTTTTAACGATTAAGAGTCAACCTTGTCATTGGGTATGGTATAAGCGGGTCTTTCGGAGGTGAAAGGTGGAGAAAAGCTATGTTGCCGAAAACCTGGCCGGTGTTCGCGGGCGTATCGCGGATGCGTGCGCCCGGGCGGGACGAAACGCTTCAGAAGTGAAGCTGGTGGGGGTGACCAAGACGGTGCCCGCAGAAAGAATCCGGGAGGCCATAGAAGCCGGTCTGGAAATTATCGGCGAAAACTATATCCAGGAGGCCAAAAGCAAGCGGGAGGCCCTTGCGGGATTGCCTGTCGCCTGGCACTTCATCGGCCACTTGCAGTCAAACAAAGTGAAGACCGCCCTCGAGTGCTGCGATCTGATCCAGACGGTCGACCGCGAGAGCCTCGCACTCGAGCTTGACCGCAGGGCCGCAGGCCTGGGCAGAAAAATACCCGTGCTCATCCAGATAAATATCGGGGAAGAAGAGACAAAGAGCGGCACGGGCGAGGCCCAGGCGGCCTCTCTCCTCACATTTTGCCGCGGGCTCGACCGGCTGGACGTTCGGGGGCTCATGGCGCTTCCTCCCTTTTTCGATCAGCCCGAACGGGTGCGGCCCTACTTCCGACGCATGCGCCAACTGCTCGACACCCTCAAAAACGAAGCCCCCGGTCTCAGCGAACTCTCCATGGGCATGAGCGGCGACTTCGAAGTCGCAATCGAAGAAGGAGCAACCATCGTGCGGGTCGGCACCGCCATCTTCGGGCGGCGTGCGGCGTGACGGCCGTTGACAGGTGGTTTTTATTCCAACGCAAAAACTTCACACCCGCTCCGCTTCGATTGCTATTTGACTTTTATTCCCGGGCGGGCGGTGGTAGGCTCGGCTTTGAATCACTTCATTTATTATCCTCAGAGTTTTTATCTTTAAGCGCCACTGTCAGACAAAATGTTTACAAGTAATGCCAAGTAGTTGAGTTGCATTGTGCTTTCGAATGGTGGATAGGACCCACATTTTTCAATAGCCTTGGGTGTGACAGGAAGGACTATATGGAGAATAGATGTAGCCACGAAATAACGGGGCCGCAAATCATCCCTCCCCACGGCGGATACCGCGATTTGAAATCCTACCAGACGGCCGAAATCATCCATGACGGAACGGTGGTGTTCTGTAATCGGTTTATCGATGTTCGCTCGCGCACAAACGACCAGATGGTCCAGGCGGCCAGAAGCGGAAAACAGAATATCGCCGAAGGATGCATGGCTTCCGGAACTTCCAAAAAAACGGAATTAAAGCTACTGGGGGGCGCTCGCGCCAGCCTGGAGGAACTGCTTTTAGATTTCCAGGACTACCTGAGGCAGCACGGTTTGCCCCTCTGGGACAAAAACCACCCGTCGGCCAGGAAAGTCCGGGGACTGTGTTATCAACAAAATAGGTCCTATATGACCTATAGGTCCTATATTGAAGCCCCCGCCGACGCCGAATCGGCCGCAAACACCCTCATCTGCCTGATTCACCAGGCGAACTACCTTCTCGACCAGCAGTTGCGGTCCCTCGAACAGATGTTTCTCAAGGAAGGGGGCTTCACCGAAAGACTCTATCACGCGCGGCAGCAAGCGCGCGGCAACAGCAGGAAACCGTGAGCTGTTCCGAAGTTGGGCTAGTAAGCGATAAAGATGGCGGCCGCCCTTGAGGAAATGGTTCGGAACGACCTGAGGAAGCACGTCTTGCCGCTCAAAGACCACCCGCAGGCCCAAAAACTCCCGGGACTGTGTTATCAAAAAAATAGGTCCTATATGACCTATAGGTCCTATGTCGAAACATGATATCCAGCCTTGTGCAAAGCGGAGGCGTGGATTGAAACGGATGATGAGGGATGCAAGCCGACTCGGGGGTGTGGACAGAAAGCTGGGCTGGCCGACCCGGCTCTGGTGGCACGCCGGTTTATTTCATAGCTGGGCCAGGCCCTCCGGCCCTGGCGACCCGCCGGCGCCGGGTTTTTGCCACAGCCGCACCACCCGGGGGCGGTCGAGGCCGGGGAGCGAATAGGCGAACTCGCCGTAAAATTCCACGTCGAGGCGATGGTGTTTCTTCGTCTTGTGCAGGGCTTTTTTGGGAGATTCGGCGTCAAGGGCCTCCCACCTGGCGAAAAAACCGCCGGGAGCAAGAAGTGTGGAGGCAAGACGGCTGATGTGCTCGGGCTCGGGCTTTATCGCCCGCATGACGATCAGTTGAAACGTGCCGACGTTTTCCTTTCGCTTTCGGAAGTCCTGCCAGGATTCATGCAGGGCGGAGAGTCCCGGCAGTTGGAGCGCGGCGGCGGCGGCGTTTAGAAAGGTCACCTTCTTGCGGGTCGATTCCAGAAGCAGCATATCCAGGTCGGGGCGCACGATTTTTAGCGGGATGCCCGGAAATCCCGCGCCCGCTCCCACATCGAGGGCGCGGCCCGAGGCGGGGAGGCATCTGGCCGGGGCGATCGAATCGAGCAGATGCTTTACGATCACTTCTTCGGGGGTGGTGATCCTGGTGAGGTTCATCCGGGAATTCCACTCGAGCATGATCTCGACATGGCGGCTCAAAAGGACGGCCTGGGTTTGGTCCAAAGCGATGTTCGCCGTTGCTGCGACCGAGAGAAGAAGATCGATAAAGTCCATCATTTACCTACGCAAAACTGGAGAAATATCCTGTCGAGAAGATCGATATCGTGCGAGCGGCCGATAACGGATTCGAGTTCGCTTCGGGCACACTCGATCTCAAAGCTTATGAGTTCTCCGTAAGAGTCATCGGAGCCCAAGAGCTCCCCGGCTTTGGCAAGGGCGTCGGCGGCCCTTTGGAGGTGCTGTTTTTGCCGCAGATTGGGAACGATTTGCGACCCGCAGGTTTCGACCGGCTTTTTGATAAACTCTTCTGCGAGGCGCTGCTTCAGCCCTTCGAGATCGGAGGGGTTTTTGACCGAAAGCGTCATGGCCGGAGCGAGCCCGGGAAAACGGGTGGTAACACTTTGGGCGGAAAAGGCGGCGGGAAGATCGCTTTTGTTTACGAGTACGACGCAACGCTTTTGTGCGATGGCCTCGTAGACTCGGTCATCTTCACCGGAAAGAGGCCTGCTGCGATCGAGAAGCCAGAGCGCGACGTCGGCTTCGGAAAGCGAGCGGATCGTCATCTCGATGCCGTGCGATTCGATTTCGTCGGGCTCCCCGCGAATCCCGGCCGTATCGAAGAGGCGCACCTGCACGCCGCCCAGAAGGAAGGTGTCCTCGATCACGTCGCGGGTGGTTCCGGGGGAAGGCGTCACGATCGCGCGGTTTTTTCCGAGAAGTCCGTTCAAAAGCGAAGATTTTCCCACATTGGGTTTTCCAACGAGAACGAAGGTCAGCCCCTCGCGCAGCAGGCGGCCTTCGTCAAAATTTTTCAAAACGGTGCGAAGCGGGTTTGCGACTTCCAGGGAGAGGCTTTCCCGAATGGACTGGTAGGGGGAGGGCTCTTCGGCGATATCTTCGCAAAAATCGATCAGCGCCTCGAGATGGGATTGGGCACGCTCGAGGGTTTCGAGCCAGGTCTCTACGAGGAGGCGCAAATCTCCTCGCAGGTGGCGATTGGCAAGCGAAAGACCCTGGTCGGAGCGCGAGCGGATCATCTCGATTACGGCTTCGGCCTGGGAAAGATCGATGCGGCCGTTTAAAAAGGCGCGGCGCGTGAACTCTCCGGGTCGGGCGAGGCGCGCACCGCCCGACAGGAGAAGGCCGAGAATGCGATGGAGAACCGCAAAGCCGCTGTGGCAGTTTATTTCGACCACATCCTCGCGCGTGTAGGTGCGCGGGGCGGCCATGAAGCTCACAAGGACCTCGTCTACCAGCTCGTTCGAAAATGGATCGGCGATCCACCCGTAGCGCAGGGTGTGGGAGGCGAGCGGCCGAGCGGGCTCCTTGGGTCTAAAGATCCGCAGGACCGCTTCGAGCGCTTCCGGGCCGCTCAACCGGATGAGACCGATGCCCGCCTCGCCAATCGGAGTGGCGATGGCGCAAATGGTGTCCTTTGCAAATTCCGGGTCCATCACGTAGCCGGGTTGTTTCCTACTCCGTCGGTTCCTGCTTTTCTTCGGGCTTGCGGGGTTCTTTGCCCTTTCGCACCGGGTAGATGATCACGCGTCGCAGGTTCCCCTCTCCCTTGCTCTTGGTCCGTACCTCGTGATCGTCCTTTAACACCAGGTGAATCACCCGGCGGTCCTGGGCGCTCATAGGACCGGTGGTCACGGAGCGGTGCGATTTTTTAACCTTTTCGCACAGCTGGCGCGCAAGCGCCTGGAGGCTCTCCTCGCGCTTGGAGCGGTAGTTCTCGGTGTCCACGACAAGAGAGACGCTTTCCCCGGTCTGTCTGCTCACGATCTTGGAGACCAGAAACTGGAGGGCATTGAGGGTTTTGCCCCGCTTTCCGATGAGCAGCCCCGAGCCGTTGCTGATGATATTGAGGTAGCAGTAGCCCTCTCTTGCTTCGGCTTCGACGACCATGGGCAGATCGACGTGTTTTAAAATCTCATCGAGGACTTCCTTTGACTTTTCCGCCGCCATGCCGGCCGGGGGAACTTTGGTCGTTACGCGAATCTTGGCCTTCCTGGTTCCGACGATTCCGAAGATCCCCGAAGACCCTTTGGAGACGATCTCGATCTCCAGGCTCTCACGGGGAAGTTTGAGGTGCCTGCAGGCGAGCTCGATGGCCTCCTCGACCGATTTTTCTTCAAACTCCACAGTGGACATGCTCTCCTCCGTCGTTCACGGAAATAGTATTAGATGGTTTGTGGAGAGGCAACCCCCTACGCGGCGGCATGGCGATTGATCCAATACTGCTGCGCAATAGAGAGAACATTGTTAACCAGCCAGTACAAAACAAGGCCCGAAGGAAAATTGAGAAAAAAGAAGGTGAACATGACGGGCATGATCAGCATTATCTTTTCCTGCATCGGATCGCCCCCGGTGGGCATCATTTTCTGCTGCAGGTACATCGTTATGCCCATGAGGATCGTTAAGACCGGCAGCCCGTTCAAATCGCCGATGAAGGTGCCAAGGAGCGGAACACCGGTCAAATTGATCGAAAACCAGGAGCCTATGTGCAGACGGTCCGGAGCGGTGAGGTCGTTTATCCAGAGCATGAACGGTTTATGGCGAAGTGCGACCGTTTCTTCGAGCATGCGGTAGAGAGCGAAAAAAACCGGGATCTGCAGTACCATGGGCAGGCAGCCGCCCATCGGGTTGACCTTGTAGGTCTTGTAGATCTGCATGAGTTCCTGGTTGAGTTTTTCGCGATCGTCCTTGTACTTTTCGCGTAGCTGCGCAATCTTCGGCTGGATCTTTTTCATCTTCTGCATCGACGTGTAGCTCTTCTGGGTGAGAGGCCAGAAAATGATCTTGATGCCGAGCGTCAGCAAAATGATGGCGACCCCGTAGTTGCCCGTATAGGAATAAAACCAGGTGAGCACCGCCAGGAGGGGTTTGGAGAGGAAGCTGAACCAGCCGTAATCGATCGAGGCGGTCAGATCGTGGCCGGCTTTGGCGAGAGCCGGCATCTCCTTTGGCCCGTTGTAGAGTTCGAGGGTGAACGTTTTGGCCTCATTGGGTTTGAGGTCGAACGTGTTGGTCAGGTAGACGACCCGGGTGATTTGATCCTCGGGGTTTCCGGTGTTTATTTCGCTGGGGATCAGCTGGTAGTCGCCGCTCGAAAGGGGGACGATCGCCTGGATGAAATAGTTGTCCTGATAGGCGAGCCAGTTGATCGAAGAGGGAATAACCCCGGGCTTGTCAAAGGTTTTGGGCTCCACATCATGGTTTGAGCCGTTTAGGGAGTAGGTCAGCCGCGAGAGATTGTAGCGATCGCCGATCGTGTAGGGTTTGAAATAGAAGCTGATTGCGAGGCGGTCGGAAAAATCCTTCGCCGAAAGATTGCGGATGCGGACCTGCATGTTCATGGCATAGGAATCGGGCTTCACGGTGAATACTTTGGTGATGCGAAGCCTGCCGGGGACCTGGGCCTGGAAGGAGACGTTCCGGGAGGCCGTCTCGGGGGGAACTTGATCGTTGGAGGGCGCCGAGCTCGAATAGTCGAGACCGCTCAGATCCAGCCCCTTGTTCGAAACAAGCTGAACATCCAGGGGCAGATAGGAGGTGTCGCGCACGAGTTGGATGGGCGGGGAGTCGGGCTTTACAGTCTTTTTGAACTTCAGCAGCTCAAAGGAACTCTGGCGCGCACCCTGGGCAATGATCTTCATAGTGTAGAGCTTGTCGCCGATCGTCCAGGTCTTCTGTTTGGACAGGTCCACCTTGGGAAGGGTGGGGGCCGAGAGTGCGACCGGGGGCGAAGGCGCGGTCTTTGGCGCAGTCGTGGTGGTCGTTGCGATGTGCTGCCCGGGTGGGGCTATAGGCGGGGCAAAGTAATGCTGCCAGAGAAAAAAGAGCAGCACCGAAAAAACTATCGCCAAAAGGGCTTTTGAATCCATTCAGTAAAACTCCAATGAAATGATCTTTTGTGGTTCCGGAAGGCATTTACGGGCACAGGGTCATAGCCCCCGGGGTGAAAGGGATGACAGCGCAAAATGCGCCGCAGACCCAGGTAGATCCCCCTGGGGACGCCGTAGGTTTCGATTGCCTCGTAGGTGTAGTGAGAGCAAGTCGGCGCGAATCGGCAGGCCTGAGGAAACAGCGGCGAGATAAATATTTGATATGCTCGAAGGAGACCCAGAAATATAGACCGGATCATCAACTATTTCCCTGTCCCTGGAAAAATTCGGGAGAACTCGACATGGAGATCTCCCGGCGAAAGTCTTTCAGCCCCCGGGCGGGCAATGACGACAATATCTTTGGGGGGGCGGGCAATTTCACCCTTATGGAGCCGGAACCATTCGCGAATGACCCGTTTGATGCGGTTTCGCGCAACTGCGGCCGGCCAGAAGCGCTTTTGCACCACCAAGCCGAGTCGATGGTATTCCAGACCGTTTTCGATGAAATTGAGACCGAAATGAAGGAATTTCGCCCGTTTCCCCGCCATCTTGACTCGCTGGAAATCGGCGGAGCAACGCAACCTTTCATGAGGCCGAAACGTGCAGGAGCCCCTCACCGATCTGCCGTCCGAAGATTCCGGGAGTCGATCTGCTCTCACAACGCGAGGCGTTTTCTCCCCTTTGCGCGCCGGCGCTTGATGACGTCCCGGCCGGCCTTGGTGGCCATACGTTCCAGGAAGCCGTGGGTGCGATTTCTTTTCAGGATGCTGGGTTGAAACGTTCTTTTAGACATAAAAGCTTCCTCACTGGTATAATTTGCCCGCCGAAAAAGGGGCGGGAAGTTGGCCCGGAGTCGTTGAAAACGACGCGGCGTACACAAAAACTCTATTTTAATGAAAAAACGACGCCTTTGTCAACGGTTGAAAATCAGCTCCCGGCGGCGAATCGCAGCAACCGGGGTGCCAGGCCGTCGCGCCTCGCCTCGGACGATTCGAACCCAAGTCCCCCTTATGGAAAGGGACTCAGGGGGATTTTGCAAGCAAATCAGATGTATACTCCTTTAAACTCCCCTCTGTGGCCCCCTTTGCAGAAGGGGGGAGCCACGGTCGTCTGCGTGGCTTACATGGGGTTTCGGATGGACACTAACTCGAAATCGTTCCCGCCCGCCGCAGCCTGTACGGCCCGACGACTGTAATTGTACCAAATTATGGGTTCTGCGGTAACATTTTCTCCATAAACGTTGCCTATTCGACCCTCTCATGGTATGAAGGGGCGCTTAAAAACCGGTTCGAAAGGAGAAGTTTGCCGAATGATCCTCAACAGAATACTCGGCTTTTTTTCAAACGATCTAGCCATAGATCTGGGGACTGCCAACACGCTGGTGTACGTACGCGGCAAGGGGGTAGTGCTGACCGAGCCCTCGGTCGTGGCGGTTCGCAAGGATGAACGGGGAGCCAACAGGGTCGTGGCGGTCGGCAAGGACGCCAAGATGATGCTGGGAAAGACCCCGGGCAACATCACCGCCATCAGGCCCATGAAAGACGGCGTGATAGCCGATTTTGAAGTGGCCGAGGCGATGTTGAGGTATTTCATCCGCAAGGTGCACAATCGGCGGGCGTTGATACGGCCGCGGGTGATCATCTGCATTCCCTCGGGGGTGACCCAGGTGGAAAAGCGTGCGGTGCGGGAGTCGGCCGAATCGGCCGGGGCCCATGAGGTCTACCTGATCGAAGAGCCCATGGCTGCGGCGATCGGGGCTGGGCTTCCCATTACCGAGCCTGTGTGCAACATGGTTGTAGACATTGGCGGGGGGACCACGGAGGTGGCCATCATCTCGCTTGCGGGCATCGTCTACAGCCGCTCGGTCCGCGTGGGCGGCGACAAGATGGACCAGGATATCCTGCAGCACATAAAGCGCAAGTACAACCTGTTGATAGGCGAACGAACGGCCGAGTCGATCAAAACGACCATAGGCAACGCCTATCCTCTGGGAGAGACCGAGACGATGACCATCAAGGGGAGAGATCTGGTGACCGGGATCCCCAAGACCGTCGAGGTCAATTCCGATGAGATCCGCGAATCGATCCAGGAACAGATCGATTCGATCCTGGAGACGATCAAGGTGGCCCTCGAGCAGACGCCCCCCGAGCTTGCGGGCGACATCGTGGACCGGGGAATCGTTCTTACGGGCGGGGGGGCGCTTCTAAAGAACCTGGATCATTTCCTGCGTCTGCAGACGGGGCTTCCGATCATGCTGACCGAGGACCCTCTCACCACGGTGGTGCTGGGTTCGGGCAAGGCGCTCGACGAAATCGCGGTCCTGCGGGATGTGTTGACGTAGGTGTTAGCCCGGGCGGATCGAGTGCCCGGTGGTCTCTTGCATCGAAATCGAAGTGCCTGATATGAAAGTTTTCAGTACGGGCGTATGGCTTCGCCGGTTACGCGGCGCACTGCTGGTACTCGTGTTTGTCAGCGCCTTCCTCTATATTTTTTCCTTGAATTTCCGAACTCCGGACAAGATGGATCACCTGCAGCGCTTCGTAACGGAAGTGGCAAGTCCTCCACTGCAACTGGTCGGAAATGTGTTTTCCTCTTTCGGGGAGTTTTTCAACGACTACATCTATCTCAAAAACCTGCGCACCGAGAATGCGGCGTTAAAGCAGCAGGTTGCCTATCTGCAGAACCAGGTGACCGCCTACCGGGAGGCCTTCGTGGAAAATCAGCGGCTGCGAAGGCTGCTCGATTTCAAAAAGACCACGGGCTACAAGACGATAGCCGCCCAGGTCGTGGTGCACGATTTGACCGGCTGGTTCCAGACGCTGATCGTCGACAAGGGATATCGCGACGGGGTGGCGGCGGACATGCCGGTGGTTAATGAGGAAGGGGTAATCGGGCGCATCCTCGACGTCTCCGGCCACTACAGCCGAGTCTTGCTCATAACCGACCAGGGGAGTGCCGTCGATGCGATCGACCAGCGAAACCGCGTGCGGGGGATTCTGTGCGGTAAAGACGTAAACGGGTGTATCCTGAAGTATGTGAACGCCAACCTGGATACCGAAGAAGGCGATCTGCTCATCACTTCGGGAAAAGACGGCATTTTCCCCAAGGGGCTGAGGCTCGGGGTGGTGCATGCGGTCTACCGGGACCCGGCGAGCATGTTTCTTAGAATCGAGGTAAAGCCGCTCGTGCAGCTGAGCCGACTGGAGGAAGTGCTCATCATTGAACGACCCAAAATCGAGATGGGTCCGGTGCAAAGCGGTTTTCCCCAGAGTGTGCAGCCTTCGGCAGGGGGGGCGGGAGCAACCGCTACCGACGCCTCCGGAGCGGGAAAGCAGGCCTCCCGGCCCACGCCTTCGGTCCGAGGGAAACGTTTGCCTGCGACGGATAGTGGCGGCGCAGCCCGCGTTACGGCCGACAGGCGCGGCCGGGAGCACGGGCGCCCACCGCGGGTGAAGCCTCGAAAGATGACGGGCGTTCACCTCAGGCCTGCAACCAAAAAGGAACGGCCATGATCGGTTCCAAATCCATCGAGCAGGGCCCGACCGTGAAGAAGGCCGTTAAATTTTCCCTGTGCAGTTTCCTGATGCTCGCGCTCCAGGCACAACTCGTTCCGCATCTTCCGTATGCCGCCTTGCGGGTGGATCTGTTTCTTCCGTTCATGTTCGTTGTGGCGGTGGAGTGGTCGCCTCTTGGAGGCGTTCTGTGGGCCGGTTCTCTTGGGTTTATCGTCGATGTTTTCTCCGGGGAGTTCTGGGGGCTGCACGTGGGGGCCTATATCGTCGCGGTTTGCCTTGTGAACATGGCCTCCGAAAATTTCGACTGTCACAATCCGGGCTACCAGATGGGGCTGGTGGGGCTGTGTGCGCTGGGGCAGTCGGTTGCCCTGGGGCTGTTTTTATCCTATTTCCCGCTGGATACGGCTACGCTGCGGTCGATCTGGGTGAGCCTGTCCATTCGGACATTGCTTACGGCCACAATCGCGCCCCTTGTGATCTACCCGCTTTTGGGCCGGGAAACGATCGGCGGTTGATCGGCCGGGGTGTTGCCAAAAGATGAAGACGAAGGTCAGGAAGGTCGACGGACCCAAGCTGATGCACGTTGAAAACGCCGAGTCGCTTTCTTTCAAGAAGCAGTACATCGTCTTTTTTGCCGTGATGCTGCTGGTGATGTCGATATACGTTTCACGGCTGTGGTTTCTGCAGGTGCTTCGCGGAGAACACTACCGCTACGAGTCGCAAAACAACCGGATCCGCACCGAAGACATCGAGGCCCCGCGCGGGATCATCTATGACAGAAACGGCGTTCCGATCGTGGAGAACCGGCCGGCCTACGACCTGATGCTCGTGCGTGAGGACGTAAAGGACCTTCCGGCTACGATCGATGCCGTCGCGCGCCTGTGCCGGTGCGACCCTTCCGATTTGTTTGCGGTCGTCAAGGCCAACCGGGAGACTCCGCGGTTTGACCCGATACGGCTTGTCTCCGACATGGACAGGGACTGCCTTGCCCGGGTGGAGGCGGAACTGGTGCGGCTTCCCGGGGTGGAAATAGAGATCGAGCCCAAGCGCGAGTACAACTTTGACGGAACGGCTGCGCACCTGATCGGGTATTTGAGCCAGATTACCGAGGCGGAGCTCAAGAGCGGAAAATACCCCGGCTACTATCCCGGGGAGGACATCGGCAAGATGGGTGTCGAGGCCGCCTTCGAAAAATATCTTCACGGGGTGAGGGGACACCGGCAGGTGGAGGTCGACGCGATTGGAAGGCGGGTGGGATTGCTCGAAGAGCAGCCTCCCGTTGCGGGCCACGACCTGTGGCTAACGATCGATATGGACGCCCAGAGAGCGGCTGAGGCGGGTTTGGCCGGAAAGGCCGGAGCTCTGGTGGCCGTTGACCCCAACAACGGGCAGGTTCTGGCTTTCGTCTCCACCCCCACTTTCGACCAGGAGCAGTTCATCAAGGGGCTCACCGAAAAGGAATGGCTCGCCATGGCCAAAGACCCGGATCATCCCATGCTCAACCGGGTCTGCGGAGCCGCCTATCCACCCGGGTCCACCTACAAACCGTACCTGGCTCTTGCCGCTCTGCAATGCGGAGTGATCACCCCGTCCACCACCTTCTTTTGTCCCGGCTACCTGGCGTTTGCCGGGCGCGACTATCATTGCTGGCGAAAGGGCGGACACGGTACCATTCCGGTGGAAACGGCGCTGATTGAGTCCTGCGATGTTTTTTTCTATCACACCGGGCTCTTGCTCGGAGTCGATCGAATCGCCAAGTACGTCAAAATGTTCGGGCTCGGGCAAAAGACGGGCATAGGTCTTCCGGGGGAAAACGCTGGGCTCGTCCCCAGTTCGGCCTGGAAAAAACGGGTAACGGGCCATCCCTGGGAAAAGGGGGAAACCCTATCGATCTCCATCGGGCAGGGCTACGACCTGGCGACTCCCCTCCAGATGGCCATGGGCTACAGCGCGATCGCCAATAGCGGGAAGCTGTGGACACCCTACGTCGTAAACAAGATCGAGGGCATGGCCCCCGGGCAGGTTCCGGGCGCCGAGCCGAGGCTCAAGCGCGAGATTCCCATAGACCAGAAGTATTTCGAAGTGGTGCAGAAGGCTCTCTCCGAGGTAGTAAGCGACCCGCGGGGAACGGCCCATCACCTCTACGACCCCGCACTCCCCATTGCCGGAAAAACCGGCACGGCTCAGGTGGTGAATCTGGGCCATGTGACGAAAGGGAAAGCCGCTGCGGAAAAGGCGAAGGACGACGGATGGTTTGTCGGCTGGGCGCCCGCCTCCGATCCCAAAATTTGTGTGGCTGCAATTGTCGAACACGGCGGCCATGGGGGAACGGCTGCGGGGCCGACCGTCGAGGCGGTGATGAAGGCCTATTTGAAAGTCAAAAGCGGTACGCCGCCTAAGTAGTTTGCGTCTGGAGACCCGATATACGCCCTGGGGCAATGCGCGGGAAGGTTGGGGTTCGCTGTGCTCCCCCCCACCTGCACCTTTCACCCTGTGCGCACCGAGGTAGGGTGGGCAAAAGCGCGGCGTTGCCCGGAAAGAGGCCTGAGGACGCACCAGGAAGGTAATTTTTCGCTATGATGGACAGACGCCTTATCGAAAATTTCGACTGGTCGGTTATCTGGACCGTGTTGGCGATCGTATGCATCGGACTTTTGAGCATCTACTCCGCGGTGTATCCCCAGATCCAGGCGCGGCCGGCCAACAATCTTTTCATAAAGCAGATTGTGTGGCTGACGATCGGTCTTGCAGTCATGTGCGGTTCGCTTTTTATCAACTATCAGCGCCTGAGGGCCATCAGCCCCTGGCTCTATGGCGGGATAGTGCTGCTTCTTGCCGCCGTTCTCGTGATCGGAAGAGTGTCGCACGGCTCCAAAAGGTGGCTCGAGATCGCGGGCTTTCAGTTCCAGCCCTCCGAGTTCGTAAAAGTGGTGATCATCATCCAACTCGCCAGCTACTTTTCGGCGCAGGAGATGACGAATTTTCCGAGCATCAAAAAGCTCCTGCCTCCCGTTGCGATGGTCATGCTGCCCGTGCTCCTGATTCTTGCCGAACCCGATCTGGGAAGCGCCATCGCACTGTTTGCCGTTGCCGGCTCCATGATCCTCTTTGTGGGGGTTCGCTGGAGATACCTGGCGATTGTTATCCTGGCCATCGTGCCGCTCGTTCTCCCTGTATGGAATCATGTGTTGAAACCCTACCAGAAACAGCGAATTCTCATCCTGATGAGTCCCAACCTCGATCCGCTCGGCGCCGGGTACCACATCCGGCAGTCAAAGATTGCGATCGGTTCCGGAGAGCTTTGGGGGAAGGGGTTTCTTAAAGGTACCCAGAACAAGCTCCATTTTCTGCCCGAAAAGCAGACCGATTTCATTTTCTCCGTCTGGGCCGAAGAGTGGGGATTCGTGGGCTGTACCGTTTTGATCCTGCTGTTTTGTCTGCTCATCTTTCTCATACTGCGCATAGCAGCAAGGTCGCGCGACAGGTTCGGCTCGCTCATTGTTGTCGGTGTGGGAGGGCTGATCATGTGGCAGGCGCTCATCAACATCGGCATGGTGGTGGGGCTTCTGCCTGTGGTGGGGATAACGCTTCCCTTCGTAAGCTACGGAGGCTCGTCGATAATCGCCCTGTGTCTTGCGATCGGGCTTGCGGAGAATGTGAGCATGCGCCGATACGTATTCCAATCGCACTGAGCCGGGCCTTGGAGCCGGGCATTATTGTTGTGAATTTTATCGCTTTTCACTTGCCAAGAGTGGCGTCCTGTGCTACTAAGCACGCCCATGTCAAGAACCAAGTGTCAGTGTGAAACATCAGTCTTGCCCGTTTGAGTCGGCCGCAACCATCCGCTGTTCCGGTCAGGCAAAAAGGGGCTCCCGGTTTGGGAAAAAGGGCTTTTTTGCCCGGCAAAGGAAATGGGAATGCCTCTCCCCGTCGTGGAGGGAGGTTTTATCGCAGAGGCGTGTCGGACGGCGCCCTGCGAAAGTGCCGGGCCCCGGTTGCGGCACAGCCGCTTCCGGTCTGTTCGACTTGGCTCCTGGCCAATCATGCAGTAGAAGAGTCCTTGCCAGTCGGTCCAGGCTGGTTATCGACCGCGCGCGCAGGTATGTCGAAGGACATATGATTTCTTGTCTTAGCGGGAGGGTGGAGTCAGATGGTCGAAATCAATTACTCGCTTTTAATCCAGATGGCCAATTTCCTGATCTTTCTTGTCGTGATGAATTTCGTGCTGTACCGCCCGATTCGTCGGATAGTCGCCGAGAGAAAGAGGTTTATCGTCGAGAAGCAGGAAGGGATTGAAAGCATCGAAGGACAGATGCGGGCCGGGTTGGCGGACTATGAAACGCGGCTGAAAGAGGCACGGCTGAGCGGAGCTCAGAGGATTCAGGAACTGAAGGCCGCCGGGTACGAGCAGGAAAAGGAGCTTCTGAGGCAGGTCTCCGAGCAGACTGCCGGGAAGGTTCAAAAGCTGCGGGAAAAGATCGAAAAAGACATTGCAGTGGCTCGAAAGGAGCTAAAGCAGCAGGTGAAGGCATTTTCGGGCGAACTGGCGCAGAAGATTCTCGGGAGGAAGGTTTGATGCTAGCGAGTCGTAGAGGAAAGATGTTGAAATCCGGATTGTTTGCCTCCCTGGCCGGGGTAGCGCTTTCTTTGACCTGGCTCACCACCGCGTTTGCAGCGGAGGCCGAGGCTGCCGAGCCGCTTAACTGGACCGATTTCGCCTACCGGGTGGTTGCGACTACCATCGTTGTCGTGGTGCTCGTAAAACTGCTCAAAAAGCCCATTGCCACCTTCCTGAGTTCTCGCAGGGAGGAGATCCAGAGGCTGCTTGCCGAACTGGAGACCAAGACCGCCGAGGCCAAGGCCGAACAGGCGCAGGTACAGGAAAAGCTTGCAAAGCTTGAAGAGGAAACCCGGAAGATCGTCGATGAGCTGATTGCCGAGGGGGAAACCGAAAAGCAAAAGATTCTCGAGGCTGCTCACCGGGAGGCCGACTACATTCAGCAGCAGGCGCAGATCGCCATCGAGCAGGAGATTCAGGCTGCCCGCGACCGGTTGAAGGACGAGGTCATCGACTTGTCGGTCGAGGCGGCTCAAAATATTATCGAAAAGAAGATGAAGAACGATGATCAAAGGCGTCTGGTGAGCGAATTCATGTCGAAGGTGGTGGAGGCGAAGTGAAAAACCAAGTTATCGCGAAGCGTTATTCGAGGGCTCTGTTCAATCTGGCCGCTGAGGGCCAGGCCATTGAACAGTACGGAACGGAGCTGGACGGCTTCAACAAGGTCCTCAAGGCTCTCCCCGATTTTGAAAACCTCTTGCGCAATCCGCTTTATCCCGAGGGGGTTAAAAAGGACACTTTCCAGAAAGTGGCCGCCAGCCTGGAGCTTTCGCCCATCGTTGGCAGCTTTTTGAACCTCCTTGTCGAAAAAAAGCGCATTCAGCACTTGCCCGAAATTACCGAGTACTACCACAGGTTGATCGACGAGCATTCCAATATTTCGAGGGCGAAGGTAAGGGCCGCTGTAAAACTTGATGCGTCCGAGATCGAAAAAATCGCAGCAGCTCTCGAAAAAAGAATCGGAAAGAAAATCGTCGTCGAATTTGAGCTGGATCCTTCGCTTCTTGGCGGGGTGTTCGCGCAGATCGGCGATTTTGTTTTAGACGGGAGTGTAAAGCGTCAGCTTCTTACTTTTAAAGAATCTTTGAAGAGGGGTGCGGTAGGATAAATGGAAATCAGATCAGAAGAAATCAGCCAAATCATCAGAGAGCAGATCAAGGACTACGAGAAGAAGGTTGATCTCAGCGAGACTGGACGTGTGCTCTCCGTAGGTGATGGTATCGCCCGCGTCTACGGAGTGGAAAAATGCATGTCCATGGAATTGCTTGAGTTCCCTACAGCACATGGAACCATCTACGGATTGGCCCTCAACCTTGAAGAAGACAACGTGGGTGTCGCCATCATGGGTGAAGACGTCCACATCAAGGAAGGCGACGAGGTACGGAGGACCGGGCGTATCGCCGAAGTTCCGGTTGGCGACGCGGTGCTTGGCCGGGTCATCGATTCGGTCGGCAATCCTCTCGACGGCAAAGGGCCGATCAACGCAACCGAGTTCCGCCGAATCGAAGTCATCGCTCCCGGCGTTATCGCCCGGCAGTCGGTTAACGAGCCGATGTACACCGGACTCAAGGCCATCGATGCCATGACGCCTGTCGGACGCGGGCAGCGCGAACTGATCATCGGCGACCGCCAGATCGGAAAGACCGCCATCGCGGTCGATGCGATCATCAATCAGAAAGGCTCCGGAAACATCTGTATCTACGTCGCCGTCGGCCAGAAAAAGTCTACCGTCGCCCAGGTGGTGGAGACGCTCCGAAAGCACGGCGCGATGGAGTACACGGTCGTTGTCGCTGCCAATGCGAGCGATGCCGCGGCCCTTCAGTTTATCGCCCCGTATGCGGGTACGGCCATGGGCGAGTACTATCGCGATAAGGGCGGGCACGCTCTCATCATCTACGATGATCTTTCCAAGCAGGCGACCGCCTACCGGCAGGTTTCTCTTCTGTTGCGCCGTCCGCCGGCACGCGAAGCCTACCCCGGTGACATCTTCTACAATCACTCGAGGCTTCTTGAAAGATCGGCAAAATTGAACAAAGAACTTGGTGGCGGCTCGCTTACGGCTCTGCCTATCATCGAGACCCAGGCCGGAGACGTCTCCGCCTATATTCCGACAAACGTGATTTCGATCACCGACGGCCAGATCTACCTGGAGCCGAGCCTTTTCTTCGCCGGCGTTCGCCCTGCCATCAACGTCGGTCTTTCGGTATCCCGCGTCGGCGGCGCCGCCCAGACCAAGGCGATGAAGCAGGTCGCCGGAAGGTTGCGCCTGGAGCTTGCCCAGTACCGCGAACTCGAGGCCTTCGCCAAGTTTGGAAGCGACCTCGATAAATCCACGCAGGCCCAGTTGAACCGTGGTGTTCGCCTTGTCGAACTGCTCAAGCAGGCGCAGTACCAACCGATGCCTGCTGAAAAAGAGGTCATGTCGCTCTATTCGGGTACGAGGGGTTTTCTGGATACGGTTCCCGTCGAGAAGATCGGAGAGTACGAGCAGCAGATGCTGGCCTTCATGGATAGAAAATTCCCCGAAATCCTGGCCGAGATCAAGGAAAAGAAGGCCATCGACAACGCTCTCGACGAAAAGATGGGGGCGGCACTGAAGGAATTTGCGGGGGTCTTCCAGGCCTAAGAGGTCCGGGAATCAAGTAGAGGACAGAATCTGACATGGCAACTCTAAGAGACATAAAGAGGAAGATTGACGCTGTCAAGAAGACCTCGCAGATCACGAAGGCAATGAATATGGTCGCCGCGGCCAAACTGCGCGGCGCCCAGGCCGACATGGAGAAATTCCACCCCTACGCGCAGAAGTTCCGCGAATTTATCGGACGACTCGCCGCGGGGGTGGAAGACACCAGCGCCTACACGCTGCTTTCGCCCAAACCGGAAGTAAAGACCGTTGAGCTCTTGCTGGTCACTGCAGACCGCGGACTTTGCGGGAGCTTTAACACCAACCTTCTGGTCGCTGCCGAACGGTTTATCCGGGCCAAAAAGGCCGAAGGCATCGAAGTGAGCCTCATCAATGCCGGAAGGAAGGCAAGGGACTATTTCCGCAGAAGGCCTGTCCATGTGCGCGAAAGCCACACGGGGCTGCTCAACAAGGTTGCCTACGAGGACGCGCGTCGGATTGGCTCCGGGCTCATCGAGCTCTTTGAAACCGGTGGCGCCGACGAGGTCTACATACTGTACAGCCATTTCATCAATATAGTCAAACAGCAGCCCTCGATAGTGAGGCTTCTGCCCATTACACCTGCCGCTCAGGCGGAAGGGGATCAGGGGTTCGAGTACCTCTTCGAGCCCTCTCACCAGGCGCTGTTGACCGATCTGCTGCCCAACTATATTTATGTGCAGGTTCTTGAAAGTCTTTACCAGACATCCGTTGGCGAGCATGCCGCCCGCATGGCCGCCATGGAAAACGCGACTAACAACTGCAAGGAATTGGTAAGGACGCTTACTCTTACCTATAACAAGGCTCGACAGGCGGGTATTACCAAGGAGTTGATGGATATAGTTGGCGGCGCTGAGGCCCTTAAGAAATAAGATCAAGGAGGATATAGACCCATGAACATGGGCAAAATCGTTCAGGTTATCGGAAACGTTGTGGACGTCGAATTTGAAGAGGGAAAGCTTCCCCCCCTGTTGACGGCCCTGTTTGTCTCTAACCCGGGGCTGAGCGCGGAGGAAGACAATCTCGTCCTCGAAGTGGCCCAACATCTTGGTGATAACGTCGTTCGGACCATCGGTATGGACCTTACAGACGGTCTGGTGCGTGGAATGACCGTTAAGGACTCGGGAAAGCCGATCATGATGCCTGTCGGAAAACCCGTCCTTGGTCGCGTCATAAACGTTGTGGGTAGAACCGTCGATGGACTCGGCCCGATTCAGGCCGATACCTACATGCCGATTCACCGTTCCGCACCGACTTTTACCGAACAGGATACATCGGTCAAAGTCCTTGAGACGGGCGTAAAGGTTATCGACCTTCTGGTTCCGTTCCCGCGCGGCGGTAAGATGGGCATGTTCGGGGGCGCCGGAGTCGGTAAGACCGTCGTTATGATGGAGATGATTCACAACATCGCGATGCAGCACGGCGGTATTTCGGTCTTCGCCGGTGTGGGCGAGCGTACCCGTGAGGGAAACGATCTCTACCATGAAATGAAGGAATCGGGGGTTTTGCCCCGCGCGGGTCTTGTCTACGGACAGATGACCGAGCCTCCGGGAGCTCGCGCCCGTGTGGCTCTTTCGGCCTTGACCGTCGCGGAATATTTCCGTGATGTCGAAGGACAGGACGTGCTTCTGTTCGTCGATAACATTTTCCGGTTCACCCAGGCCGGCGCAGAAGTTTCGGCCCTTCTTGGCCGCATGCCTTCCGCGGTTGGCTATCAGCCTACCCTGGGTACCGACCTTGGCGAATTGCAGGAACGAATCACCTCCACCAACAAGGGATCGATCACCTCCGTACAGTGCGTCTACGTGCCTGCAGACGACCTGACCGACCCTGCGCCTGCTACGACCTTCGCCCACCTCGACGGTACGGTCGTTTTGTCCCGCCAGATTGCAGAACTTGGAATCTATCCCGCGGTGGATCCTCTCGACTCGACTTCGCGCATCCTTGACCCCAACGTCTTGGGTCAGGATCACTACAGCACGGCGCGCGAAGTGCAGCAGATCCTCCAGAAGTATAAGGATCTGCAGGATATCATCGCGATCCTGGGTATGGATGAGCTCTCCGATGAAGATAAGCTCATCGTTTCCCGCGCCAGGAAGATGCAGCGTTTTCTCTCTCAGCCCTTCCATGTTGCCGAGACCTTCACCGGTGTTGCCGGAAAGTATGTCAAGATGGAGGACACGATCCGGGGATTCCGGGAAATCTGCGAGGGCAAGCACGACGATATCCCCGAGCAGGCTTTCTACATGGTCGGCTCGATCGAAGAGGCTGTCGAGAAGGCCAAACAGATGGCTGAAGCCGCCTAAAGGGGTGAGAGTATGGCCGAAAAGATTTTCCTGGAGATCGTTACTCCGGAGAAAAAGGTCGTCAGCGAAACCGTTGACATTGTTGTTGCGCCTGGAGAAATGGGAGAATTCGGCGTTCTTCCCGGCCACATTCCCTTCCTTTGCAAGCTGCGGGTTGGGGAGTTGCGGTTTCGGCAGGGCAACGCCCAGCAGCATGTTGCCATAATGGGCGGGTATGCCGAGGTTCTCAATAACCAGGTCACCATTCTTGCTACTGCCGCTGAAGCCGCGACCGATATTGACGTCATTCGCGCCAAGGCTGCACGGGAAAGAGCCGAAAGGCGTCTTGCCGAATCCAGGGACAAATTGGAGTTTGCCCGCGCACAGGCTGCCCTGCAAAGGGCTCTGGCGCGCCTGAAGATTGCCGAGAGGCAGTAGATTCCCCTCTGCACCTTCTATGGGCCTCCCGGTTCGCCGGGAGGCTTTTCCTATTCTATGGATTCGGGTGCACACTCCAGCCCTCCAGCAGCGGCGCCAGCCGCCCCCCGTAACGGTTCACTCCTCCCGTGTGTAATAATCGAACTTGACTATTGCATCATTATTTGGCTACAATGCTTAGCGAGAGAGGATATAGAGTCTATCCCCATACTTGCCGGCATCCCTTCGCAGGCTCTGCAGGCGAGGGGTGCATTCATGCTACCGTAGATTCAGCCGTCCAGGCGGTGGGTGTGGGAAGATTTGCTTTAGACCGTCTTAAAGGTGAGATCGGCTTAACCGGTCACCCATTACCGAATTATTCGGCGGAAATACATGATTTTTTGTCCCGGTTCAGGGATTTGGTCGTCGTTGCGTCCGATCCGCAGAGCCGACAGAATAAATCGTTAATGTTCGGTTTGCCCCTGCTGTGTTTGTGATTTGGCAGAATGTTTCTGAGCCAACATTTACTGAACGGGGGCCCTGCCTGACTCCGGTGTGCAAGACAGCCCTGTGCTGAAGCCTGAAGGAGTCATAGGGCGCCCACCTGAACCTTAGGTTCAAGACCACCTGTCAACACGGCATAATGCGGGGGCAATGCCCTTCTTGCCCTTTTTCCTGTTCCTGCCGGCGGCCTATGGCCCTCCGATATCTATCCCGGTTTATTCTCTCTACTTATGAGCGAAAAGCAGCAGAAGCGGTTTGCCCTCGCACCTCCGCTGCCTGTTTTCCATTATTTGGCTTCCGTTATACCTGAAAGGATATTTACGTAATGAGTTACATATTCCTGATATTGGGATTTATTGTCCTATTCGCTGCTGGTGGGGCTGTTGGGTATTTCGGCAGGTTTTTCCGACTGCAGAAAGAGCGGAAAAAATTCGAAAACGAGGCGCGCGATTTGATCGCCGAGGCCAAAAAGGAGGCCGAGACGATCAAAAAGGAGGCCATCCTTCAGGCCAAGGACAGCGTGCTGCAGATGAAGCTCGAATTCGAACGCGAATCCAAGGAGGGAAGGAAGGAATTCCAGAACCTGGAAAAGCGGATTCTGCAAAAGGAGGAAAACCTGGATCGCAAGGCCGAGGGGTTGGATAGAAAGGAAGCGGGGCTGGGGAAGCGCGAACGGCAGCTCGCGCAGCAGGAAAAGGACCTTGTGGGGCGCGAAAGGGAACTCGACGCGATAATTCAGGAGGAGAGGGCAAAGCTCGAAGCCATCTCTGGGATGTCCGGGCAGGAAGCCAAAGAACTGCTGATGCGCTCCGTGGAGAATGAAGCTCGCCATGATGCCGCCCTGATTGTGAAAAAGATCGAAACCGAAGCCCGCGAGGTGGGTGACCGGAAGGCGAAAGACATCATCTCGCTTGCCATTCAAAGATACTCGGGCGATTACGTCGCCGAGAAGACGGTGTCGGTCGTAGCCCTTCCCAACGAAGAGATGAAGGGGCGAATCATCGGAAGAGAGGGTAGAAATATCCGCGCCATAGAAGCCATTACGGGGGTTGATCTTATCATCGACGACACCCCCGAGGCGGTGATTCTTTCGGGGTTTAACCCGGTGCGCCGGGAGGTGGCAAGGATTGCCCTGGAAAGGCTAATATCCGACGGGAGGATTCACCCGGCAAGGATTGAGGAAATCGTCGAAAAGGTGAATGCGGAAGTCGAGACTTCCATACGGGAATCGGGCGAGCAGGCCGCGTTCGACGTCGGCGTCCACGGGATGAATCCCGAGCTGATAAAACTCATCGGCAAACTCAAATTCCGCACGAGCTATGCACAAAACGTCCTGCAGCATGCGCGGGAGGTCTCTTTTCTGTGCGGAATCATGGCCGCAGAACTCGGGCTCAATGAAAAGCAGGCGAGGAGGGCGGGGCTTTTGCACGATATCGGAAAGGCCGTAGACCATGAGATGGAAGGCCCCCACGCAGCCCTTGGCGCCGACCTTGCCAGGCGCTACGGGGAGAGCCATGCTATCGTGCACGCCATAGCTGCCCACCACGAAGACATCCCTGCCGAAGACGTGCTGGCCACCCTCGTACAGGCTGCCGATGCGCTCTCCGGGGCAAGGCCGGGGGCTCGAAAGGAACTGCTCGAAACTTACGTTCGCCGTCTCGAAGAGCTCGAGCGCATTGCGACCTCTTTTAAAGGCATCGGCAAGGCCTATGCGATCCAAGCGGGCAGGGAAGTGAGAATCACGGTCGAAAGCAACGTCGTGGGAGATGCCGACGTCGTGCTCCTTAGCCGCGACATTGCCAAAAAGATTGAGAGCGAACTTACCTATCCCGGACAGATCAAAGTCACCGTGATCCGGGAAACTAGGGCCGTCGAGTTTGCGAAATGAGCCTAGAACCCTCCAAAGGATGCGAGACTACTCCCGTGAAAGATGTTTTCGATATCTTAAGCGAACGCGGCTTTGTGGCCCAGGCCACAGACAATGACGAACTGAAGCAGTACCTCTCCAAACCTTCCTCCTGCTACATCGGGTTCGATCCGACCGCCAACAGTCTGCACGTCGGAAGCCTTGTCCCCATTATGGCTCTTGCCCACATGCAGCGTGAGGGGCACCGGCCCATAGTTTTGGTCGGCGGGGGCACCGGGCTGGTGGGGGACCCGAGCGGAAAGACCGAAATGCGTCAGATGCTGACACTCGAGCAGATCCAGGCAAATGTCGATGCCTTAAAGGTGCAGCTCTCGCGCTTCCTCGATTTTACCGATGGCAGGGCCCTTCTGCTTAACAACGCCGAATGGCTCGTGGGGCTTCGCTATATCGAGTTTTTGCGCGATATCGGCAAGCACTTCAGTGTCAACCGGATGCTTGCCGCCGAAAGCTATAAGATTCGCCTGGAAAACGGTCTAAGCTTCATCGAGTTTAATTACATGCTGCTCCAGGCCTACGATTTCTATCACCTCGCGAAAAGCTGCGATTGCTGCCTGCAGATGGGCGGAGACGACCAGTGGGGAAATATCCTGGCAGGTGTCGAGCTCATCCGCAAGAAACTGCGCCGTACCGCCCACTGTATCACCTTTCCGCTCCTTACCACCGCGTCAGGGGCCAAGATGGGCAAAACGGCGGCAGGAGCTGTCTGGTTGAGTGGCGAGAGGACCTCGCCATTCGACTTCTACCAGTTCTGGGTAAATACCGACGACCGCGATGTCGAGCGGTTCCTCAAACTCTACACCTTTCTTCCGGTCTCCGAAATCGCCGCCGTGAGCTCGCTCGAAGGCCGGGATCTCAATGCGTGCAAGTCCATTCTGGCCTTCGAGGTGACAAGCCTTGTGCACGGAAGGGACGCAGCACTTGCGGCCCTTGAGGCTGCGTCCTCGGTCTTTGGCGAAAGGCGGCTTTCCCCCGAGCTGCTCCCTTCCAGCTCGATCCCCAGAGTGTCGGGAGAAAAGGCGGAGGGGGTCCCCACGACTGTCATTGCAAAAGAGCGGTTGGAAGAGGGGATTGCGGCCTTCGAGCTCTTTGCCCTGGTCGAGCTCTGCGACTCGAAAAGCGCTGCGCGACGCCTCATCCGGCAGGGCGGGGCCTATGTCAACGAAGAGCGCATAGGCGATGAGGAGTTGCGAATCGCGCTCGGGCACCTGCGCGAAGGCTCTCTTTTGCTCAAGGCGGGAAAGAAGAAGGTCCACCGCATTAAAATCGAATTTTAGGCTTGCATTCAAAACGGGAATGCTCTATAAACGCAACTTCCGGTCGGGACGCGAGGAAATGGC
>JAKAJS010000221.1 GCA_021813685.1 Deltaproteobacteria bacterium | reverse complement strand
CGGACCGGCGACAGGGGGAAAAGGAGGGCATTGCTCGAAAGAGTGCTTACCGGAAATGTGATCTCCTTGAGCAAGGGCCTGGAATACAATATCTCCGAGCGTATATTCACCGGCATCCTGCAAATCGATGAGGTCCAGGTGTCATTAAAAGGCACAGGCATGCTCGCTTTTACCGGGTCGTTTGCAATCAACTTCTTTATCCCCGATTTCCTCGGGATCGGAAAATCTGTGTCGAGGGGTTTTGGCGCGGTTATTAGAGTGGCATAACGGGCATAATAGGCGAGCAGGCGGTTTTCGGCACGGGTGATCCCGTAGAAGATGCGTGAGAAAGATGGCGGACGGCTCCGAACAGGAAACAGTGAGCGACCTTGGCATGACCGAGGGGGCGGCTTTTAGTATCACAGCGACCGACATACTTGAACATCTCTTCTGCCCGAGGTTTACCTACTTCGAGATTTATCTTAAAATCCCCGAGCATCAGGAAAAGAGATTCAAGGTGCAAAAGGGTCGGTCCGTTCATGAGGAAAAGTCCTTTTTGAATCCGGAGTACCTGAGAAAAAAGCTGGGCTGCATCCGAAAGATGCGAAGAGTTCCCCTGGGTTCCGATCGTGGCCTTCACGGCATCGTCGACGAGGTACTTTTCCTGAAAGATGGCTCCGCTGCGCCTTTGGACTATAAGTACGCAGAGTACAAAGGAATGACATTCAAGAATCACGTCTATCAACTGACGTTCTACGGCCGGTTGATCCGAGAGAACTTCAATGTGCCCGTGAATCGCGGCCTCATAATCTACACCCGCAGCCAAAACAAACTCGTCGAGGTTGAGATCACTGGACAACTCTACTCGGAACTGGATGCCATTATAGCCAATTTTCTGGCAGTTGCTCGGAGAGGAACATACCCCAATCCCACTTCGTACCGTGCCCGTTGCGCCGATTGCTGCTACGGAAATATTTGTGAAAAGGTAATCTGACAGTGAAAATGCAAAGACAACAGAACTATAGCTTCTCTCCGTCGTCTCAAATTTCTGTCATTTTCAGGCTAAAGCGCATAAAATACGCCCAAAGCAGCCAGTTGAAAAGATCTCTAACCTGTCAATACAAGGAGGAATTCCGGGAAAATCGGGGCTTACGGCCAGCATCCACGAGAACAAGGATTGAAACATCCAAGGCGCCGTAACGAACCAGGCAATATCCCTCGCTTACGGCCAGCATCCACGAGAACAAGGATTGAAACAGGAGGGATAATGGAACCGAAAATAGCTGAGGATTTGCTTACGGCCAGCATCCACGAGAACAAGGATTGAAACCATGGGAGGGCGCGACCGGTCCTTACAATCGCCTCCTGCTTACGGCCAGCATCCACGAGAACAAGGATTGAAACCATGGGAGGCGGCGGCCTACTGCCGTCCGAAACCGTGCTTACGGCCAGCATCCACGAGAACAAGGATTGAAACCGAGAGGAAGTCCCTTGCCCATGCCGTAGTGGACCGCTTACGGCCAGCATCCACGAGAACAAGGATTGAAACACATCGGGGAGATCGCAAACCATCTGCCTTGGGGCAGCTTACGGCCAGCATCCACGAGAACAAGGATTGAAACAACACGATCACCATTCCGAACGGTCAAATGGGAAGCGGCTTACGGCCAGCATCCACGAGAACAAGGATTGAAACGACACAGGGACCGTAAACGCCTACGTAGCCAGCTACGCTTACGGCCAGCATCCACGAGAACAAGGATTGAAACCGACGCGGTGGGGTCCTACCCTGCCCCGGCGGCAGGCTTACGGCCAGCATCCACGAGAACAAGGATTGAAACTCAGGCTCCCGGTAGCATCCCTCGCAGTCGATCAGCTTACGGCCAGCATCCACGAGAACAAGGATTGAAACGCCGTAACGGCTGGAGCTACCAATTACTCACTCGCGGCTTACGGCCAGCATCCACGAGAACAAGGATTGAAACACTCCTCGCTGATCAGAAACAGGCGGCTCCCTCTCGAGCTTACGGCCAGCATCCACGAGAACAAGGATTGAAACCAGATAAAAAGCGTGTTCAGCCAGTTGGTTCCCTGAAAGCTTACGGCCAGCATCCACGAGAACAAGGATTGAAACGGGCCTGTGCTATCCGATTGTGCTTGCCATTCTTCAGGCTTACGGCCAGCATCCACGAGAACAAGGATTGAAACCCCTTTTTCTCCGTCCAGTGCGGCTTGCTCTGCACAGCTTACGGCCAGCATCCACGAGAACAAGGATTGAAACTCGAAATGACCCTGCGCCAGCGGGACCGCGAGCCTGGCTTACGGCCAGCATCCACGAGAACAAGGATTGAAACACCCCTGCGCCCTATGCGACGGGAAGCCGGTGGAGGGCTTACGGCCAGCATCCACGAGAACAAGGATTGAAACGTATATCAAGAAAGACCATTCAGAGAAAGCTAGCGGGCTTACGGCCAGCATCCACGAGAACAAGGATTGAAACTAAGTTGCCATAAAGTGGCGAATCGAATGAAACCCGCTTACGGCCAGCATCCACGAGAACAAGGATTGTAACTCCTACACGTTCTCGTGACCGGGCGGTTCATCAACTTCGCGACCGCCGCGGACCTCGCCGCGCCTCAACGCCATGGACCGGACGCAGGTGTCTGCGAGGGCTTTTACGGCTTTCTGCGCTGGGCCTTGTGGCGTAGTCGGGGTCAAAATCAATCGGGTGGAAAAGATCGAGGATCGCGAGCTGTTTTTTACGTTGGATGTATTCCCGAAACGCTTCGGTCACTGCGGCTTTTTTGTGGCATGTTTGTCGGTCAGGCGCGCTTCTTCGATCAATTGGTCGTCAACAGCCAGAGCGGTGGCCATAGGTATTCCCCCTTTGCACATGCTTTGACACCAAGCCATGCGTGAAATCCAGGAGAACGACGCCCGCCTGCAAAGCAGGCGGGCGACCCGGCAGCGGCGCCAGCCGCCCGCCCCCTCTCAGGGCATTACGTAGACTGGGGTGCCGATGCGGGCCACATCGAAGAGCTGGTTCATGTCGCTATTGTCCACAGCGATGCATCCCAGGGTCCAGTCGGGTTTGCAGCCTCCGCCGTGGATGAAAACCTGTCCCCCCAGGATCGTATTGGAGGGGGGGAGCCTCATTTCGACATCGGCATTTTTTATCGAGCAGTACTGGCTGTGGGAAATGAGGCCTTGGGCCAGGGCTTGTTTTGCGTCTCCGATGGTAGGGTAGTTCAACCCCAGAGACTTGTAGAAGCGGCTGTAGGGATTCTTACGGCAGATCTCGAATTTTCCCTCGGGGGTTCGGCCGTCACCCCGATAGTACTTGGTCCCTTTCGGGTGAGGGCCAAGGGCACAGGGAAATTCGCGGACGAGGGTTTTCCCCTGAAGCAGCAGGAGCCTTCGTTTGGCTTTGAACACGTATATGGTCGGGTTGGTGATTTGTGACAAAGGCATGTTGAAGTCGATTGTCGTATAGGGTTCCGTACTTTGGGGCGGCGGCGGCGGCGGTTGGATCTTCGTTACGGGTGGAGGCGGGGGGCTCGGTTGAAAAAACGAGCATGAATACAATGTCGCACACAAAAGAGCGGCAAAAAAAACGGTAAGCCCCTTTCTTCCGGGGATTTTCTTCCAGCACAGCATGTCTTTTCACTCTCCTCTTGTTGTTTTTGCAGGTTCCTTTCGGGCCTCCCGCATAATGGCCCGCTTTTTTCGCGATCCGCTTTTCCGGGATCGCTCCTTTTGCAGGACCGACCGCAGATCCCGGTGCAGGTCCTTGAGCGACCGGGTGACCAGGACAGGGGTTCCGACGGGCGCCCAGTCCCAGAGCTTTCCGGAGTATCCCATCGGCACGTTTATGCAGCCATGCGAACAATATGGGCCGACCACATCTCCCAGGTGAATCCAGACGCGGGCATAAATGTGCAGGGCATCCGGCATCACCGCCGGGTCGCCGTAGGCGTCGGGGTAGGTGGACCAATGGACCGGATCTTTTCTATCCACCTGGTAGAATCCGGCTTTGGTCCAGCTAGTTTTCTTCCCGATGCAGACATAGGTGCTGTCCACAAGACGGCCTTTCGCGTACCACCCGAGATAGGGGATGTTCTTTACCACCAGAATGAACCGGGGAAACCCGCCCAGTTGGGGAATGTTCCGGGGCAGAGGCGACCAGTCCACGTAGGACGAAAAATCTTTCGGAACGATCAGGGGCTTGTGCAGCTTGATCGCTTTGCGGATATAGACCGGGTCCTCCCTGTTCAGGCGGGCAAGGATTTCCACGCAGCGGGAGTCGCTCAAGGCGGGGTTGCTTTGTCGCAGTTTCAGCAAATCGACCGTGGTTATCACGCGCCGTGCGGTGGAAAGAGAGTGGCCGGAAAGGCCTCTTTGCGGAAGGGGCGTGACATGGGTGCATCCGGAGATGATCCAAAGTGAGATTGCAGCGCCGAGAAGGCCACGGCAGAATCGAGCGAACATGAAAACCTCTGCCGACCGGGTCTCGAAAACAGTGCCGGTCGAGTTTTTCTCCGGAATCGTTATGGTTTTACAATGCGAGCAGACTGTCCTCGTGGGGGAGATACATACGTTAAGTCGAGCATGTTTGCAAGGGAAAGAAGAAAGGCAGCGGGCGGGATGCCCTGATGCGGGGGAGGAGGCCGCCATTCCGCTCTATTGCGGGAGAATCGTAAATGATTATTATAGGTTCCAACCAACTGAAGAGACGTTGTGAGGGTTATTTGTTGCTCAGGAGGACTTAGCGATGACCAAGGAAGAGGTGCTTTTCCTGAAAAATATGCTCGTTGACAGGCGCAATAATATTCTGGAGAGGGTGGAAAGGCTTGCCGCCGCATGGCAGGAACTGGAAGAGCCGGCCATAGAACTCGAAGAGGAAGCTCAGAAGGCAAGCATTGCCAAGCCTTACGACGAGCTCGATAAAAACAGGAAGACGGAGATCGAGCAGATCGACCTGGCGCTGATCAAAATGTCGGTAGGCGACTACGGGATTTGCGAGTCTTGTGGTGACGATATCGCGCCCAAAAGGCTGCAGGTGATTCCCTGGGCTCGCCTGTGCGTCGAGTGCGCCCGCGACTTCGAGAAGCATCATACGAGTCTTCCGGAGACATCCGAGGTGACGATATCCGGCAAGATTCCCGAGGAATATCGGGACTTGAATCCCCAGCAGGTAATCGACCTGATCTATGAACAGCTGCAAAACGACGACAGAATCGAAGTCGAAGAACTGAGAATATCGTTCAAAAAAGGTGTGGTCCTGTTGGACGGAAGGCTCGAGAGTGAGACCGAGCACCAGGTGGTTCTCAAGGTGCTTTCCGATTCGATGGGGTTTTCCTCTGTGGTCGATCGGATCGAAATAAACGAGCCCGAAGCCAACTTGGAGGAGGTTTCCGAGGGCGCTCAGGAAGAGGATGGGGAACCCGAGCCCATTTTTTTCGACAGAGAGATGAGCGAGGAGGCCTTCAACGCTCGGGGGATCTCGCTGCCGGCAAGTTTCGTTGCCTGTTGATAAAGGGGGGGGATCGAAGGTTGCGGGGGAACGCAACCTTCGATCTGTACAGGGCCTTGGGGAGAGGCCACGGGGAATAGGGGGACTTGGGGGGCCGCGGGCAGGCGCGGACACTTTCAGCGTGCTGCGGGCGAATGGCCAAAGAACGCGCAATGGATTGGGAACATCAACTTCAACGGGCAGTCAGGTCGCACACGCGAGACACAACACGAGGAAGAGGGGCAATCGCCGCAGGAAGTAGAAAAGCCGAATTGTAAAAGAGCGCGTCGCACGCGGTAGCAGGACACGGCGACCATCGGGTGGTGTCCGTTTTTCATCCGTCCTCTGCGTCCCAAAAAAAGCAAGTCGTGTGCCAACGGTCGCGGCTGGTCCGTATTTATCTATGATTTCCAGTAGTTATCCTATAAACGGAAAGACCTTTTGGAGCGTTGGGTCGTATAACACCGGCCGCACTGGAAGATTCAGATGACAGTTTGGCGTCACCCGGGAGTTTCACCGGGGGGAGAATGGAACTTTTTGCACGCGAAAGGGTGAGGGCGAGCGAAAAAATGACAGGATCGGATTACATTCTGAGCTGTCGGGCGCAGGCGTTGTAGGGGATGCCAAGATGCTCGTAAGCAAGGCGTGTGGCCTGGCGGCCCCGGGGGGTCTTGGCCAGGAAGCCTTCCTGGATGAGAAAGGGCTCGTAGACGTCTTCGAGGGTGTCTTTTTCTTCAGACACCAATGCGGCGAGAGTTTCGAGGCCGACAGGCCCTCCGTCGTATTTGTCGATTATGGCGCCAAGGATCTTGCGGTCCATTGCGTCGAATCCTTTTTGGTCGACATCGAGCATTTTCAGGGCTGCGTCGGCCACCTCCAGAGTTATCGTGCCGTTGGCGCGAACCTGAGCATAATCGCGGACTCTTCGCAGGAGGCGGTTGGCTACCCTGGGGGTCCCGCGCGAGCGTCGGGCGATTTCCAGCGCGCCTTCCTGCTCGACGGCTATTCCGAGGATTTTTGCAGAGCGGGTAACGATGTCTTTCAATTCGGCAGGGCTGTAGAACTCCAGTCTCAGGGAGACACCGAAGCGGTCGCGCAAGGGGGGGGAAAGCAGTCCTGCCCGGGTGGTCGCCCCGATGAGGGTAAAGGGCGGAAGATCGAGTTTTACGGTGCGCGCCGAGGGGCCCTGGCCGATGATGATATCGAGCTTGAAGTCTTCCATTGCCGGGTAGAGGATTTCCTCTACGACGTGGTTCAAACGGTGGATTTCGTCGATAAAGAGGACGTCGCCCCGCTCCAGGTTGGTCAGAATGGCCGCCAGGTCCCCGGGCCTTTCTATCACCGGTCCGGAGGTGCTGCGCAGGTTGACGCCCAGTTCATTGCTTATGACGGAGGCAAGCGAGGTCTTGCCAAGACCCGGGAAGCCGTGAAAAAGCACGTGATCGAGCGGTTCGGCGCGCCCCCTGGCGGCGGCAATGAAGACGGAGAGATTTTCTTTCACCTTCTCCTGGCCGATATAGTCGGCAAGGGTACGGGGCCGAAGGCTGCCCTCGACAGGCAGGTCTTCTTCTTTTTCCTGCGGTGTGATCACTCGCTCAGACATTGGCAACCTCTGTTGGCGTTAGGCCAGCGCCTTTAGCGCCCCCCTCAGGAGCTCTTCAAGCGAGGGGTTTTCCCCCAGGCTCGCCTTTGCCCGCTGCAACGCTTTTTCCGCTTCGGCCGGGCGGTAGCCGAGG
>JAKAJS010000127.1 GCA_021813685.1 Deltaproteobacteria bacterium | reverse complement strand
CATGCGTTCCCGAGCTTGAAAATTGGAAGGAGCGGGTATGAGAGTTTTTCAAGTCGAGGGGAGTTGGTCCCCGGAAAACATGCGAATGAGCACTCGGCCGGACCCGAAGCCCGGGCCCGGTCAGGTACGCGTCAGGATGAGCGCCTCCGCCCTCAACTACCGGGACCTGATCATTCCGGCCCGGGGCTACGGGACAAGGCAGCAAACGCTTCCACTGGTCATGCTGAGCGACGGCTGCGGTGTTGTGGAATCGGTCGGAGAAAAGGTGACGAGTCTCAAGGTGGGGGACCGCGTGTGCCCGCTCATGTTTCAAAGCTGGCCTTGCGGGCATCCCGACAGGCAGAGGCTCTCCCTGACGCTGGGATGTGAAATTGACGGAACGATGGCCGATTTTATGGTTCTCCCCGAGGAAGGCGTTGCTCCTGCCCCCTCCCATCTGAACGATATCGAGGCGGCTTGCCTTCCCACCGCCGGAGTCACCGCCTGGCGCGCCCTGGTTACCGAAGGGCGCATGCAGCCCGGCGAGCGGGTTCTCATCCTTGGCACAGGGGGTGTTTCTCTTTTCGCGCTCCAGTTCGCAAAGGTTCTCGGAGCCCACGTGACCATCACCTCCTCAAGCGATGAGAAACTTGCGAGGGCGAAGGCAATGGGCGCGGATGAACTCGTAAATTATCGGAAGATCCCCGAATGGGGAAAATATGTGCGGGAACTTAGCGAGGGGGAAGGCGTCGACCACGTGGTGGAAGTCGGCGGAGAGAATACGATGGCGCAGTCTCTTCGTGCCGTTCGACCCGGCGGCGTGATCAGCGTGATCGGCGTTCTTTCGGGTGGGGCGCTCAACATCCCGCTCGGACCGATCGTTACCGGGCACGTGCGCCTCCAGGGGATCACCGTGGGCAGCCGTTGCGATTTCCTGGCCATGGCGCGGGCCATGAGCCGGCATACTATTCATCCCGCTGTCAGCCGGGTTTTCGAGTTCGCCCGGCTGCCTTCCGCCCTGGAATTTATGGCGAGCGGCGCCCATTTTGGCAAAATCTGCATCAAACACTGACGGGACGCCCCTGCGCTATCGGGGCGGTCTTAGTCCCGCTCCAGCGGATCGTATTCGGTGAGAGCGAATGCGGGGCGAGAGGGATGAGAACGCCGCCCGCTCACGGGGAAGGCAAAGCTGATCGCCAGGCAATCGGCCCTGTTTGGCGACCGCAGGCCGCGCTTTTTCATGGCGTCCTTCGGTTCGATCTGAATCTTGCCGTCGACCCGCGCGACCGTCTCGGGGCCGATCAGATCGTTATAGAGCGTCGTATCTTTAGGGATTGCCCCCCCGGCTTTCAACCAGTCGCGCATGAGCTTCCACATCTCGGCCCGCTTGTTCGCACAGCCCGGGTCCAAAGGAGCCCCGGAAAACCACACGAGCTGCCAGTTTCTTCCCAGGGTGCGTCCGGCGGAAACGATCCCGGTCCCGTAGCCGGCATCGATAAAGACGGCGTCAACATTTTCCTCATCTTCCAACCTGGCGATGATATTGGCTATTTCTATATCGTTATCGTTTTTGGGGATGGTCCTCAAGATCGAAAACGCAAGCCCCTGCCGCAGCCCTATCACCAGTTCGTCGTCGCCCTCCCAGGCAGGATCGATCGAGAGAATCTTCGGAGCGAAGTCATATTGATCGATTCTCAGATGCCGCCCAAAAGCAGCATCGACATCGGCAACCGAAATGAACTGTCTGGCCGACATGGCGGGGAATACGCCTCGTACGCGAACTTTGAAAAAATCGGAATCTTCCCCGTAATCATCCCTCCACTGCTTGATCTGCTCTTTATTGGTAAGCGCGCATGTCCTCGAATCGATCTGGCGCGAGTTCCACCTTCCGGCGTGCGGGCCGGTAAAGCAGTCCTTGAACCGGCCGCTGTTTCGTGTCGGGTTTCCAAATACACCCCAGATAATTTCCGTCCCCTCGTCGGTGAGAGCTCCCTCGCTAACCTCCCAGATCACGTCCGGGATGGCGCTCGCCTCATCGAAGACAAGCAGGATCCGCTTCCCTTTGTTGTGAAGACCCGCGAACGCTTCCGGATTTCTTTCGTTCCACGGCACCTGATCGATACGCCAGGTCTTCTGATGCTTGGGGTCACGGGAATAGATGGCCCCCGCAGTCACTTCGAATAAGCCATCCCTTGCGCCTGAAACACCCCCCGTAAACCGGCAGAGCCTGAACCACTTGGCCAGTTCCGGCCAGGTTTTGGTCCTCAACTGCTTTTCGGTATTGGCCGTAACCACTCCCCGGGTATCTTCGAGAGTCGAAATAGCCCAAAGTATGAGCCAGGCAACAAGGGTGGATTTCCCGATGCCATGCCCCGATGCGGTCGCTTCCCGGATAATCGCCCCCCGTCGCACCCCTTCCTGCCAAGCGCGGGAAAGTCTTTGGCCGATGCCCTTGAGGATCTCCTCCTGCCACCCGTCGGGCCCGGAACTCCCGGCGAGTTCGGTCTCCGGTTCCCCCCAGGGAAATGCGTCGAGTACCCACCCGTAGGGATCGGAAACATACCTGGCCAGATCGGCCAAAAGGCCCTCCAAAAAATTCGCATTTCGAACTTCCGAACCTGCCGGCATCTGCAGCATACACCTCTTCTCTATCCTTACCGGAGCGGATCACCATGATAGACATGACTCAGTCAGTGAGTGGGCCAAAGCCCGAATCCCGAAATTTCGCGAAACATACCACGCCCCGCCTCCATCGCGCCAAACGGCATCCGGAAAAGGAGACGAGAAGTGGAAACGACAAGCGGCAATAGAGACGGCAAAATCGGACGCGCTGAGAAAATGAACCTCGCAGGGGAGAACGAAACAAGGCCTTTTCTCGAATTTGTCTTTGTCCGGAAACCCGATTCAAGGGCGTGGGCCGGCCCGCTCCCTCCTTGCAGAGGGCGGGTGGGACTGGGCGGGAGGAATTTCAGTATCGGGTCGCCCCATTCCTGCTTGATTACGCTTGGCTATGTCCATGTCTGATTCTTTGTTTATCCCTGTTTATCAGTGTCCATCCGTGTCACCTGTTCTTTAGAAGCTTTCAGACTCGGATAGAAGCCAGGGCGGATCGTTCGGGTGCACGTCGCCCCCCCCGCTCCTCTCCGGGCGGCAATGATCCTCCCCTCCGGTTGACATACCCCTCTTCGCCCCCAATATTCAATAAGGGTCTATCTTGCGTCTCAGATACGATCCGGATCGCCGGAGGGTGATGCAATGCGGGGGGGGGTGTACATGGCTGAATTGATGGAGTCGTTCCGAAGGCTTGCGGTTCCTTACTGGAAGTCGGAGGATAAATGGAAAGCGCTGCTGCTTCTCTTCGCAATAGTGGCAATGAATCTCGGGATGGTCTACGTCCTGGTGGAATTGAATTTATGGATAAAAACGTTCTACGATGTTCTCCAAACTACCAACAGGGCGAGGTTTGTTCCCGAAATCCTTCGTTTCTGCCTGCTCGCAGGCACCTATACCGCACTGGCCGTTTATTCGCTCTATCTCAGTCAAATGCTGCAGATTCGGTGGAGAAACTGGCTTACGAATGAGTACCTGAGACAATGGCTCGACGACAAAACCTATTATCGAATCCGCTTCGAGGGCCCGGCAACCGACAACCCCGATCAGCGAATAAGCGAGGACATCAACACCTATACCGAACAGACGATCAGTCTCGCGATGAACCTCCTGAGTTCGCTCGTAACGCTTGTTTCGTTCCTTGGCATTCTGTGGGTGCTCTCCGGTTCGCTCGCGATTCCCTTGGGCGTACACACCACCTTCGAACTCCCCGGGTATATGGTCTGGGCAGCGCTTCTCTATTCGATTTTCGGCACCTGGCTGACCCTGCGGGTCGGAAATCCCCTTGTTCGCCTCAATTTCGATCAACAAAGGTTTGAAGCCGATTTCCGTTTCAGTCTGGTACGGGTACGGGAAAACAGCGAACCCATCGCGCTCTATGGCGGCGAGGAGCAGGAACAGACCCATCTGCGGAATCGTTTTAAAACTCTGCTCGGCAATTTCTGGAAAATCATGAGGCGCCAGAAACGGCTCTCCTGGGTCACCAACTCCTACAGGCAGGCGGCAATCATCTTTCCATTGCTCATGGCGGCCCCCCCGTTTTTTTCCGGCCACATGCCCCTGGGGGGGCTCATGCAGACCGTAGACGCTTTTGCCGCCGTCCAGGGGGCGCTTTCCTACCTGGTCAGCAGCTACACGACCATTGCCAAATGGCGGGCCGTCATCGACCGTCTGCTTGGATTTTCCCGTACGATGGACAGGCTCGAAGGCTCCGAACTGCTCCCCGGCGTCCAGCGTCTTTCGACTCTGGACAAGGCGATAAAACTCCATTCGGTGAGCATTTATCACCCCGATGGCTCCCCCCTGCTCCGCAACCTCGACCTGAGTATCCAACAGGGAACCCGCCTCCTCATCACCGGACCCTCCGGTTGCGGCAAAAGCACCTTGATCAGGGCGCTCGCCGGGATTTGGCCCTTTTGCCGGGGAAAGGTCACCTTGCCGGAATCCTCGACGATTTTGTTTTTACCTCAAAAGCCCTACCTCCCGCTGGGAACTCTCAGCAATGCACTGTCCTACCCACGTTTGAACGGTTATACCCCGCAGGACTTCGAACAAGTACTAGAGTTATGCAGACTGGGCTACCTTGCCTCCTCGTTACAAAGCGAGGAAGAGTGGTCCCATGCGCTTTCCCCCGGAGAACAGCAGCGTCTCGCGTTTGCAAGGATACTGCTCGTCAAACCCGATTTTCTATTTCTCGACGAGGCTACGGCGTCTGTAGACGAAGAAACCGAGGCGGCCCTCTATGAACTGCTTCGAAAGTATTTGCCAAACACTGCGGTCGTAAGCGTGGGACATCGCGGAACACTGCTCGCCTGGCATTCGGAGAGACTCGTGTTTCGGGGCCACAGCCTGTTGCAATTAAAAGAACCTCCGGGCCTCATACCCTCAGGCCTCGCCGAGCTTTCAGACGGCTTCACAGTCCCGTCTTCGCACTGGAAACCGTGAAGCGCTGCGCATATACCCGGAAATCACATTCCTGCATTCCGAAGATCTAAGGCCGCCTCTGCTTTCCACGCGAACCCGGCACCTCAGCCCGTGAAGTTCTTCGGTGTCGCAGACAAAATCAGGGATGGGACAGCGCGAGGCAAGCACCATGCTTTTCATTCTGCGCAGGGAAGCCTCCTCAAAGAGACAAAAGCTGTCTCGAAGCCTTGCTCCCCTGCAAACAGGTCCCAGGACGGCAAATTCGAACTCGACTGCGGCCAAAGACGCACGCGCGGGCTTCGCACAACGGTCGGGGGCTCGCCTCAGCCGCGAATCGACTATCACTACTTCGTAGTCGCCGGACGGCATCGGTACCGGATCAAGACCCACAGGGTCACAGTCGGACATATCCAGATGCAATGCGACCACCTGAAGACCCCTCAGTCCAGTTTCTCGTAGGTGAGATGGGGAGCTCCGGGTTTTACGCTCATACACCATTGGAGACCATTGGCAAGCTCTCTGTCCGCATGGGCGAGAAAACCGTCGATCGCCTTTTTGGACGTCGGTTCAAAGGACATCTGGAAAAGCTCCCTAAATTTTTCCTCCGGCAGATACTTACGAAATTCCCTTATCTTTTCCTGGTCCCAGGAGATGATTTCGTGCAGCCGGATCTTCACCCTGTACCCCCCGCCCAGAAGGCAGGCGGATTTCCGGCCGTCTTTAAACCGGGCATTTTCGGCTAGAAACAGGTTGATGCTGCGAAGTCTGGCCGTTTTGGCTTCGATTTCGCGTTTCAAAAGAGCGCCTTCCCGAATCAACGGGTCGAGAAGGTGAAAACCTGAAACCTCCCCGCCAACCGCCTCATCACCCTCTCCCGCCAGCCTCTCCCGGTCGTTTGGCCCGGGAAAACCCCGGGGGCTCAAGCTCAAAGAATCCGAGTGCACCATTGGCTTTTCTCCCTTTTTCCGGTCAAAAGCATGTACGGCAAGCCGCTTCCAACGCGACACCGGCAGGATACGCCACATAATGATGCAGTGTCAATTCAATTTACGATGTATTTTGAAAATTCCGGCTCCCCTACAACGCTCCACAGCGCCAGACAACAAGCCCCAAAAACTTTGCCGAATCGCGGTGTATCCGCCAGGGCCCACACACCGCGCCGTTGTCGCTTACCAGAAAGAAGCCGTCTGGAGAAAGCCTCAACCGCTTTATGTAGAGAAGATCGTCGATGGCTACCGCCATGATTTTGCCGTCGAGGGGTTCTTTCCGGGAGGTGTCGAAGAGGACAAAATCTCCGTCTGCAAGGGTCGGCGACATCGAGTCCCCACTTATGCGGGCAATACGCATACAGGGGGCGCATCCCTTTCGCGCCAGCCACTCCGTACGAAAAATAAAGCTATCCTCGCCCTGCTCTTCCTCGATCAGGCTTCCGGTAGCGCTGTCAAGAACGGGCCTCACCATTTTGACACGGGTAAGCTCAGGCGGTTCCAGCGGCAGCCGGAGTGACGGCTTTTCCAAAAAAGCGGACCCTTCCTCCCTTCTTATGGGCCCCTCACCGGTAAGCAGCCAGGCCTGCCTTATGCCGATCTCCCGGTCGATGATCGCGGCCATCTCGGGCTGAATGCGCGTCGTACCGGCCTCGATATGACTGATAACGCTCGGGTGGACTCCGACCATTTTTGCAAACCGCGCCTGGCTGAGCCTGGCCATCCCCTTCGCCTCGGCGGCCATTTCGCGCACCCGTTTCATTCGTTGCGCATAGGGGGAGCTTTTCCCGCTATACCTCTTATTTTGAATTGACACTGCATCATCCTGCGGCGTATCGCTTCTCACCACACATTGCCTTTCCTTCCGGGATTCTGGCACAAAAACTACCGGGCTAGAGTATAAAATCAGCGTCATATTTGCAACATAAAATGAAGCAGTGAACCCCGACCGGATGAAGAGGGGCGGACAACCCGCAGGGCATGACTTCTTGACGCCATGGTCTGCGCTTGTTAATTAGTTTGCATTCGGAAACTGATTGGAATCCGCGTCCCGGAGAGAAAAGGAAGCAAGTATGAAGTTAACACTTTTGGCTGCATCCCTTCTGGTTCTCTGCACGACGCTGCCCGTCAGGGCGGCATCGGTTCACCTGGCGTGGAACCCGAGCCCGGGCCGCTCGGTCGTTGGCTACAAGGTCCATTACGGGATTAAATCCGGTGTCTAGATCGGA
>JAKAJS010000264.1 GCA_021813685.1 Deltaproteobacteria bacterium | reverse complement strand
TCCTCGGAAACATCGTTTTCCGCAAATTTTCCCGCGCGTCCCTCGGCCAGATCCTGCGTGAGCTTTTCAATTGGAGTTCCAAGAAGCCTGCACGCAATGAGAATATCCTCGATCTTGCCGGTTTTTGCGATTTTCTTGAAAAAACCATTGGCGATTTTTTCGACGAGAATCTGCGTTTGCTTCTCATCTGCGATCTCGACCGTATCCCCGCAGGCGGCAAGAAGCTGGTAGAAAAAGGAGTCGAAAGTCGAAAATCGCACGCCGCCCGCCCGCATGATCTGCCGGAGTTTCTCGCCGTAGGCGAGCCCTGCGCCATCGACCCGGTCGAGGATCCGTTTCCGCATCTCGGCGGTTGCCGCTCTCGTGAAGGTGACGGCTATGACCAAAGGGTTTTCGGATTGGATCGAATCAAAGGTCCTCTCGGTCAGCCGGTACGTTTTGCCCGAACCGGCCGAGGCTCCCAGGATTTCGCTTCTGGCCATTAGGATCACCTCGAAGATTTTCGGAAAAAGTTTTCACGCCTGCAATGCGATTTGAAAAGACAATAGCTGCATGCGGAAGAGTTGTAGTTGGGCTCGAGCCTTTCGAGGGAAAGAATCTTCTCCAGCCTGCCGCAGATAGCCTCCATGATGCGATCGACCCCCTCGATTTGCGCTCTTTCCAGTGCAAAAAGCCGCTTCCGCGGGTCTTCTTCCCGTATGTAGACAAAGCAGCCGTTTATCTTCTGCAGAGGAACACCCTTCACTTTGGCCAACAGATAGGCGTAGAGGGCGATTTGCAGCCTCCCGTCGATCTCATTCGCATCCGAAATGGATTCGTCGAGCGCCCCCTTTTTGAAGGACTGCCCGGCTTTATACTTGTAATCGAGAATGGTGTGCATTCCCTCTTTTTCGATGCAGGCGTCGATCCGTCCGGTCAGCCGGAATTTCCCCGACTCTCCGAAGGTGGTCTCCAGGTTCTTTTCGGTAACTTTTTGCGAATTGTCGAATACCAGAAGCCTTTCCTCTGTGACTTCCTGCACTGCGAGCGCATCGATCTGGCTAAACAGAAGGCGCTTGAATACCTCGCCACCCTCCAGGCGAGCGATATCGGGACTTTCCGCCCACAGTTTGTCAAAGAGGTACTTCCAACTCTCCAGGGGGGCCGTCTCTTCGGCCAGGCGCCTCAAAAACTCGTGCACGAAGCTCCCCAGAACCTGGTTGATATTCACCTCATCCTGCAGGATCTCGGGAATCGGCAGCTTTTCGATGTGCGCGCAGTAAAAGCTGAAGGGACAACTCAGAAGGGCGCCTAAAGAGGTATAGGAAAATTTGTGGCCGCAGATTTTTTCCCGTACCGCCGCATCGTTTTCGATAAACGGCGCCCGCCCCTCGGGCCGGGTCGAAACAGTCGATACGGAACGTATGGTAAGCTTTCCGTCAAACTCGTTTTTGAGAAAGGTGAAGAAAAAGCCGGGAGTCATGTCTTTTGCCTCATCGAGCACCGAAACGATATCGATCCGCTCGCCAAAGCTCATGAACTGGCGAAGCGCGAGATCTTCGGTCTCGAAGTGGCTGTTTTTGATCTGCGGGGTGTGGATAAAGTTCACAAAAGATCCATTATAGACCCTGGAGGGGAAAACGTCCGCGTTTACAGGAACGATCATTCCGCGGGCAAAAGGCGCTCCCGTCTCGCCCAGGCCCACCACCTGGACCGGAGCGCTCCTGTCTCCTTTCATGAAAAACTGTTTTTGCTGCAAAAGAAGGCCTGCGACCTGGCCGAAGGCGCCCCCGAGAGGCTCGGCGAATTTTTCGAGGCCTGCGACAAAATCGATGGCCGCCTCCATGGCCCACTGTTCTTCCCTCGCGTACTCATTTCTGTGGCTGTAGAGCTCGCCCGCAAGGCTCATCCGAAAGTGTGAAAACTCATCCTCACTGCGGCGCCGCTCCATGCGCCCGAGAAATTCGCGCACCTTCGCGCCCGCCGTAGTGATGCCAAGCGGAATTCCAAGAGAAAAATTGACGAAATTCCCGAAGGGCTTGAACACCGTCTGCCACAGGTAGAAAGAAAGCGTTTCATCGAGCAGAAGCAAAAACATCTGCTCGCCGCTTCTTCGCACTTCGAGAAACTCGAAGATGCTTTCCCCGATATAGGCCGGAAGAGATGCCTTCCCGTGAAGCTCCTGGAAAGAGAGCGCGGGCTTTGCGCTTTCGCCCGTCGCGATCCGCGCCTGTTCGACAAGATGAAGAGATGAAGGGTAATCGGGTCGCAAATTTTTGAAAGAATCGGCGAAAACCGGCATATCGACCAGTTTGCGCTCGGGGGGGATCTTCCGGTAAAAGGCGCTGGTAACCGGGGTAAAAAGTGGCAGGTTAACGAAAAAATCGCTTTCCCCCGGCGTGTGATCCCCGAATTCCTGTTCGCGCAGAACCGGCATGAAGAGCCCCTGCCCTTCGAGATACCGGTCGAACTCGGCCATCGTGTCGAAGAGTCGGTCGATCTTTTTTTCCTGCTCCTCGCGGATGCCTTTTAGCTGTTTCAGCCTTTCCCGCTCCAGCGAAAACATGCGGGCATAGCGCATCGCGGGCAGCATGGCGAAGGCCTCGAACCCGGCATCCCGCCTTCGTCCCGGGCCTTTTTCGAGAAGAAACAGGGTGAGTCGGACAAGCTCCTCCGCGCGCTCGACCCTCCGCAGCCCGAGCTTTTCGGAAAGCGCTTCCGCCTTGTATTCCTCGTAGCTCGTAAAGGAGGGCAGTATCCCCCCCACGCTTCGATGCGCGAAATCTTTTACAAAACTCTTTCCCCGGTCGGTCGCCATGATGAAACGGAGTTCCGAACAATCGGGGTACCCCCTTTCCATGAGTTTTTGTATCGCCTGCAGCGAAGAATGCAAATTTCTGCTCCTGTAAGGAAGTTCCCGAATTAGTGTCCATCGGAAAACCCCGGGACCCGTCGGATGATTTGAACCAAAGTCCCCCTTTGAAAAAGGGGGATTTAGGGGGATTTTCCAAATATTTCCGTTGCATATCCCTTTTAAATCCCCCTTAGCCCCCCTTTACAAAGGGGGGGGATCCGTTGCTGTCCGTGCTTGTAGGTATGCCCCGTATAATACCGCCCCCGGGGTCGGAAATCAAACGACCGCAGGAAACCGACTGCCGGGCAGGAATCGCATACTGTATCTCAGACCCCAAAATGCGCAATTCCCCCAATATTACTCGCTGTTCCGGAAGCTTAAACTTGGATTCGATACCGTCAGAGAACGTGACGGAATGCGCAAACAGGAGGTACACAAGATGGGTTTTCTGGACGATCTGGCGAGAAAGGTCGCGAGCGCGGTCATGGGCTCTCAGGAAGAATCGCGAGGATTGGCGCAAGCCCTCACGGGCCTTCTTACAAGCAGCGAGACCGGCGGTGTGCGGGGACTCGTCGAGGCCTTCGAGCAAAAGGGCCTGGGGAATATCATCTCCACTTGGGTAGGCACAGGGGAAAACGCCCCTGTCACCCCCGACCAGGTCGAAGAGGGCCTTGGCGGAGACACCGTCCGGCAATTGGCGGAAAAAGCCGGTCTCTCCGTGGAGGAGGCAAAAACGAAGCTCTCGGAGCTATTGCCGACCCTGGTCGACAGGTTCACCCCCGAAGGATGCATTCCCGAAGGAAGCCTGCTCGATAAGGGCAAAGTACTCCTGAGCAGCCTCTTTTCACCAAAGTAACGGCATCATTTGACAGTGACGAAATCCTTTATCCTGTCGAAAGTACCTCGTTTGATGCCCTTCACCTTCATGAGGTCTTCGGTGGTCTTGTAAGGCCGGCCGTCGATGATGGCCTGCGCCTTCACCGAACCGATTCCCGGGAGTTTTTCGAGTTCTTTCCTGTCTGCCGAGTTGATGTTCACTTTTTGCCCGGGAGCCAATTTTCCGGCGTGGACCTTCTTTTCTCCGGCAGCAGGCTTTTCGACCGTGCGGGCCGGCGCCTGCGACGTCGGTTTGGTCTCGGATGCCGTCCCGACCGTGAGGTGGTGTTTCAGAGCCCCTATCTCTTTGGCCGAAAAGCCCGCTTTCGTCAGCTCCTCAAGAGATTTGTAGGGCCTGTTGGCAATGATTTTCCCGGCCGAGACCGCCCCTACGCCCTTTACCGCAGCCAGTTCGCTCTCACTTGCCGTGTTGATGTTGACGAGGCTCTTCTTGGCTGCAGCAGGAAAAGTAAATGTCACCACCAAGAGCGCCGCAATCACCGGGATCGCAGCCCGCCATGACGTCCGCAACGAGTTCGAAACACCTTTCTTCATGGATCACTCCTTCAGGCAGGATTTCAAGACTGCTCCCTTTCATAGTCATTGTGCCCTTGCAAGGCAAGTCGCCTACGAGTACAATTGTAAAGAAATCATTGTTGCCGGTAATCGAAATGACTGTTGATATTTCATATTTGCGGACTACAAAGAAATGCCAGCAAAAGCGAACTTTTCGTCCACATCGCGTCTTGGAAATTATCTTATATTCCTGCTGGTTTTATCCATAATATTTGCCTGTATATCAATAAACAAATCGTTTTTGATTGCACCTCCCTATGCGGTAACGGCCTATCTGGTCATATTTCAGGGTGATACGCCCAATGCGCGTATAAAGAACATCGTCAGCACCTATTTACTGGTGATCGCGAGTTCGTATGTGATTCATCTACTCCTGGGGGACACGGTGCCGGCAATGGTGTTCAACCTGGTGCTCATCTCCGCATTCATAACGTTTACCGATTTTACCCATCCCCCGGCTCTCGCTCTCACCGTGTTTTCCTACCTGACACACGATCAGCTCGCCTTCATGGAAGCCTCTCTTCTTGCCCTGACAGTGATCGTAGCCTCTTCACCGATAATAAACCGAATACGGGGAAAATCGGGCGGGTAGCGGCGCAGCGGGGCGCGGCCGCAGAGGCGCCTCTGCGGCCGGGACATCGGTACCTTACTCTCTCACCCCAGCTGGGTGAAAAAATCATTTCCCTTGTCATCTACGAGAATGAATGCGGGGAAGTCCTCCACTTCGATCTTCCAGATCGCCTCCATGCCCAGTTCGGGGTATTCGAGCACCTCGACCTTGCGTATGTTTTCCTGCGCAAGAATGGCCGCAGCACCCCCGATCGAGCCGAGGTAGAAGCCTCCGTGTTTTTTGCACGCATCGGTCACCTGCTTCGAACGGTTGCCTTTGGCGATCATGACCATCGAGCCGCCATGAGACTGGAACAGATCCACGTAGGAATCCATGCGGCCGGCGGTAGTCGGCCCGAACGAACCGGAGGGTGCGCCCGCAGGGGTCTTTGCAGGTCCGGCATAATAGACCGGGTGGTCCTTGATGTACTGGGGCAACCCCTCGCCCCGGTCGATTCTCTCCTTGAGTTTGGCATGGGCGATATCTCGTGCGACCACGATGGTCCCGGTAAGAGACACCTGCGTCTTTATCGGGTGTTTGGTCAACTCGGCCAAAATCTCTTTCATCGGCCGGTTGAGATCGATTTTTACGACCCCGTACTCGTGTTTACCGCGATATTTTGCCGGGATGTATCTCGCGGGGTTCGCTTCGAGTTTTTCCAGCCAGATGCCCTCTTCATCGATCTTTGCCTTGATGTTTCTATCCGCCGAACACGAGACTCCCATCCCCACGGGGCAGGAGGCGCCGTGGCGCGGAAGCCTGATGATTCTAACGTCCAGTGCGAAATGCTTTCCCCCGAACTGGGCGCCGTAGCCGGACTTTCTCGCCGCCTCCAGCACCTTTTGCTCCGTCTCGAGATCTCGAAATGCCCGTCCGCCCTCGTTGCCGCTCGTGGGAAGATGATCGAGATAGCCCGTAGTCGCAAGCTTTACGGTCTTGAGGCACGTTTCCGCAGAGGTTCCGCCGATGACGAAAGCCACATGGTAGGGCGGGCAAGCCGCCGTCCCCAGGGTCTTCATTTTTTCCACCAGGAATTTTTCGAGGCTCGCCGGGTTCAAAAGCGCCTTGGTTTCCTGGTAGAGCATGTTCTTGTTGGCCGATCCCCCGCCCTTGGCTATGAACAGGAATTTGTATTCCGCACCCCCGGTCGCATAAATGTCTATCTGGGCCGGAAGGTTGCACCCCGAGTTTTTCTCCTCATACATGGTGAGGGGCACCGTCTGCGAGTAGCGAAGGTTTTCTTCGGCGTAGGTCTTGTAGACCCCCTTTGACAGATGCTCTTCGTCACAGGCACCCGTCCAGACCTGCTGGCCCTTTTTGGCGACAATCGTAGCGGTGCCGGTGTCCTGGCAAAGCGGCAGGACGAACCCCGAGGCCGTTTCGGCGTTTCGAAGCAGCGCTATGGCGACTCCCCGGTCATTGGGCGAGGATTCGGGGTCATCCAGGATTGCGGCCCACTGTTCGAGCTGCTTGGGGCGCAGCAGAAAGGAGACCTCGCGCATCGCCCGATTGGCCAGAAATTCCAGCCCCGCCGGATCGACCTTCAAGATTTCCTGCCCCTCAAAATTGGAGACAGACACATAATCTCGGGTTAAAAGCGTATACCCGGTATCGTCTTTCCCAGTCGGAAAAGGCTCCTGGTAACTGAACTCGGCCATCTTCAACTCCTCCATCGATTTAAGAAAAAAGATCATACTCGGGAAGCTCGAAGAGTTCCCGCACAAACATATCGAGCGTATCCGGCAGATATCGTCCCCACAGCTTTATCGGGACTTCCGTAATCTGCGCCTTGGGGCTGAACCCCACGGCAAAAAGATATTCGAGCAGAAATTCCACGTTGGTGGGGATATAGCCCTTGTAGGGTTTAAAGTCTCGCTGCACAATCATTCTCTCCTCGTGCAGGCTGCTTCCAAGCTCGGATTCGACCAGCGCTTCCGGGGTGCAGAGCATCAACTCCATGCTGATCCGCTCTTGAGCACGTTCAAGCATGGGTTCGAGCCCCTTTCCCAACTCGGAGGACTCGATACCGCGGTTTACGAACCTCTCCCACGCCCTGCTGTCCCGATATTTTCTACAAACCGCTTCGGGGTTCCATGGGACCTCTAAAATCACGCTTGCCGCCTCGTAATTCCCATGAAAACTCTGCCGCTCGCCCACCCCGATGCGAGGATCGCTCCTCAATGCATTTTCGATTCCGGCGAGTTGCTCCCTGGAACCAATGACCTTGATACCGCCCACATCATTTATGGTGATAGAGGCCCGGTCGAATCGGATGTCCCCCCGGCGAAAGCTTGCCGCGATGCTTTCCTCCGCCTCGATAAATTCCCTCTCCATCACCTCCGGCGGCGTGATCATATGTTCCAGCGCCACCCCGGATTTCTCGGCGCGAGATCGGA
>JAKAJS010000073.1 GCA_021813685.1 Deltaproteobacteria bacterium | reverse complement strand
TCTATTTCCTTCTCGGTATCGAGTAAATCTCGTATGAGCTCAGCTGGATCCTCTTCAGATACAATCAGATGGTTCTGCGGCTTATATCGACTCGCGGTGAGATTGTAATCACCGGCTTCGACCACCTCATACGCAGCCCACCAGGATTTGGGTTCCTCCGACCCGGGGGGCAACGCCCCATTGGCCTGTTCGCCCGGCGGAGTTTGAAACCCTGAAGCTTTGTATTCTCCCCAGGCGGCGAGCAGGCCGGGGATGTCGTTTTTTTCCGGCGTCTCGGGGCGGCCGCCGCCCTGGATTTTGTCCGGATCGTAGCCGTCGTTTTTGATTTCGTAGAACCAGACCCTTTGGGTGGCCCACTTGCCTTTCTTCGGACCATTCATCGGTTTTCGGAATACCAGCACGGAGGTCTTCACCCCGGCGTAGGGCTTGAAGACGCCTGCCGGGAGCGACACCACGGCCAGGACTTCGAAATCGCGCAAGAGCTTGGCCCGCAGATCTCTGTGGGCGCTCGTCGAGCCAAAAAGCGCTCCCTCGGGCACAACCACGGCGCAGCGGCCGCCGGCAGCCAGCGACTCCATCATCAGGCCCAGGAAGAGCAGCTCGCTCTTTTTGGAGTCCGTTGGAAGGTCATGGCGGATGGAATCCTTGGGCAGCACTCCGGCAAAGGGCGGATTGGAAAGAATGACCTTGTAGCGACGATTGAGATCGTCTTCGGTCAAGCCTCCCATCTCGGAAAGTACATTGGCCCGTTTCAGCCGGGCCTTGCCGATACCGTGCAGCACCAGGTTCATCATGGAGATGCGCATCATCTGCCGCGAGACGTCTGTACCGTATATGGAGGCCTCCAGGAGGCCCCAGTCGGGAATTTTTTCCCCGGCGCCCTTGCGGTAGGTCTGAAGACCGGATATGTCCTTTTTGGCTTCATCGAGGGTCTGATTCCGCTTCTCGAGCCATTCCTCGCCGTAAATCGGAAGTTCTTCCGGGTTAGCGCTATACTTTGCGAGCAGATAGTCGACGGCGTCGATCAGGAAACCTGCCGTGCCGCAGGCCGGGTCAAAGATCGTATCGCCGATGTCCGGGTCGGTCATGGCCACCATGAAGGCCCGGATTTGTTTCGGAGTGCGGAACTGGCCGTTCAGGGCGGACTGGCCCAAATGGGTCAGCAGATATTCGAATATATCGCCTTTTACGTCCGGTCCGAGCTTTCTGAAATCGATTGCGTCCAGCTCGTCCACCACCTGCTTGAGAACGTTGGGGTCGGTAATCTCAAGCACCGCATCGCGAAAATATTCGGCCACCTGGGGTTCGTCCTTGACCAGGGAGGCCATGTAGGGGAAAACCTCGTCTCGAATGAAGTCGCGCAATTTGTTGCCGCTCATGAAGCGCCATTTCATCCAGCGGAAACGTTCGGCCTGATCGGGAAAGAGCAATTTGCCGTTTCCTGCCTTGAGCCTTGCCCGCAGTTCCCTGTTGTTTTCCTCCTCGTCCAGCAGTTTAAGATAAATAAGGTAGGAGATTTGCTCGATATAGGTGACCGGGTTGGTCACACCGCCGGCCCAGAGGATGTCGGTGATGCGGCTCAACTTCCTTCGAATTTCAAGATCCATAAAGTCTTTTTCCTATTAATTATGAGGCCTTGCTAAAAACATTCCTGTTGAGGTCGTCCATTATTTCCTGCAACCCCTTTTCGCCGAACAGTTCGATGCCGATGCCCGCGGCGTTGAGTATGGAGAGCGGCGGCTTGAAAAGGTCGTCAAGCTGCAGCCTGCCTGTGGCGATTCCGCGATTTTTGAGCAAAGAGAGATAGGTCGCCTGCTCCGGCGCGAGCGATTTGGCCACCAGCCAGGCCCGGAACATCTCTTCGAGCTTTTCTTCCCGGCTTTGAATCTTGAGCAGCCCCAGGGCGGACTTGATAAAGTCGATCAGGTTCCCCACGGGATTCCGGTACGCCCTGCGCAGGTTCTCCTCATTGAAATAAAGCCTGGGGCTGTTCAGCCGGCCGGCCAATTCCTCTTCCTCATGCTCGGAAAGAGGCTCGTCTTTTTTCACCTTTTCGAGGATCGGATCATCCCGACTCAGCTCCCGGACGGTTTTTTCCCAGTTGGTCTGATACTCCTTCTTGTCTATCCGCTCCCCTTCGGGACCGACCTCGACATAGCTCACTGCCTCCAGCCACTCGTCGTCAACGCCCAGTTCGATCAGTTCCTTCGGTTCGGGTTTTCCGCCTGCCCCCCCCGGCGCTGTGCCACCACCCTTCGCTCCGCCTGAAAAAACATCGCTGTCCGAATCGTTCCAGCGCTTGTGGTTGTTGAAAAAATCGTAAATGATGAACTTCTTCTTCCGAATGTGAGGAGCGACACGAGTCCCACGGCCCCGCATCTGCTGGTAGAGAATCGGGCTCATCACCCGTCGGCACATTACCAGGTGAAGGATCTCGCGGCAGTCGAATCCGGTGTCCAGCATGCCGACGCTTACGGCCACCATGGGATAGATCTCTTTTTTGAACTGACGAATCAGGGCATCGGGGGCAGCCACATCGGAGGTAATGACCACGGCGTAATTGCCCTTGTGTTCGGGATGAAGTTCATTGAGATAATGGGCAAGACGCGCGGCATGATGCTTGGTGATGGCGAAGATCACGGCCTTGCCCGGGCCGAGCTTCTGCCCGGGGGCAAGGGCCGGATAAGACTCCCACGCCAGGCGGTCGAATTCTTCCATCATTAAGCGATTTGTCTTTTCATTGGTCCACTGACGCTCGAATTTTTCCGGGTCGTAGTGTTCCTCATCCAGATCCACCCCTTCGGCGATAGCTTCGGTTATTCCAGTGGCAAATTTGTAGGGGGTGAGGAATTCTGCGGCAAAGGCGTCCTGAATCGGATAAGAGAAGTCGGGCTGCCCGGCTTTGCAGTGATAAAACTCGTAGGTGTTTCGGTCGATGTAATTGGCCGGCGTTGCAGTCAGTCCGATATGCAGGGCATCGAAGCGGGTGAGGCACTCCTGCCAGGCCCCGTAGATGGAGCGATGGCTTTCGTCCATGATCACCAGATCGAAATAACCGCTGGTATATTCGCGGGACCGGTTTATCATGGTCTGCAAAAGAGTGATGGTGATCTGCTTTTCCTGACGCGCCATGCCGGGTTTCAGCCAATAGCTGCCGTATTGGCCGCCGAGGATATCCTGTATCGCCTCAAGAGCCTGCTTGGCAAGCTGCTCCCGGTCCACCAGGAAAAGAATACGTTCCACCCAGCCGGCCTCGATCAATCTTTTCCCATAGAGTGTGATGAGATCGGTTTTGCCTGTGCCGGTGGGCAGTTCGATGAGAAAGCGCCTTTTTCCGAGTTCAAGGGCATGATCGAGCGCCTGCATGGCCTTCTGCTGATAGGGGCGCAGTCTACGGGTTTCGCCCTGCCGGATGTAGTAGTCCGGAATTTCCACCGTAGCCATTGGCTTGCGATTCCTGCGGGATTCGACGAGCCGCTCCATGTCCCGGCGGGAATAGAAGGAGGCTACGATTCTTGCGTCGTCGTTCTGGTAATCCCAGAAATAGATGAGTTCGCCGTTGGTGAGAAAAATGAAAGGCGCGCCGAGTTCGCGGGCGTAAGGCAGGGCCTGCTGCTTGGCCACATAGGGATTTATAGCGTTCTTTTTTGCTTCAATGACCGCCAGTGCGCGGCCTTTGCTGTCCCGTAGAACATAATCGGCCCGGCCTGACGCCGATTTTTCAGCCTGTTGCCGGTCTTCCCCGTCTTCATAGCCTGATTGCGGCTCCCGAGCCTCATCCCCGGCCTGCCGGATATGCACTTCGGTAAGCACCTGCGATTTATCCGCCGGATCCCAGAAGGCCTCTTTCAGCAGATCATCGATGAGTATTCTGGCATCAGCTTCCGTAGTCTGTACGCTCATGATTTCGTCCTTCAGGCCGTAGACATTGAGCAACAGCCATGCCAAACTTATTCGAGGCCGTATTTCTTCAACCAGTTGGTCAGCGTCTGATAGCTCGGCAACCCCAGCGCCTTCGCCGCCTTCGTCTTATTGCCGTGATTTTCGTCAAGCCCCCTTTGAAGGTAATGGACGGCCACGGTCTTCATGATCTCAGGAAGGTCGATTCCCGGCCCCAGCGGCCGATTAAGAATTTGGTCCTTTCCCCCTTCAGGCGACCGAACGGGAAGCAGCGCCTCCTCGATATCCTTCTCGCCAAGCTCCTCGTCAAGAGACCAGACAGCTGCTCTCACCAGGGTATTCTGCAGTTCCCGGACATTGCCCGGCCAAGAGTGCAGAAGCAAGAGATTTCTTGCGGCCGCGGAAATTTTCTTTTTCTTGTATCCCGGCTCTTTGCTGCTCTGCCGGTTTATACGCTCCAGGAATCGATCAACCAGGAGACTGATGTCTCCGGGGCGCTCTCTCAAAGGCGGCAGCCTGATCACAGCCACGGCGAGCCGATAAAAGAGGTCCTCACGAAAAGAGCCGGCCGCCACCTCCTCAATAAGATTTCTATTGGTGGCCGCAACAATTCTTACGTCTATCCTACGGGACCTGGTCGAGCCGATCCGCCTTACCTCGCCTTCCTGCAGACAGCGCAACAGCTTGACCTGAATCACCTTAGACAATTCGCCAATTTCATCAAGAAAAATCGTACCGCCCTGCGCTGCCTCAAAGTGGCCTATCCTGGCGGCAACGGCTCCGGTGAAAGCACCTTTTTCATGGCCGAACAGTTCGGATTCAACCAGCTCTGTCGGGATTGCTCCGCAATTTATGGCCACGAAAGGCTTGTTTTTGCGGGGACTGGCGTCATGAATGGCACGGGCGAACAATTCCTTGCCCGTCCCCGATTCTCCTTCGATAAGCACGGCAACGGAGCGGGGCGCTATGCGCCGCGCCTTGAGCACCACGCGGCGCATTATATCGCTTCGATAGATGATGTCGTCAAATTCGGGTGCTTCGGCAGGCAGACCGGCAGCCATCATTTCCAGGGTTTTATCCGGCTTTCCGAGCAGATCGGGTAAAAATTCGGCCGAGATGTCAAAGGGGACGGAGACGCTGCGGACGCCATGCTCTTTGGAGGATTCAATGAGTTCTGCAGGGAAGCGGGTCTTTGCGAGAAGTATCCAGACAGCGGCCATGGCGGGTGTGCCGGGACTGAGGTGAAAGACGAGGCGCGCGTCCTGGCCGTGCTCCTCGAGCTTCTGTGAAACGGCGCCTGATGCCGCCCGGTATATCTCCCCGAAATCGGTTGGGCTGGAAAGCGAAAAATGCTGTAATTCTATGTTCGAACGGCTCCTGTCGCGAAGCCAGGTCAGATAGTTTTCCGCAGCACCTCTTTTCAGGTTATTGAGAAGCACCACCTCCCCGTATTCCCTTGAGGCAAGCGCCTGAGCAATCGGGCCCCTACCGACATCCTCAGCTCCGGAAGATGCCTTCAGATCCGTCATTCCCAACCAGCAAAACAGTATTTTATCGGCCATGATCGGATCATCATGTACAAGGTTACTTGCGAGAAAGCAAATAAATTTACGGCGGGACGAGCTAGGTGGCTAAGCGTCACAGCCAGGTTCGCTCGCCCGCTGTGCGGGCGGGCGAGCAGTTGATTCTCCAGCACGCAGCCGATTAGCCTATCGATATGGCCCCGCCGCCGCCAAAGGCAGCGGCGCTTCCGGCCAGGCGACCCGTCCGCGGCGACACGCCGCTCAGCGGCGATTCGCCACCTTGGCCCAGGTGTCGCGGAGGGTGACTGTGCGGTTGAAGACCTTTTTGTTCGGTGTAGAGTCCGGGTCGACGCAAAAGTATCCGAGGCGTTCGAACTGGAAGGTGCTGCCGGCGGGGGCGGAGGCGAGGCTTGGCTCGAGCTTCGCATCGGGTATTACTTCCAGGGAATCGGGGTTTATGAAGTCTTTAAACGTCGATCCGTCGCCTTCCTCGGAGGGGTCGGGGCGATTTAAGAGCGTGCCGTAGAGGCGGACTTCGGCCGTTACGGCGTGGGCGGCAGATACCCAGTGGAGGGTGGCCTTTACTTTTCGGCCGTCGGGCGAGTCTCCCCCGCGGGTAGCGGGGTCGTAGACGCAGTGCAGTTCTGTTACCTCGCCCTTTTCATCTTTTACGACATCGACGCAGGTTATGAAATAGGCGTAGCGAAGCCTTACCTCCCGTCCGGGGGCGAGCCGGAAGAACTGCTTGGGCGGGTTTTCCATGAAATCCTCGCGTTCGATGTAGATGACCCTGGAAAAGGGCACCTTGCGCACCCCGGCCGAAGCGTCTTCGGGGTTGTTTATCGCCTCGAGCTCTTCGACGGTGTCTTCGGGATAGTTGTCGATTACGACCTTCAGCGGCTTCAAGACGCTCATGGCGCGCGGCGCCGTGCGGTTCAGGACTTCTCGAATGCTGAATTCGAGCAGTCCGTAATCGACGAGGCTCTCGCGCTTTCCGACGCCGATGCGTTCGCAGAAGTTTCGGATCGCCTCCGGCGGGTACCCGCGCCGCCGCATCCCGGCAAGGGTCGGCATCCTGGGATCGTCCCACCCGTTCACATATTTTTCCTGAACGAGCTGGAGGAGCTTTCGCTTGCTCATGACCGTGTAGGCGAGGTTGAGGCGTGCAAACTCGAACTGCCGGGGACGGCTTGGGACGTCGATGTTATCGAGATACCAGTCGTAGAGGGCCCTGTGGTCCTCGTATTCCATCGTGCAGATCGAATGAGTGATGCCTTCGAGCGCATCCGACTGCCCGTGGGCATAGTCGTACATCGGATAGATGCACCACTTGTCCCCGGTTCTCCAGTGCGGCGCGTGTCGTATGCGGTACATGACCGGGTCGCGCAGGTTGAGGTTGGGGGAGGCCATATCGATTTTGGCCCGAAGAACGTGTTCGCCGTCAGCGAACTCGCCCGCGCGCATGCGCTCGAAAAGATCCAGGTTTTCGGCTGCCGTTCTGTTCCGGTACGGGCTTTCCTTTCCGGGTTGGGTGAGAGTGCCCCTGTACTCCCGGATCTGGTCGGCGGAAAGGCTGTCCACGTAGGCCTTGCCGCTTTTTATGAGATCGACGGCCCATTCGTAGAGGCGGTCGAAATAGTCGGAGGCGTGGAAGAGCCTTTCTTCCCAGTCGAAGCCCAGCCACCGCACATCGTTCATGATGGAATCGACGTATTCCACTTCCTCTTTACCGGGATTGGTGTCATCGAAGCGGAAGTTGCAAAGGCCCCCGAACTCGGCCGCCAGCCCGAAATTGAGGCAGATCGACTTTGCGTGCCCTATGTGCAGATAGCCGTTGGGCTCGGGCGGAAACCGGGTAAGGACCTTTCCGCCGTTTTTACCGTTTTTTACATCCTCGGCGACTATGC
>JAKAJS010000161.1 GCA_021813685.1 Deltaproteobacteria bacterium | reverse complement strand
GCGGCCGTCAAAGACCCGAAGACAAAAATCAGGAGCAATCCCACCAGGGGGAGCACTCGCATCTCGCCGCTCTTTGCATCGGCCTCGGCCAGAGTCGTCAGTTCGTAGTTTCGAGGCAGCAGACCATAGGCGGTAACCTCAAGAGTCGTGGAATGCACTCTGGCCCGCAGCCCGGGATAGATTTTCATGGTCAGCGTGGTCTGGTCCCTTCCGTCATCCTTGATCTCGACTTTAGCAGTCGTTGCATGTCCATCGCGCGAAATCGACTCTGCTCGATCCTCCCCCCCGTTGTAGATTGTGAGGACCCTCGCTACCTGAGGATCGTGCAAAAGAGGGTTCAAGGCTCGCTTAACTTCGGCCTCGAACGCGGGATCGGTGGCGCGAAGCGTCGGGCTTCGAAAGATCAGATCGAAGGATGGAAGGACAGGGGGCAACTCCCTTTGAATCACTTTGAGCGCTTTCCCCGCTTTAGTGTTGGCCGGCAGGATCACCGATTCCAGGCGGCCTCCCCGGTATGTCATCCAGACGGCGGGGCCCAGGGAGAGAAGCGAAAAAGCGACTATCCACCAGCGAAAGCGATACACCAGCCGTCCCCAGGTTTCCAGCATGAGACTCCTTTTCGTGAAAAGCCCAAAAGAGCGGGGGAATGTTTCCCCCGCGCCCCCCGGATTTGAAAGGCCGCATCCAGCAAAAATATGCACTGGCGCGCCTCCAGACCACGAGTTCTTCCTGGATATTTCCAGGTACCGAAGCTTTTCTCCGGGCGAGGGCGGCCGCTCTTTTGAGCTAACTGACGGGACTCGATGATTAAATTATGGAAATCAGAAAGGAAGAGGGCTGCACCAGGGTCGTTTTGAAACCAAACGGCAAGATGACTATTCCCTGAAAAGGTTCAAGGGAGTCGATCATGGAAAAACACCCGGATAACCTCTTTAAACCCGCGGAGGGTGATTATACCGCCCGGGAGGAATTTGGAAACGAAGCCCTGTCCCGTTCCCCCGAACTCTGGATTTCCGAGCACAAGGGATGGCTCTGGGCGGCCTTTTCCGTCTCGCTTCCGAGCAGTCTGGTCTGGAAAAGGGCAAGGGCCTGAAACCGCAAGCCGGGGAGAGTGAATCGATGCCTGCCACTCGTCTGGGTAAATTGTCGTTACTCCAGGGTCTGTACCTGTTAACTACGGGAATCTGGCCCCTGGTAAACATGCACTCCTTTGTCCTCCTCACGGGCCCCAAAACCGATTTGTGGCTGGTGATCACCGTCGGGCTCCTGCTGGCGGTAACGGGTGCGGTCCTGAGCATCTCCGGCATCCGAAACAACAGCGGTGCCGAATTTGCTCTTCTCGGCATGGGCACGGCCGCCTCTCTTGCAGTCGTCGATATCTATTTTTCGATAAACGGGACAATTTCCCCCATTTACCTGCTGGACGGACTGGTCGAGCTGGGTTTTATTTTCTTCTGGATTTCATCGATTATCGTGACAAAAAAGAAATGAGCTGCGGCCAGCGCCGCGGTCGGGTTCGCCATGGCGGGCCGCCGGCGCTTCGAGTCCACTACAGATTTTCCGCCCTGGTTCCAGCAGGCTCAACTTCAGAGATTTTGCGGGGTGGGGGCGGGGGAATGGGTGAATCGAAAAAGCCTTGTTTTTCCCATCCACCAATTCCCCCACTCACCCATTCACCGCTTCCCCCATTCTTACTGTATGCTTCCGTTTACCTCAAATTTTTTCGGGGAGTACTGCGGGCGGTCATTTTTCCCGGACTGCCTAAGAGCATAAATGAGCAGTCCGCTCGCGCCTATGCCCAAAAGAGCTGAGAGAACCTTGTGATTGCTGATACTTTGTTTCGCCTTGTCGCTCACCTCTTCGAGTTTGCCCCAGTCGGCTGCCTTGATTTGCTCCAGCAGTTCCTGGCCGAAGGTCAAAAACAGGTAATTTGCAACCCGGGAGGGCGTGAGCAGTTCCTTGAGCCTATCGAGGTCTTCCACGATTCTATCCTCCACTTCCAGCATATCCGACCGCAACTGTTGAATCTCCCCGTTAAACCTCATCTGATCCATGCGGGCCCTTCTTTTTGGCCCTATGTCAACCGATTGCGCATCCATTCGGCATCTTCCTTTACAGTGTCTATTGTCTCATGGGGAATGACATCCGCACGCAGGCGTTTTTTCCCCAGGAACAAGATCAATCCGCCAAGGAGGAAAGTCGCTCCTCCGACAACCAGGGCGGCCAGGGGAACCGGGATGAGTATCGCCAGCCCGGCCGTCGCGGCGAAAAGCAGGTAGAGAAGCCCGGCATAGGCAAGAAATGCACCACTGGTGACCAGCGTCGAGTTTTTCCCCGCACTCGAGATTTGACTCGAAATCTCCGCCCCGGCCATTCGAATTTCGTTTCGAACAAGAGTAATGGCGTTTCGCACGAGATCCCCGGTGATGCCTCCGATCAGAGACATGTCACTCACATCCCGGTTACTGGTTCTTTCTCGCTCGGTGTTGTTCATTATGAATTCCTCTTTCAGTCCGCAGTCCGGAAAGCGCTCTTTCCAGCCTGGAAACTTTCAGTGCCGCATCCGTTTTCCGACAATGGACACTATGTAAGAGCGTGATGATATTCTATTCTTACTGTAAGGACGGGGGCGGAAAGCGTCAAACAAACCGACCAACCCCACGGAACACAGACCGCCCCCGCCGATCCCGAATCGTCATGGCAGCCCGCCGGCAAAACCGGCGGGCCGTTTGGGCAAGGCAATCCGTCAGCAGCGACACGCCGCCGCAAGGGGAGAAACCATGCGCACAGCTTCCATAAAACAATTCGCCATAGACTTGTACAATGGGATCTCCAATCACAATGTTTTCAACGGGGCTGCGGCCCTGGCCTATTATCTCTTTCTTTCGATCTTCCCGGCGGCCATTGTCCTTCTAAGTATATTGCCCTATCTGCCGATCCCCCACCTGGAGCAGGCAATCATGGACCTTCTCGCGCAGGCCTTACCCAAACAGTCCGCCGACCTGTTCACCGGGATAGTCAACAGCGTCGTTTCCCGGAGGCGTGGGGGGCTTCTTTCCTTCGGAATCGTGTTCGTGCTCTGGTCTGCTTCCAGCGGACTTTCCGCCATCATGCAACAACTGGACATTACCTATGAGGTCCAAGACAGTCGTCCGTACTGGAAATTTAGGGGCACGGCCCTGCTCCTGATGGTGCTGTTCTTAATTCTGGTGATAGGAGGGTTCAGCCTGATCATCTTTGGCGGGGTGATCCAGGACCGGCTCATAGGGCTTCTGGGCAACAGCAAGCCCCTGCTCATCCTGTTCGCCACGGTGCGCTGGATCATCGTAGTTGTCTGTTTGCTGCTGGCGTTTGCAATGGTCTATTATTTCGGTCCGGATGTGGAACAAAAGTTCCGGTTCATAAGTCCCGGGAGCGTTTTTGGAGTGGTCCTTCTGGCTCTGGCATCTTTGGGTTTTCAATATTATGTGACTCACTTCAGCAATTACAGCCTTACCTACGGGAGCATCGGGGCGGTCATTATCCTGCAGTTGTGGCTCTATATCTCCGGCATGGTGCTTCTTTTGGGCGGGGAAGTAAATGTTTTGTATGAACGCTCTCATCCCGAGGGCAAAGGCAGGGGGGGCGCGATACGATGATCGCCCTGGAAGGGCTGGCTCTTGCCACCGGACGCCAGGTGGAAGCGGGCAATATTCTGCGCGGCTTCGCCCGCCATGTCCGCGAAGGGCTCATCCCCAACATGTTCCCCGAAGGGGCTCATGAAGGGGGCTATCATACCGGCGACCGGATCACAATGAGGAACAGTGAACGGTAACGAGAAAAAATCGTTCACCGTTCACTGCTTGCCGACCTTTGTTACGCTGCTTTATCGTAGAAAGCATCTACCTGCTTTGCAGCTTCATCCTTGGTTATGCCGTAGCGTTCCTGGAGTTTTCCGATCAACTCATCCCGCTTCCCGGCGATTACTTCCAGATCGTCGTCGGTGAGTTTTCCCCACTGTTGCTTGATCTTACCCTTGGCTTGTTTCCAATTTCCCTTAATGACATCCCAGTTCATCTTCCTGTCCTTTCAGTGCTTGTGATTCAGCACTCTTTTTCGAATTATACTGGTTTCAGGGCCCAAGATTTTGAAGGCGCCTTGCCGGCGACTTAAGTAGCCTTACTCAATGGATTTTCACTACATCTACTGTAATTACGGGAATGAAAAATGAAAAGGGAGACGCTCGGAAATCGGCGTACACCGAAGAGCGGGGTGCCTGAGAGCGGAAGGCCGAAAAAATAGGTCTTATGAAATGTGAACCAAGCCAGGACCTCATCGGATCGCTGGCTCGCCTCCCTCCAGCAACGCTACGGGAAAACCCGCGAACACCCGCCTTAAAGGGAGCCTCCCACGCTCGGAGCCCGAGACCGCTTCCACCCGGAGGCCGGTAAAAACGTTGGTCCAGGAAGCGGGAGCTTCCGGGGGAACTGTCAGGGAGGTATCCTCCCAAGCCAGTTCGCCAAGCGGCGCTCCAGGTGCGGCAAGTTTTGCGGCAAGCCTGGGGACCGCGACCAATGCCCACCGGTCTTCCCTTTTTCTCAGGAATGCTACCACCTTGTTTTCTTTGGACCCCGAGCAGGCGAGGGGGATATAGTCGCCTTCGAGGAAAAGGTCCCGGTGGTTTCTGCGAAAGCTAAGGGCCTTATAGGTCACGTAGAGTTTTATCCGGCCGTCCTCCCAGTTGGCGAGAAGTTCGGCGATGAGGGTGTCCGGGGTTTTGGACTCCCGCCTTTTTATCTCTTTCAAAATCCGCACGCGCTTGCGGAATTCCACCTGGCGGCGATTGTCGGGGTCAACCAGGTTTAACTCCCACAGTTCGGTCCCCTGGTAGAAGTCGGGCGCCCCGGGAGAGCCGATCTTCAAAAGAAGCTGGGAAATCGAATTCAACGCCCCGAGGCCTGCCAGGCGCGAAAGGGTTTCCAGGAAATCTTCGAGGAATTTTTGTGCGCCGGTCTCATCGAGAATGGAGTCGCAAAAGGCAAGTAAAGCGTTTTCATAACCGCTGTCGGGGGCGGTCCAGCGGGTGTACACCTTGGCTTCCCGCGCAGCCTTTATCATGTAAGACTTGAGACGGCGCCGGAAAGCCGGGACTTCCTCGCTCTGAAGCGGCCAGGCGCCGATCAGCGTCTGGTAGAGAAATATTTCCTCATTGGGGTCCGGGACCCGCAGGCCATCGACGGAGACCTTTTTCGCCGCGTTTAGCCGTTTCCACCGATCGAGCACCTCCTGCCATTCTTCGGCGATTTCGGAAAGCGTATTGATGCGCGCACGCACGTCCTCTCCCCGCTTCGTATCGTGAGTGGAAGTCGCGTTCATGGTATGGGGCCAGAGCCTTTGCCTTTGCCTGTTAAATTCGTGGAAGGATTCGACCGAGACGGGTTTAAGACTCGTGCCCACCTCGTTTAGCGAGATCAGCGGATTGTAGATGTAGAGGGCGGTGTCCTCGCATCCCTTGGCCATTATGGGGCCGCTGAACTGCTGCCAGCGCATGACGAAGTTCAGCCGTTCGTTTTTTTGTTCTGTGGTGAGATAGCTCGGGAAATCCAGGAGCAAAAGACGGCGCATGAAGGCGAGCGCCATCGGGTTGAAGGAGGGGTTTCTTCGTTCGACTTCGGCCAGGGCCTGTTCGATCAGCTCCCTGTCCCGCTCGCTCACCTCATAGCTTCTGATGTAGGTCCGGTAGACCGGTAAACAGGCTGTAACCTCGACGAGCGATTTTACTATGTCTTTCCGGGAAAGATCGCGGGCCAGTCGGTCATGACAGGAAAGAAGGCCCAGGTAGAAGCCGAGGTTTTCCACCTCCCCGCCAAACAGGGTGCTCATCACCTTTTTTTTGCCCTCATAGATGACGTCGGGCGCACCGGAGTGCGTTGCGGTAAAAGAGGCGTATATCTGCTGCAGTTTGCGGTACCCGCCCTCATCGACGAACACGCCGTTCACCATGTTGAGAAAATCGTACCCGGTGGTGCCCGATACGGGCCATTTGGGAGGCAGGCTCTCGCCTTCGGCCAGAATCTTTTCGACCACCATATAATGGGAGGAAGCGCCCGGGTGCAGACGGTGCAGATATTCCTCGGGGTCGTAGAGCCCGTCTATGTGGTCGATCCGTGTCCCGGCGACCTTGCCTTCCCGGGTCAGGGCGAATTGAAGGCCGCGGTTGAGGGCTTCGAACACTTTGGGGTCTTCTATCCGGATACCGATCAGGTCGTTGATGCTGAAAAAGCGGCGATAGTTGATCATCTCGAGGGCGACTTTCCAGAAGGCGAGGCGGTAGGGCTGATCGGAGAGGAGCCTGTCCAAAAGATCGAAGCTGTCCGGATCGTCCTTTCTGCCATTGTAGACGGCAAGGTTTTGGTCGAGGAATTCTTTGACCGCCGGGGTCCCCTGGTACAAAAGCCACAAGCTTTTCTTGATGATTTCCTTGAGTCTTTGCCGTTCGCGTATCTTTTTGGGGCTGGTGTGGGAGCGTGCCGGCAGGTGCTCGCAAAGCGAAACGAGCCCCTTTAGGCCCAATACCGCCGGGTCTGCTTCCCCCAGGTCTTTTTCCAGTTCTCCGAGGCGCAACGCGAGAATGCCCCCGTAGGATTTGGGGTCGAGCGAAAAAGCATGATCGAAATACCTGACAGAAACGCCGCTTTCATCCAGGACCAGTTGGAATTCCCCCGCCTCCAGGGCCTCTCCGTAATATCTGCCCAACACGGGCAGGAGAATCTTTCCCTCCAAAACCTTGCTTGGCGGGTGCCAGTCGATATCGAAAAAAATGGCGTACGGGGAGCCGGCCCCGCTTTCCAGCACATCCATCAGCCAGGGGTTGTCGCGGCTTAGCGCCATGTGGTTGGGAACCACATCGACGATGAGGCCCATGTCGCGCGATTTGAGCCTTTGCGAAAGAGAGTCGAGGGAGGCGCGAGAGCCCAGCTCCGGGTTTATTTCGGTCGGGTTGGTCACCGAATAGCCGTGAAGACTGCCCCTGCGGGCGTGGGAAATGGGGGAAGCGTACAAGTCCGTAATGCCCAGATCATGGAGGTAGGGCACAAGATTACGGGCGGCGCTGAATTTGAAATTCCGGTTGAACTGGACGCGATAGGTTGCCGAGGGTGGCATGTAGGCTCCAGTAGTTTCTAGTTTCTGGTTTCTGGTTGCTGGTTGCTGGTTTCCAGTTGCTAGTCGCAGGTTGCTGGTTTCCAGTTGACTAGCAACCAGCAACCAGCAACTATAATATGACGGACCGGCCGGGTTTGCCCCCGGCGCTGCTTCCCGGTCCTTTGCACAGAAGCATCAGGGAGAGATAATCCCTGAGGTTTCGAGTCACGAGAAAGTGGTTTCGCACGAACTCTTTGGCGAGTTTGCCCATGCGTTTTCCCACTTCGGGGTGGCGGAGAAGGTAGCGGATGCGAAGGGCGCAGCCCTCCGGCGAGTGGACCAGAAATCCGGTTCGAAAATTGCGCAGCTGGAGCACTATGCCTCCCGCCGCCCCGCCGATCACGGGTTTTCCCTTCCACATGGCCTCGGTGACGGTCAGCCCGAAGCCCTCGCGCACGGATTTTTGCACGATGATATCGGCGGCCCGCTGCAGGGCGTTAACTTCATAGTGGCTTTCCGGGGGCAGGAGCAGGAGATTGATGTCGTGTTCCCCGTGGGCGGCTTCCTGAACCTGGGCATAGATCCTTGGCCCCTCCGGATCGTCGGTGGCCTCGCCTCCCACCAGCACGAGCCGGCAGGGCGTGTGGGCCCGCACCATGCGAAACGCCTCGATGACTCCCAGGGGATCTTTGAACGAATCGAACCGGGAGACCTGCAAAATTATCGGCTTGTCTCTTTCGATCTTCAGCCGGTCCAGCACCGCCGAGACTTCCTCGGCGGAAAGCTCCCGGTTTTTGTCGCTTAGCGGATCAATTGAAGGATAGACCAGGTACTGGGGGTGGGGAAGGTTCCGGGAAAAACCGGGCATGGAAAAGATGGAGGCGTCGTAGTCCTTTACGGCCTCCCGCAAAAATCTCCAGATATGCCGATCCGGCCTGGAAGCGTCTATGTGGCATCTCCAGATCCATGTGCCGGCCTGAGAACGAATGAACCGGATCAGATAGGCTGGCTGAGGATCGTTTACAACCACGAAATCGGCCTCGAAACGGAGCCGTTCCGCATTCTGGCGATTGATTTCGATGTAGTGATCGAACATCGGCTTGCCGATATTGGCCTTGAAGCCCTGGAGGGCGTTGTGCATCGCCTTGGTGACTTCGAAAAACGCCTGATCGCCCTCGATGACTTCCCAGCGGGCATCGACTCCCAGCTCTTTCCACAAGGGGATGATGCCGATGAGCAATTCGGCCACTCCGCCCCCGATGCGGGTGGAATTGATATGCACCAGGCGAAGCGGCCCCAGACGATCCGCCATTCGGCGCAACTGGTCGATAACCGCGGCTCCGGCAACCGTTTTGAGTTCGTCAAGGCGTGTAGTCATCGGGATTCTCTACATAGCTGTCAATCAGGTCCAGGATCTTTTGGCGAATGTCTTCGAGTGTGGAAAACCACACGTCGATGCCCTGAATGGCCGAAACCAGCTCAGGCAGACCGAAGGAGTCCCGCAGCCAGATGGAAAAGTCGTCGGTTTTCAATTTCCTCAAGCGCCAGCGCGCATCCACGAAGTGATAATAGATCGAATCGGCGCCTACGATGGAAAGCCCCGAACGGAACTCGTCGAGCGTGCCCGCGACGATTCGCGAGCGAAGCAGCACGACCGTCGAGGCCTGGCAGAAGTGGAACTCGAACCCCGGCCTGGCCCACGGAACGGAGGGAAGGTCCCACATGTACCCCTCCAGGACCTCGGCTATCACCTCCCGGATTTCTTCCATATCTTCGTAGCTGAATGGGTCGATTACGCTCAGCTTTTCCGCCAGCCGGATGTCCTGCAGGGAATTTGCGGCCCACAGGGCAAAATCGTTCGTATATTCGACTTCGGGATGAACGATCGACATGCGCGACTGCCACAGGTGATAGGAGAGAACCGAGGCGTCAATCTCACGCACGACCTGCAGCATCTCCCGCAGGTTTACCGCAGTCCTTCCCGTGGGCATGGTCAAAACGACACATTCATGGAACCAGAAAGGATTGAGGGCGGGTTTGTTCGCGTCGATCATCTGTTCCTGATTCCCGGATGTTTAGAGGCAAAACAGAAACGAAAGGGCGCAGAGTCACAGGACCGGTTTCCCCCCCTTTTCCAAAGGGGGACTTAAGTGCAAGTCCTCCGATCGTTCCAGGGCCTACGGCTGGTCACTGCTCACGCAGTAAATATAATGAGGAGAAAACGGAACACAAGAGCTGTGCTTCAGGGCAGTTTTGAAAGTCCCAGCCTGCTCCCGTTGACGGTGAGAACCCCGTGTTTGAAGGCAGCGCTGGATTTGAAGGCCCCCGCCTCGGAAATCATATACTTTGCGGCCAAAAAACGTGCGGCGAGGTTTGCAGCGTCCGTCTTGGCCTGATCCGCACCGGAAGCCCCATTTTTATCGAGCGCATTTTGAGCGACGAAATAGAAAAGCGCCTGGGAGACGGAGAGTTGAGCGTTCGCATCCATACTCGCCAAAAGCAGCAGGATGTTTCGGGAAAACCCCTTGTCTGCACCGTCAAAACCAAGCCTGGCCGTGCCGGTGAGGTCTCCTTTCTCCGTTCTCAAATCGAGCTGTTTTATCTCCAGTTCCGGGCGCCCTGCGAGCAGATCGGCCGCCATTTTGAGCAGCAGTATCCTCGCCTGGTATTTTGCCGCCTTATCGTTTTGTATTTCCTCCCGCTGCAAGACCGGGGCTAGTTTTTGAAACCTGGCGAGAACCCCCGCATCCAGCCTTCGAGCCTCGATATCGATCGCAAAGGGGCCAAGCCCCAGGCCGCCCGTGTCGAGTTTGCCAAAATCGAGTCGAATGGAGCCGCTAATTTTTTTCCCCTCGACCCTGGATTGGGCGCGCAGATCTGCTGAACTCAGGGTGAACACGCTATGGCCGTCTTTTATCGATTTGATGTCGCCTATGGAGACAGAAGTCGATCCTACGGTTATTCCCTGTATTCCGGGGTGGGAACCGAATCGCCCGCGTACGTTTTCTACTTGCAGCTGACCGTCCTGCCCCGAGACGAGCAGCGAGGGACAGTTTAGCGAGCCGTCGGCCTTCGAGAGCCGGGAGTCGAAGTGGATCTTGCCGGTGAGGCCGCCCCATTTCACCGCTGTTTGTCCGCCCTTGTGGTCCGGGAAACTGTGTTGGAAAGCAGGGATATCCAGATAGGAGGAGGCATTGCCGCCCAGCGTGAGCACCGTCAGCACCTCGGCGTAGGCAAGCTCGGGGATTTCTTTGAGCACCGCTCCCGTGTCCGGGCCGGGTGCAAGCCGCGTCCGAACGACCGCCATAACGGGTCGAAGGCCGTCCCGGAGGTGCGGGTCATGCAAAAAGACAAAGGGGCCGTTATAGATCGTGTCAACGACTTCGAAACTGATGGGACTGCCCTTTCGGGAAGGCCTTACCGTGAGCCGGGTTATCGCCCTGGAGCTGAAAAGGCCGCGTGTATAGCTGATAACCGATGCCTTGAGATCTTTTGACCCGTTTATTCGCGCGATGCTCTGGTCATGGAACCTGCGCGCCTGACTCCCGATCCAGTAACTGGCCCCTCCGTAGGCGAGCCCCAAAATAAATAAAACGGATAGTGCAACCGTCAGGATTCTCTTCATGGAATTGCTCTCCGGATTCGAAACGTTCCACCGGCCGGGGCAGAAGGCCGCCCCCGCGCGCCCCCTGCGAGGAAGTCGTGGGAGGAGTAATCAATAGCCCAAATCAGGGCGGAAGGAAATCAAAATGATGAACCGGGAGGGGGAGCCCGGGGGCAATATTGTTGAGTCGCGAAGCTCTGCTGTCGGATTTCAAATTAAATGGTCTGATTTTTTCTGATTAAATGGAACAAACGCGTTATTTGGACGGATGCCGCGTTTTCTCTGCGATTTTTTTTGCCTTTCTGATGGTTCTATCCAGATAAAGATCGATCCTTCTGTGGCCGGCATGATTGTCCCAACATGTTCTCTCCGACAACAAGCGACTGCGGATTTCATCTTCTCCATGCCCCCTGCGGGCGAGCGCCAAAGCATAAGCAAAATCGGTCTGGGACTCACCTCCTCTGTCATAGTCCGAGCGGCAGATATTATTCCTATGACACGCAGCCCCCCTTGGGGGTGGATGGGAAAGAGTCTCATCAGGAATCGGCGCCCCTACGATTATTGGTGGTACTCGAGCCTGCGAGGTCCAATCTATCCAGATCAGCTTGGCGAGGGGGTATTGCCCGTTTGCTTGGCGATGTTTGTCTTTGCGGTTGCGGAAGCCTGGACAGCGACCCCATCGGTTGTTCGGGGCCGCTCCGGGGTCGCTGCCAAGCCTTTTTAACCAGTAGCGCTTTTGAGCAAGGGATAATTCTTCTTGGCATCGAATCCACACCTGGTAGTTTTGAGGCGAGGTCTCAACCACCATCCGCCCCGGCTTCCAGGTGCTGTTGCTGTGTCTGTGCTGCCGGCATATCCGTTCCCAGCAAAGGTCATCGGCGAGTAAATACCGGGACTCATCGGCCGGTTGCATAAGGATATGCCTGCCGTTGGCGTTTTCGGCTTTGAGGTAGCCGATCCTTTCCGGGGTGGGCTCTACGATCCAGCGCCCCTTTTCCAGGTCCAAAACAGCCAACCGCCAGGAAAAACCGAAGTAGTCGCCGATCTTTCGGAAGATCTTTTTCATGATCTTCAAAAAAGCTCGGTGGAAGCGATCCGCACGTGTTCTGAGCCCACTACCGCGCATTGGCTTTGAGCCGCGGCTATGAGCGAGCCTCTGGCCAGGTGGTTCGCCTTCCTGAAAAGCCCCGCCGAGCCCTGGTGGATGGCCGTGACGGCGGCTTCTTCAAAAAGGTTTCTTTTTATCCCGGCCAGTTTGAGGTGATGCAAAAGATAGCTTTCCATCTGATTGCGGTCGGCGCCTTCAAGATGGGACCTTGCAACGATTCTTGAGGCCAGGGGCTTTGATCCCGGATACATCAGCTTATCTATAAGGTGCGCCTGTCCGGCGAAAACGATCGGCAACCACGGTTTGGAATCGAGATCGAACTGACACAGGGTGTGGATCTCCGCGAAAACTTCCAACCGCAGAAGCGATGCCTCGTCGACAACGAGTACGAGCTTCATCTTCTTTTCGCACGGGAAAAGTGACCCTGCGGCCTGAGGCGAATCACACAGCCGCATTGCGGGCAACGATAGCGGCGCAAAAAAAGGGCCGATGCGAACCCCTCAAAGTAGGCCAAGACGAAACCATGTCCCCACGGCCTCCTTTCCTTGCACTTCGGACAAACTTCCGGCCTGGGCCACACATAATCCCGACCCTTCTCGTAAATATCCTTGAGAACGACAACAGCAGGCAGTATCATCGCTTCACCTTTGTGGGTACTACTGTACCCGTTGTTTGCGGGGCGGGAGTTTTCGCAGAACTCACCGCCCCTTCTAAATAAAAAAAGGCCTCTTCCGTGAGGCCCATTTATTCCGACAATAATGAACTACCTGTCAATTTATTCTGAAAAAAATCCCCTCACTCTGTCCGTTTATCCTGACTCCCTACAACAGGTTGCCACAGGGAAAATCTCCCACCGCAAAATTTCAGCGGCCCGGTATGGGGAGAGCCAACTATTTTATCCTGCCTGAGCACATCTGTACCACCAAAAGTGCACTTCGGGATTGCCCGTCGGTCCGACTGGTCAACAGGGTTCCCTGCATTGCTCTCATTGCAGCCACTATACCATAAAATTCACCTAAAGGTCATCCAAGCAGCAAGCGGCGTTGAAGCAGCGTCTGCATATCCCGTCGACCGTCGGCGATCACCATGACGTAGACCGCCTCGGCCATGACACCATAAATGATGCGGTATGGTTTGAAAAAAATCTTCCGGTACTCCCGAATTCCAATGGTCAGCAGTTCCTTGGGGCAGGTTCCGCGTTGGGGATTTTCAGACAGACTGGCGAATCCCTTTTCAATCTGTTCGAGAACATAATTCGCCTTTCCTGGTGCATCGTGCTTTTCGATGTAATCGTATAAATCTTCCAGATCACGGACAGCGTCGTCGGTCAGGAATACCTGAAATGGCATCAGCGAGCCCTTCTACGCTCACGAACCCCCTGGATGGCGTTGGTCGCGGACACGACCCGACCTTCATCGATCTGACGAGCACCTAACGCCAGAATTTTCAGAAGCGCCATAGTTTCCTGCGTTTGCTCATAACTTTCAATGTCCTGCAGGACTGCCCTGGCTTCGCCGTTCTGGGTGATGATCAAGGGTTCCTGTTTATCCCCCATTGTGCGTACGATCTCAGCGGCATGCGTCTTGAGATAGCTGATCGGCTTTATTTGACTGGTCAGTTTCATGATATGCCTCCATCCTGGTAGGACCAAATATAGTCCGTAAAAAGGTCGCTGTCAAAGGGAGCCGTCGTCCGATCGGAAATAACGTCCTGGCGTAGAGCCTTTTAAAGGCTTTCCTGGAACTACCCGTGACTCGGCTTCCCTCTTGAGCGCGAGGAGAAGCTCGCGGGTAAGGCGATGAAGGCGCGAGGGGATGAGCGCGAGGCGGCTCAAAAGCAGGCCGAACCCTCCGAATTTTTCCGTACTGGTGACCACGACGCTTTTGTCTTGCTCATCGAAGGCGAATGCGTGTTCGGCGTGGACGCCGAACCGGCTGCCCTCCCAGACTATTTCCCTGTGCGGGACATATCGGGTGACCCTGGGCGTTATTCGTATCGGAAAGATTGCCGGTCTTATGGTGAAGGCGATGCAAGCCCCTTCCGAAACCGTCTCTCCTGCCCTTTCGTCGGGCGAGGAAGGGACAACCAGGCAGGCGCTTTTGCAAACGCCGTTCCATTGCGCCCAGTCTTCCAGGCATGTGAAGACCGACCAGACGACGGAAAGAGGAGCTTCTATTCGTATCTTTTCACGAATGACCATTTGACACTTACCAAAGTCTCCATGGAGGCTTATTTTTGTCCCGATTGCACAAGTCCAATAATCGCCGCACCGACCGAAAAGGTCAACGGATCGGGCTATGAAAAAAGAAATCCTGGTGACGGGAGCGGCCGGGTTTGTGGGACGCCGGCTCGCACGGGCTCTTGGCCGGAAAGGCTATGAGCCAAGACTTCTTGTCCGCTCGGAGCGCAGGTTCAAAGAGCTCAATCCAGGCATCGAGGGCTCCGTGGTGGAGGCGGACCTGCTCGACGACCGATCTCTGGACACCGCTCTCGAAGGCGTACGGTTTGCCTATTACCTGGTGCATTCCATGAGAGGACGTGCGGTCGGGCGTTCGGGGGATTTTGCCGGAAAGGACAGAAAGGCCGCCGAAAATTTCGTCCGGGCGGCCGGGAAGCAGGGAGTCGAGCGCATACTGTACCTGGGAGGACTCGGAGAATATGGCGACCGGCTCTCCGAGCATCTTGCCAGCCGCCAGGAAGTGGCGAAGATACTCTCCTCCGGAAAACCCGCACTCACGGAGTTGCGCGCAGCAAATATAATCGGGGCGGGAGGTGCGCCCTTCGAAATGCTTCGCTATCTCGTCGAGCGACTGCCCGTGATGGTTGCCCCGCGGTGGATCGATACGCGCTGCCAGCCGATAGACATCCATGACGCTGTCGGATACCTCGTGGGGTGTCTGCGGGAAAGTAGAACCGCCGGCGCCAGGTTCGATATCGGGGGCGCCGAAATCGTCACCTACAGGCAGATGATCAGACTCTATGCCGGAGTGCGGGGCTTAAGGCGCGTTGTCTTCTCCGTTCCGGTTCTTACCCCGCGCCTTGCCTCGCTGTGGGTGGCTCTGGTGACGCCCGTCTCCTCGGGGTTGGCCTCGCCTCTTATCGAGGGGCTCAAAAACGAGGTCGTGTGCAAGGAAAATAGAATCCGGGAACTCATCCCGATTCCCCTTACCCCGATGGTCGACTCCCTGCGTCAGGCTCTGCGGGAAACGGAAGCGGGCTCCGTCATGTTCCCGGCAGATACTTTTACGAAAGGATATCCCCATTGAAAACCGGTTCGGAAAAGACCTCGGACATCCTCACCTCTTTGCTCTCCACTCAGAAGCTGGCAGTTTTATCCACCTACTCGGCGGGGCAACCCTACTCAAGTCTCGTGGCGTTTGCCGCTTCGCAGGCCCGTGACTGCATCCTCTTTGCCACCGAAAGGGATACGAGGAAATTTGCAAACATCCTGGAGCACCCGCGGGTGGCCATGCTCGTGGACAACCGAAACAACCTGGAGTCCGATTTTGATACGGCGAGCGCGGCAACCATTCTCGGGGAGGCTCGCGAGCTCAGCGGCCGGGAAAGGGAGGAGTCTCTCGGCCTCTTTCTCCAAAAACACCCTACTCTGGAGAAGTTTGCAACGGCCTCGACCTGCGCTCTCATCGGGGTGCGGGTGCAAAAATTTATTATCGTTGAAAAGTTCCGGGAAATTACCGAGGTGCATCTCCAGTAGTCCGGCGCATCAGGCGGGCAAGGCCGCGCCCTTTTCCCGCCTGATGAGTCAGACCTCTTCGTGGATCATCCGCCAATGTCTCCGGGGGATACATTGGCGTAAATGTCGTTGAACTTCCCCTTCAGATGACCGAATGCGTTCTCCATCTCGATCTGGTCCGCCTTCCAGTCGGTAGGGCACTCGGTTCTCAGCCTCGCGATGCGGTTTTCAAGCTCCTCGATGTACACGTGCAGATCGTTTATCTGATCGGCCACCTTCCCCTTCTCGCCGGAGGAAAGCTTGTCGAACCTGCGCACCACATCATAGGCTTTGGCCTTCCACACGCTCAATTCGGTCACCACGTTGTCACAGTAGCTTTGTACGGCTTCCATGGCTTTCTCCTTTTTCCGCATATGTTATTCATCATGAAATGGTTTTTTAATTCCTCCCCTCAAATTTTTCCGAACTTCTTTCTCTCTATTGTTTGTCAAGTAGCGTGCCAGTCCGGGGGGGATCCCCGGCAAGAGATCAAGGCCCTGGAATAGCTGTATTTTTACGGTCAGGGCCGGTTCTGGGGCTTGCGGGACGGCTCAACCCTCGCGAGGCATCCAGCGCCGGGTCCGGAGCTACTCCAGCGACCGTTTGACGGAGAGAAAGGCGAAGATGAAAAGAAGGGTTCCGAGTGCGGCAAGAACGAGAAAAGAAGAGCCCGGGGGGCGCTCTCCGAAGGCAGCCGTCCGGATGGCCTCGGAGGCGTGGGTGAGAGGGAGGAAATAGAGAATCCGCTGCACCCACGTCGGCATTCGGGCGACGGGGAAAAAGGTTCCTCCGAGAAAGGCCATCGGAGTGATGAAAAAATTGGTGAGAAGCGCCTGATCGGAATGGGATTTTACGAGCATCGCGAGGCCGACGGCAAGAGAGGCGAAAACGAAGCTGTTAAGCCCGGCTGCGACCCAGAAATAGAGGTTGTAGGAAAGGCTCACGCCGGAGACGGCCGCAATCGCAACAATCAGGAGAACGGAAAAAAGCGCCCTCGTCACCCCCGCAAGCACCTCCCCGGCCACATAGGAAATGTTGGTTATGGGCGCAGCCTGAAACTCTTCGAAAATGTGCCAATAGAAACGCGCTATGTTTATTTCGCTTCCGATGGCGAAGGCCTGGGTCATGCTGGTCATGGCGACGAGCCCCGGGATCAGGAACTCGAGGTAGGAGTGCGCGCCGACTTTTACCCCCCGCCCCATGCCAAACCCGAAGGCCGCCAGGTAGAGAAGCGGGCTCACCGACATCGAGGCCAGCTGCCGCAAAAGCCTCTTTCGCAGGATCAGCATCTCCCGGAGATAAATCGCGAACATGCCGCTCATGGCGTGACTCTCCGGCCGGTGCGGGCGATGAAGACATCTTCGAGATTTACGCGCCTCAGGGAAAAACCCGCCCGGGAGTCGGACAGGTGCCTTTGGGCCTCGTTTCTGTCCGCAAAATAGAGCGTCTCCATGCGGCCGTCGCCGAGCGTGTCGAGTGCCCACTCGCCCATCGAGTGCATAAGATTTTGCGGGGTGTCGAGAGCCACAATTTTCCCCTCGTCCAGGAATGCCACCCGGTCGGCCAGAAATTCCGCTTCTTCGATGTAATGGGTGGTGAGAAAAATCGTCGTTCCACTCTGCTGGATGTTCTTGACAAGAGACCAGATCCTGCGCCGGATGGCCGGATCGAGGCCCACGGTCGGCTCGTCCAGAAATAGTATGCGGGGGGAGTGCATGAGAGCCCGCGCGATCATGACTCTCCTTTTGAGCCCGCCGGAGAGGGTTTTTACCGAGCTGTCTATCCTGTCTGAAAGCTCGATGTATTCGAGGATTTCCGCGATGCGCCCCGCACGTTCTTTTCGACCCATTTGGAAGAGTTTTCCGTGAAGATCGAGATTTTCGCGCACCGTGAGTTCATTGTCGAGGTTGATGTTCTGGGGAACGACTCCGCATTGGCGCTTTGCCTGAAGACTTTGTTTTCCCGTGTGAAAGCCGTTTAGCCATGCGTCGCCGGCGGACGGGACCGCGAGGCAGGTAAGAATCTTTATGGTCGTCGTCTTGCCCGAACCGTTGGGCCCCAGGTACGCAAACAACTCTCCCGTACCGACCTCGAGGCTTACGCCTCTAAGCGCTTCGACCCGGTTGTATCTTTTCTGCAAATTCTCAAATCGGATCATAGCGAGCCGGGCATCGCTTCGCTCGGCCCAACCGGCAGGCGGCTCTTTCGCGGATTTTTCATTCTTTCCGGCTCTCCTCCGGGGGGCTTGAAGCCCTGCTCTCTTCGAAGCGGCGAACCGAATCAATAATATCGCCCAGCTTAAAGGGCTTGGCTACGAAATCGAAGGCGCCCTTCCGGAAGGATTCCTTCGCGGTATCGGAGGTGGCGAATCCGGTGATGACGATGATGCCCGTGTCGGGGTAGAGCTCTTTTACCCGGGCAAGAAAACGGAGTCCATCGATTCCTTCCATTTTGAGGTCGGTAATGACGACATCGAAGCGTTGCTCCTCGATTCTTTCCAGGGCGGAGGCGCTGTCGGTGAAGGTCTCGACTTCGTAGCCGGCCTTCTGGAAGGCGGGTTTGAGCCGCTTGCACACTATGGGCTCATCATCCAGAATCAAGAGTCGGGTGCAACTCGCACATGGGGGCATCCTCGCTTACCTCCTTAAGAACCTGAATCCTGCGCATGAATTCGGCCAGATGGAAATCGACCCTCTCATCGCCGGTCATATCGACATCGAGTTGGCGCGTATAGCCTATCAGGCCGCCAAGGACTTTCATCCTGCCGACCATAAGCTCTTTTGTCAATTTCTTGAGCCTGCCTACGATCAGATCCCCGTGGATTTCGACACGGAAATCGAAGCCCTCCATTACATCGGCGATAAACTGCGCCCGGCGGGAGCGGCGTTCGATGTTGGAGACTCCACCGAGGAAGCGGAAATAAATATAATTATCGTTTAGCTCCTCCCCAATGTAGGCGTCCAGGATATTGAAGTGATATCCCAGTCTGAGGTGCAGGTTCATGTAGTTGTCGGAGAGGACCGCCAGATTTCTTCCAACGTCCTCCGGCCCGGCCATCGAGGAACTGAAGGTACGGGTCAGGCTCGACATGAAGCTGCCGATATCTACCGCGGCCGGCGCGGTTTCCCACATGCCGCTTTCCTGGAGTCCCTCCAGGAGCGCCTTCATGGGGATCGATTCAATCTGCTCGAGCGCAATGGAGCGGGCTGTGGCCGGTGCGTTCGTTCCTTTGCCGATATCGATTATCATAAGGCCGAGCGGAATGGAGAACTCCAGCCGCCGGGAACTCCTGTCCTGAAGACGCTGGTAATTCTCGCTTAAAACGATGAGACTCTCAACCGCTTTTTCATGAACAAACCGGGTGATGTCGTGCCAGGTCCGACAGCGGGCAGCCCGGAAGGATTCTGAGTTGGGATCGACGAGATTGAGCGGGGTCACCTTCTTTAGCACTCTTCTCAGCATGCGGTATTCGTAGGTGTCTTCGAAGACCTCTTCGTGGGTGATCTCAAACTGGCTCAGTTCTTTCACCGTGCCCGCATAGACGACATTGCGGATGGCGTCCAGGGTCACCTCATCCCCCGTTTTGAGCACCTTTGTGGCGATTCCGGTGTCCACAACCGTCGGGACGCGATATTCCCTGGCAAGGGTAGCCATGTGGCCGGTGGCCGAACCGACGTCGGTAAGGATGGCCTGTGCCCTGCGCATGATGCGCGAATACCGGGGAGAGGTATGGCGGGCGACAAGAACCGCTCCGAAGGGGAAATCCTTCAAGTCCTCGTCGGAGGTGGTCACGTAGACCTTTCCGGAGCCGATCCCCCCCTGAACCACCGTCCCTTTGCCCGAGAAAAGAACCTGCGCGGAAAGGGCCGCGTTGTCGATATGGACCATGTGGCGCTCGGGCTGGTCGGGGCGCACATTGAGAGGCCTCGATTGCAGGATGTAGAGATTTCCCCGGCTGTCGAAGGCCCACTCGATATCCTGCGGGCGCCTGTAGTATTTCTCGATCATTACCGCCACCTCGGCGAGCCTGCGGATGGAGTCCTCGGAAAGGCACACAGCGTCCTGCAGTTCTTGCGGCGTATCGATCCAGGCCGTCCCGCCGTGCTGCACGCCGACCATTTTCGTTGTCTTGTGTCCCGGTTCGATGGAGAGAATCCGGTGGGGAGGAAGGCGGTCGAGAAAAATGGTGTCCGATTCGGCAACCCCGCTCACAACGGCAACGCCAAGGCCCCAGGCCGCACTGATCACCATGGCCTCGGTTTCCGCGGCCACCGGCGCATAGGTGTACATCGCCCCGCTCACCTCGGCTTCCACCATCACCTGGCAGCCGACCGCCATCGCCGTCTCGCTTTCCCGGTAGCCCCTGTGAAGCCTGTAGCGCAACGCTTCGGGCGCGTAGGCGCTTGCCGCCACTTCCCGCCAGGCATCCGGGATTTTCTTTCTCGGCACATTTAGCACGCTGTCATACTGGCCGGCGAAACTGAACTCGCTATCTTCGCCCCAGGCACTGCTGCGCACGGCAAACCGCGCCGCCTCGCCCCCGGATCTTCCGCACACAATATCGAGCGCCGCATGGATGGCCGAGACCACGTGTGCGGGCATGGCCCCGGAAAGGATCCGCCCGCGCACCTCGTCACAAAAGGCTTCCATGGCCGCGTCGTCGGCCGGGTCGAGCGCGGCAAGCCCTTTTTCTATATGAGCAAACAGACCGTTGGCCTCCATGAAATCGAAAAAGGCCCTGGTCGTTACCACAAAGCCGTCCATAGTGGGCAGCCCCAGCGTGTTGCGCAGTTCCCCGAGGTTTGCGAACTTGTTTCCCGCCTCCTCCTGGAAATCGGCCCCCAATTCTTCCAGAAGGAGCACCGGTTTAGTCACCGGAAAGGCCCTCCTGCCCGCCAGTTCTTCCTGGATCTCGAATTGGATGCGTTCGAAGGCGATGAACAGGTCGACGATCTCGTCCTGCGTCATGACGCACAGGTCGGAGATGAGCTTAAAGACCAGGTCGCCGATTTTTTCGGAAATGTCTATGATGTACTGGCTGTCGAAGATGTACTCTCCCCCCAGCTTGTCGCCCATGTCGGCCATGAGCTCCAGGATGAGGTTGTTTCGCTCCAGAATGCTCCGGAATTTTTTAAAGAGCACGCTGAAAGGCAAAACCGGGTTCGAAGAGGACCGGAAAGAGAAAATCTTCTTGAGCCCGCGAACGATGTCCATGCATTCCTCCTGGGGGGGAAGGGTGAAAAGCGCGGGGGCTAGCGCCCCCTGCACCCCCACGCCGCTACGCGGCTCATTTGGCGCTCCGGATTGCGGGGCATCGCCCCGCAATCCGGAACCCGTGGGGGTGCGGGGGGCACAGCTCCCCGCGTTCTTATCCCCTCGCTTTTCGCTTTCGCCGTCACCTCAATGCGCCCCCTTGCTCTGGAAGACCAGTCCGATCCCGAGGCCGGCGAGCAGTGCGATAATCGAAGCAAAGACCCCGTAGAGGATCGAGTGGTTGAAGGCCATGGCGGACATGAGGGCCGGGAGCCCTTCGAGTTTGGCCTCGAGCGTCTTTTCGGCATGGGCGACGATCCGGCCGTTTTGTACTGCGGCGACATCGACCGTGTAGGTTCCGGGTTTTAGCCGGGAGGGAAGCGGAATGAGCGCCCGGAAGGTTTTCTGTCCGTTGGCGGCCTTCGCATAGGTGATGTTTCCGGTCATCTCGCGGTAGAGCCCTTCCTTCTTTTTCAGCTTGATGAATTCGGCGAAAACATCGTCATTGCGATCCCCTTGTGCATCGAGCCTCATGGAGTTTTTCAACCCGGTGAGTCTCAGGTTGTTTGCCTCAAGGTGGTTGAAATCCACTGCCGAGGAGACTATGCAGACCGCGGGGGCATCCTTGAACGTGACCGAACCCAGGTTCATCCACACGAGGCCGCCGACTTTTCCCACCTGTTTGAGGTGAATCTCCGACGTGGCGCCGAGAAAGCGCACGACGACCTCGCTGTCCGCAGGGATGGAGCCGGTGGCGGTGAGGGTGATGCCGTCGTAGAATGTTCCGATGTTGATGGAACTCGGGTTTATCGCAAGGCCGGCGGCCTTCTGCGCAAAGGCGGAGGAGGCGGTGAAAACACACAGGGCCGCAAGGAGCATGAGGTATCGTGTTTTCATTTTCAGTGTCCTTTTACATAGGCCAGCAGAATCCCGGGCCGGGCGATGAGTCCGTAGAGCATCTGAAACCAGACGAGAAGTACGATGGTGGCCAGAAGTATTTTCAGCTGATCGCCGCGCAGTTTCTTGCCGAGCCTTGCGCCGATCTGCGCGCCCACCGAGGAGCCGATGAGCAGCAGCAGGGCCAGAACGAAGTCGACCGTGTGATTTTGCCACGACTGCATGATTGTAACATCAATGCAGGTGAAAAGAATCTGGAACAGGCTCGTTCCCACGACGACGTGCATGGGCATGCGCAGCAGGTAGACCATTACCGGCACCATGATGAATCCTCCCCCGACCCCCATGATGGCGGCGAGGATCCCGACAAAGCAGCCGAGGATGAGGGGCAGGAGCACCGAAAGGCGCACGCCGGAGCGCTCGAAGTCGGTTTGCCAGGGAAGTCTTTTTACGATGCGCGCGTAGAGCGATTCTTTTCTGGCCGTCGGGGGCGGAGCCGTTTCCTTGCGCGTCTTACGCAGGGCTTGTAAGCTTTCGGCGAACATGTAGGCCCCGATCACCCCGAGCATGACCACGTAGCAGACCTGGATCAGGAAATTGGCGTTGCCCATCGCCCGCAGGACCTTGATGATCGCAACCCCCACCGTGCCCCCGGCGATGCCTCCCAGAAGCAGCAGCCATCCCATTTTAAAGTCGACGTTTCCCATGCGAAAATGGGCCAGGGTCCCCGATGTCGAAGCCCCGACGATCTGGTTGGAATCGGTCGCTGCCCCAACGGTCGGCGGAATGCCTACCATGATCAACAGGGGCGTCATGAGGAAACCGCCGCCCACCCCGAATAGCCCCGAGAGTAAACCCACACCGATCCCCAGGGCCAGGATCAAAAGAACGTTGACGGAGTTTCCCGCAATTGGAAGATACATATGGAACAGGCTCATGACGGTTGATTCCTCCCTTTCTCCGGATTGAGTTTGCGCGGGCTGACCAGTTCAACCCGGCAGGATATGCGATGCTGAATGCTGCGAATCTGACCCAGTTTCCGCTCGGCCAGAGGGTCTTTTTCATCGGGTCGTTCGACTATTACCAGCGTGATCCGATTACAGTCGACGAACCGGTTGACTTCTTCCTCGTAATCGCCCTCGGTGACGAAACACTCGATGGGAACCCCCGAGGCCCTTGCCGTCTGGACGAGTTTTTCAAGCCGCTCCAAAACGGCTCCGCAGATTGCCTCCGCCCCGCTTTCGACCACTGTGGGTGACGGTGTCACCAAAAGTGCATACACTTTGGCCTCTATCCTTGCGGAAAGGGAAACGGCCCGCGCCAGTGCCTCCCACCCCCCGCTTCGGCAATCCATGCTCACAAGAATTCGTTCCATAGGCTTTTTCCCCTTTTCCCATTCCGTATCGCAATCGGTGTGCCAAACGGGAGAAAACCCGGAACATTGTTCGTTTACTTGGCGGGGCGGACGTCATATAATTGAACGCCAGGGAAGGGTTTGTTTCAAAGTGGAACAACCTGTCGCGATGAGCCGTGCTCTCCGTCTCAATGTGAAACGCCAGAGGCAGGACGCCCGCCTCCCGCCCCCCTGCTCCCGGCTCCGCCCCTGGTGGCCTGCTTCCGGGATGCACACACACGGTTTCCCTTACCGGGAGAAGTCCATGAGCGAATTCACCCCGTTGCCGCATCTTCCGCGTTTCCTGCAAACTCAGTCGCTCCGGTGGCTGCTGGGCTCCATAAAAGGACAGATATTCGTTCTTTTCACGGTAACCTTCCTGTCGGTATCCGCGTTAACCGTCATGGATTTTTGGAATCTCTCCAGGCTGAAGCACCATCTTTTCCTGGAAGACCGCTACTATGAACTTCTGGATAATGTACTGGAAGTGCGTCGATACGAAAAGAACTACCTTCTCTACAAAGACCGTTCCAATCTTTTAGAGGGAAAACTCTACCTCGACAAGATCGGTTCCCTCGTTTCGGATCTTTCCGGGGACATCGTGAGCATCGCCACCCGAAAGACGTACCAAGAGTTCAGCGGTGTCCTGGCCGGGTACGTAAAGACGCAGAATCTGTACCTCACCAGCGGAGAACCCGCGGGGGATGGCGCGCTGATGCGCCGGCAGGGAAGGGAGTTGACCGATTTTGCCACGACCTTTCTGCGCCTCAAACAGAAGGAGACCCAAAAGGCGATCGCAAACGTTTTGTGGCTGCCCTTCGCTTTTCTCGGAGTCTTCTTTTTGCTCATGCTGCTCATCATGAGGTTGATCTCCCTGGGTTTGCTGCGTCCCCTCAAAGTGCTCCAGAACACGATCCAGGGGGTGGCCAGAGGCACCTACAGCCCCGGCAGCTACGAAGGATTGCAAACAGACGAAATGCACGGGTTGCTCGATGCTTTCGACCGGATGGCCCGGGAGCTGGAAGCCAACCAGGAGCACCTGCTGCAGGCAAGGAAGATGGCCGCGTTGGGTACGTTTACAGCCGGGATAGCCCATGAGCTCAATAACCCCCTGAACAACATTTCTCTCACCGCCGAGAGCTACCTGGAAGAGTACGAGGACCGGATGGATGGAGAAGCCAGGGAACTGATCGGAGATATTCTCACGCAGTCGGAGCGGGCGTGCGGTATTGTGAAAAATCTTCTGGATTTTGCGCGCACCCAGCAAAGGAGAAGAGCGAGCGTCGATGCCGCAGAGATCATCGGCAGCACGGTTGCGCTCGTAAAGAACCACGCCGCGCTCGCAGGGGTAAAACTCGACGTTCGGATCCCGGAAGGAATGCGACCGGTGCGGGGAAATTTCAGAAGCCTGCAGCAGGTTTTCTCAAACCTTTTCCTCAACAGTGTGCAGGCGATGCCCAACGGGGGAACCATAACGGTAGAAGTACGAGAGGAACCGCCTGACCTTATTTGCTTCGATGTCCGGGACACCGGGGAGGGGATGGATGCAAAGACGCTGGAGCGCATCTTCGAGCCCTTTTTTACCACCAAGGAGGCCGGGCAAGGGACGGGGTTGGGGATGTCTGTTGTCTACTCCATCGTACAAAGACACGGGGGGCGGATCGAGGTAAAAAGCGAGGTGGGAGTCGGCACTGTTTTTTCGGTTCTGCTTCCGGCTGCCGAAAGGAGCGAGGAGCAGGAAGCGGGAAGCGAGCAGGCGGAAGCGGGAAGCGGGGAGCGGGAAGCGGGAAGCGAGAAGCGCTCCGAACCCTTTCATTGATTCGAGATGGCGGGAAAGAAGCGAGAATGCAGCACGCGCGGGTGGCGATACTGGACGACGAGGCGGCCGTTTGCCGACGGCTGAGCCTGGCTCTTTCCAGGGAGGGTCTGGAGGTCGAAGCCTTTACGAGCGGCGTGCCGTATCTGGAGCGGATGCGGGAGGCCCCCTTCGATGTGGTGTTTTGCGACAGGCATCTGCCGGATGCGAGCGGGATGGACATCCTAGCCCAAAGCAAGGCGTTTCGCAATGAAACGGAAGTGATCCTGATGACGGGCCATGGGAGCATTGACGGAGCGGTGGAGGCCATCCGGGAGGGGGCCTACCATTATGTGGAAAAGCCCTTGAAACTGAACGAGCTCCGAACGCTTTGCAGGAGCGCGATCGCCAGGGCCGTCATGTGCCGGGGAAACCCTTCGCTTTTCGGACCGCTCGGGGGGGGAGCGGACGACCTTGGCGCAATCGGACTGAGCACGATCGTCGGGACAAGCCCGGCAGTGAGAAAGATTTTTTCGATGGTGCAAAAGATCGCCCCGGTCGACTGCAACATTTTGCTCCAGGGGGCAAGCGGCACGGGCAAGGCGCTGGTGGCCAGGGCGATCCACCAGTTGAGCCCCAGGAAAAACCACCCCTTCGTATGCTTCAACTGCGGAGGATTCACGGACGAATTGATCAGCAGCGAGCTTTTCGGCTACGAGAAGGGGGCGTTTACGGGCGCAACGGCCGCCAAGATCGGGTTGCTCGAATCGGCCTCGCAGGGAACGGTGTTTTTGGACGAGATCGGCGAGATGCCGCTCTCCATGCAGGTAAAGCTGCTGCACGTCCTCCAGGAAAGACGCATCCTGCGTGTGGGGGGCGTTCGCCCCATAGACCTGGACATCCGCATCATCGCGGCAACCAACAGGGACCTGAAGCATGAAGTCACGCTCGGAAACTTCCGCGAGGATCTTTTCTACCGTTTAAACGTCGTGAGCATCACTTTGCCGGCGCTGCGCGAGCGCAGCAAAGACATTCCGCTCCTGGTCGATCATTTCCTCGAAAAATACAGCCGGGCTTTCCGCAAAAAGATACGGGGCATTGAGCCTCAGGCGCTCAATATTCTCATGACCTATTCTTTCCCCGGAAATATACGAGAGCTTGAAAACATCATCGAGAGGGCGGTGGCCCTTGCCGATAGCGATCAGATCTGTCAGCACGATCTGCCCCGGGACATTCAGAACCTCGAGTTCAACACCGTTGAAGGCGAAGGGCTTCTGCCGCTCGCCGAGTTCGAAAAACGCTATATCGCCAAGGTCCTCGAGCGGACCGGCTACAACAAGGGCATGGCGGCCAAGCTGCTTGATATTCCGCGCACCACTCTGTGGCGCAAGCTTAAGGAGTACAAATTATGATCGATGGGAAAGTGGGGGGGAATAGATAATGTATAAGATTCTTATCTGCGATGGGCTGGATGAGAGCGGTTTAAAGGTATTTCGATCGGCCGAAGGGATCGAGGTGGACATGCCCGAGGGGCTCGGGGCCGACGCGATAAAGGCGATTCTTCCCGGCTACGACGCCATGATAGTGCGCAGCCGCACCAAGGTCACAGCGGATCTGATCGCGGGCGCCGAACGGCTCAAGGTCATCGGCAGGGCCGGGACCGGCGTGGACAACATCGATGTGGGGGCTGCGGGCGAGCGGGGCATCCTGGTGATGAACACGCCGGGGGCCAACGCCATGGCCGCCGCCGAGCACACGCTGGCGATGATGCTGGCTCTTGCGCGCCACGTCCCGCAGGCTACCGCGTCGATGCGCAACGGGCTTTGGGAAAAGAAAAAATTCCTCGGCACCGAACTCTATCACCAGACGCTGGGCATCGTGGGACTCGGAAGGATAGGCTCGATCGTGGCCGAGCGGGCTCTTTCCATGAAGATGAGAGTCCTTGCCTACGATCCGGTGATAGCGCCCGAGGCGGCCAAGGCCCTGGGAGTCGAGTATGTTTCTCTCGACGAGCTTTTGGCGGGATCGGATTTTATCACGCTGCATACGCCTCTCACCGAAGAAACGCGCCGCATAATCAACCGGGAGACGCTCGCCAAAACCAAGCCCGGCGTGCGCATTCTCAACTGCGCGCGCGGCGGGCTGATTGACGAGGAAGCGCTCTGCGAGTCTATCGCCAAAGGGCATGCGGCGGGCGCTGCACTCGATGTATTCGAAAAGGAACCCCCGGCGGGAAGCCCTCTTCTGGAGATGGAGCGCGTGATATTCACCCCGCACCTGGGGGCGTCGAGCCGACAGGCGCAGGAAAACGTCTCTTTGGCCATCGCCTCGCAGATCCTCGATTACCTCCAGCGGGGGCTGATACTCAATGCGGTAAACTTCCCGTCGATCAGCCTCAAAGACTACGACAGGCTCAAGCCCTACCTGCTCCTTGCCGAGCGGCTCGGAAGCCTCCAGGGACAGCTTTGCAGGCCCGTGGTTGCGCTACACGTTACCTACGGAGGGGCGGACCTTCTCGATATCCCGGCGCAGCCCCTTACCCAAAGTGTCGCCAAGGGGCTTCTCGACCCGATTCTGTCCGAAAAGGTAAACCTCATTAATGCCCCCGTTTTGCTCAAGCACCGTCAGATCGAGCTGACCGCCTCAACGACCTCGCAGTCCAGGGGATACACCGGGGAGATAACGGTCACGGCCCGCGGACCCGGGAAAATGGAATTTACGGCCACGGGAGCCGTCTTTCTCGGCCGGGAGGTCCGCCTGGTCCGCTTGAACGACTACATGCTGGAGGCCGAACTCCAGGGAGTGAACCTCATCATCCAGAACCTCGACAAGCCCGGGACCATAGGCCATATCGGAACGACACTCGGTAACTTCAACGTAAACATCGCCGACATGCATCTTGCCCGCAGCCGCGCCGAGGACCGGGCGATAGCCATAATCAAGCTGGACGGCGAAGCCCCCCAGGAGGTGCTGGAGGCCCTGCGGTCCCATCCGAGCATCGTTTCCGTGCAGCAGGTGAAGCTGTGAGGGGCAGAAGCAGGAAGCGGGAAGCGGGGAGCGGGAAGAAATCCGCGCCGGATTTTGTCATCATTTCGGGGAGTGCACGAGGGCTGTGGGAGTTGTGATGGAAAAATATTTCGGCCCGCAGGGAATTCTGGCCGAGAAGGTCCCCGGGTTCGAGCACCGGCCGGGTCAGTTGGAAATGGCCCGGGCGGTCTTCGAGGCCTTTCGAGCGAAATCCACGCTCCTGGCGGAGGCGGGAACCGGCACGGGCAAAACCTGGGCTTACCTTGTTCCTGCAATGCTGAGCGGAAAAAAGGTGGTGGTCTCCACGGGCACCAAAACGCTCCAGGACCAGATCCTGGACCACGATATTCCGTTTTTGCGGAAGCACATCGACTCCAACCTCAAGGCGGTCTGTCTCAAGGGTCGCAGGAATTACCTGTGCAAGCGCCGCTTCTTTGAGTTTTGCTACCAGCCGACGCTTTGGAACCGGGAGGAAGCCGGGCTCTTTCGCCGGTTCCAGAAATGGGCGGCTACCTCCACTTCGGGCGACCGTTCGGAAATCCCCTGGCTGCCCGACAATTTTCGGACCTGGAACGAGGTGTGTTCGAGTTCGGAAAACTGCCTGGGGCGCCAGTGCCCTGAATTTTCGCGCTGTCATCTCACGCGGGTGCGAAACGAGGCCGCCCGCGCCGATTTGGTGGTAGTCAATCACCACCTGTTTTTTGCCGATATGGCGCTTCGTCAGAGGGGAGTGGACGGGGTCATCCCGGAGTATGACGCGGTGGTGTTCGACGAAGCCCACCAGTTGGAGGACGTGGCAAGCGATTATTTCGGCATCCACTTCAGCAGCTTCGCCCTGGCACAGCTTTCCAGGGACATCGTGAAGGCCTGCGGCAGCGCGGGCAAGCTCGATGTTGGCGCGGTCCTGAACGCGGGAAGACAACTCGAGGTGCTGAGCCGCCTTTTCACACTGGGCCTCGCCCCACCGGGAAAAGGGGCGGTGCGTGTACGGTTTGACCCGGAAAAGGCGGGCGAGGATTTCGCCGCAGCGTGCCGTCAGATCATCCACGCCCTCGATGAGCTTCCCGCGATGGTAAAGCCCTTTGAGGAAAAAGCGGAAAACCTGGCAGGCGCCGGGCGGCGGGCTTTAGAGCTTTCGGCTGCTCTAACTGCGCTCATCGAACAAAAAGACGAGTCCCTGGTCTACTGGAGGGAAGCAAACCAGCAGGGAGGGGCTCTTAACGCCACACCGATCGAAGTCGGGCCGATTCTGAAAGAACTCCTCTTTGCCGCCGTTTCATCGGTCGTACTGACTTCGGCCACACTGTCGGTTGCGGGGGCTTTCGACTTCGCGCGCAGGGCCTTGGGCGTTCCTCCCGAAGGGCGGGAGCTTCTGCTCCACTCGCCTTTCGAATATGAACGGCAGGCCATAGCCTACATTCCCCAACGGTTTCCGGCGCCAAACGACGGGGTGTTTTGCACCCGGATGGCCGAGGAGGCCGCGCAAATAATCGAAAAGACCCGCGGCCGAACGCTCCTGCTCTTTACCAGCTACAAAAACATGAACGAGGTCTATAAACTGGTGGAGGGAAAAATTTCTTTTCCTCTCCTGGTGCAGGGGCAGAAGACCAAGCGGGCTCTACTGCAGGAATTCAAGGAAAACGTGGCGTCGGTCCTTTTTGCCACGAGTTCTTTCTGGCAGGGTATCGATGTGCCCGGAGAAGCCCTGAGCTGTGTGATCATCGACAAGCTGCCCTTCGAAGTCCCCGACGACCCGGTGACCGCCTCCAGGCTGGACCGGATCGCAAAGCAGGGCGGCAACGCCTTCTACGACTACCAGGTGCCCAGGGCCGCAATCCAGCTCAAACAGGGCATCGGCCGGCTCATCCGCTCCTCGGGGGACCGCGGGGTGATAGCCGTCTTCGACATTCGTATCCTCACCAAAGGCTACGGGCAGGTCTTCGTGAAAAGTCTGCCCCCCTGCCGGATTGTCCACTCTCTCGAGCAGATCGATCCCTTTCTGGGGAGCCTCTGACTCATTATATTGATTACTGTAGGCAGGTTTTATTGAGCCATTCACTGCTTAAGCCGGGTTATTTATCGCGAAAGGGGGAAGCGTATGCGGACGATACTTGCAGCGGTAGATGGGACCAAAAAAGGGCTGGAAATGGTGTCGGTGCTGGGCCGTTTGCTCAAGGAGCGAGACGATGTGAAGCTGGTGCTCCTGCACTGCGTCCCCAAGGTTGCAACTCTTCTTCCCGAAGACCTCTACATGGACGTGGAGGGGAGCAACAAATACGGAACACAGGAGAAACCGGGGCAGGCGGTTTTGAAGGCCGCTTCGGAAAAGCTTGCCGAGGCGGGATTCCCGGAATCCAACATAGAGCTTCGCCTCAAAATCGACAGCGTTGACCCGGCCGCTGACATACTCGAGCAGGCGCAGAGCGAACGGATCGGAACGATAGCCGTGGGCAGGCGGGGAAGAAGCCAGGTCGAGACGCTGCTCCTTGGAGGCGTTTCGGCGAAGGTGGCCCAGTATGCGGGCGAGGCGGCCGTCTGGGTCGTAGACGTGCCCGCATACGATTCCATGAATGTACTTATCGCCATGGAAGGGACGCCGGAATCGCGGGCGCTCTCCGAATATGCGGCCGATTTTTTCGCGCCCGGCCGATCCCTGAGCTATTCCTTCATGCACATCATACCGTCGCTTCCCCCCGAGTTCTGGGATGACGGTCACATTTTGAATGAAACCGAACAGAAACAGAGACAAGCCCTGATAGAAAAATGGAGGGTCGAGTGGACCGGCGCCGTCGAGCGCTCCATGGCCGAGGGGCGAAGGCTTCTCCTGGAGCGGGGCGTTGACCCGCAGAAGGTGGAGACCCTGGTGCTGCCCACTCGCGAAGGCATAGCGCGCGACCTTCTCGCCGAAATCGAGGCGCACAGGTTCCAGGTAGTGGTGCTGGGCAAAAGGAGCTTCCGGGGAAAAAAGCCCTTCCTTCTTGGAAGCCACGCCTCCAAGATACTCAACAATTCCAGGGGCGCCATTGTTTGTCTGGTGAACTGAAGGGGGAACAGCCGTGTTTTGGAAAGGAGCACCCGATGGAATGGCGTGAAGTGGTCGAAAATCCAAGCCTCAAAGACCTGCCCTTCAAAATAGAGACGAATGAATGGGGTAAATTTATGATGACTCCGGCCTCTTACGCTCAGGGCAAGTATCAGTCGCGCATCAATGGATGGTTTGAGCGTAATGGAGAAGGCCACAGGGCGTCGGTGGAATGTCCGATCCAGACTTCCAGGGGAACCAGGGTCGCCGACGTTGCCTGGGCCGGCACGGCATTCCACAAAAAGCACGGTGTCCGTGAGCTGGTGCTCCCCGAATCTCCCGAACTCATTGTTGAGATAGAGTCGCCCGCGAACAGCTTTGCAGAGTCGGAAGAAAAGAAACTCCTCTATTTTGAGGCGGGCGCAGCGGAATTTTGGCTCTGCAACAAAGATGGGGATATGCGTTTTTTCAATCGACAGGGGGAGATCGTGAAAAGTGAGATGTTTCCCGACTTCCCCACACACATCGATATTGACCTTTTGTGAACAGTTTATTATTAGCCCCCTTCGGGGGGCGTGACGCCCTGGTCGAGCTTTTTCGAAATGGCTGGAAAATCGTGACGTCGAGAGTAGATGAAGATTAAATCCGGAATACTGTTCAAGCTTCTCGCCTGGTATTTTCTGGCATGCCTCATCTTTTATGCCACCATTTTGATCCTTTTCGCGCAAATCAAACACCTGGCCAGGACAACCGAGAATATCGTAAACCGCAACTATCTCATTTCGACCTCCTCGAAAGCGATGGTGGACGCGCTCTGGTCGATGGCCGAAAATCAGAAAAAATTCGAGCTGTTGAAGACCGAGGAGTACCGGAAGTATTTTGAGGAGGGGCTCAAACAATACGAAGACGGCCTCTATAATATCTTGTGGCTCAGCGCGCCCAATAACGGCAAAAATCCCTGGGAGGCGCTCAGCAAGGAATTCCAGGCGCAGTTTGAATCGGGCAAGGATAAGGACGCCTACGCCCATGCGAACCCTCCCTGGATAACCGACGAGATGGTAACCCAATGGGCCGCGGAGATCCAGAAAGCCAGGGCGGCCAACGAGCAGCAGATCGAAGAGATGGTCCGAAGCCTCAACACGCGGGGCCGAAGGGCCGACGAGCTGGGGGTTGTGGGCGTTCTCGCCTCTCTCGTGATCGGCCTGCTCGGCATCATCGTCTTCAGCTTCGGCATGGTGCGCCCGCTGCGCGAGCTGCGGCGCGGAATCAAGTCCCTTTCGAGTTCGGGCATCACCGCACCCATCCGGATTCATTCGAGCGATGAGTTCGGAGAGCTTGCCGGCGCATTCAACGACATGGCGGCGCGGCTTACCGAAGAAGAACGCATGCGCTCCGACTTCATCTCGATGCTCAGCCACGAAATCCGCACCCCCCTCACCTCCATCCGCGAATCGGTAAACCTGATTTGCGAAGAAGTGATGGGGGGCATCAATGAAAAACAGAGGCGTTTTCTTCTGATCGCGAGCCGTGAACTGGAGCGTATCACCCTGCTGCTCAACCATCTCATGCAGATCTCGCGGCTGGAGGCCGGAGCGGTTGAAATCCACCCGAGGGTTATCGACCTCGAGGAGTTCGTCGAAGGCGCCATATCGAGATTGGTTCCCGCTGCGGAGGCCAAAGGAATCGCTATCCGTTCGGAAGTCTCCGGGGGAGTTTCCGAATTTACCTGCGACCCGGAAAATTTGCAGCAGGTTTTGCTCAATCTGCTTGGAAATGCTATAAAGTTTTCGCCGGAGGGCAGTGAAATAATCGTTTCTGTCCGGCAGGAAAAGTCGGTGAAAACGCCCCTTCTGGTATTTGCGGTTATCGACAAGGGTCCTGGAATTCCCGATTCCGAGCAGACCCTCGTTTTCAATAAATATTACAGAGCGTCCGGGGTTCGGGATCAAGTCGACGGGGTTGGCCTGGGGCTGAGTATTTCCAAGTACATCGTCGAGGCGCATGGTGGGGAAATCGGCCTTCGAAGCAAACCCGGGGAGGGGAGCACTTTCAGCTTCACCTTGCCTCTATATGGGGAAAGATCGAACAATGGGGTTTAGGAACTTGGCGCTGCGCAAATTGCTCTTTTTCGTGCCTCTACTCTTCTTTCTGATTGCCGCCTCCGCTCCCTCCCTTGCAGCCGACGGATGCAACCCGGATTCAGCCCCGGCCATTCGGCGCGACGTGGAGATGGATACCCTCAAAGACGCGGTCAAGGCCTTCGAGTCGGGCCACTACGAAAAGGCGCAAACCGGCTTCGAGATGCTCAAAAACGAGGCGAAAAACTCCGATATCAGGCGGAGCGCCCTCTTCGGACTTGCAGCGACCCGGCTGGTCCTTGCCGACAATAAGGATGAATACGACCGTGCGGTGACGACCTGGAAGAAATGGGCCGATGAGGTCAAATCGTGCAGGGGGCTGGAGGACCCGAGAATGCTCACCCCCTTCCTCCTGAGGCTCCAGTCGGCCATAGGCAAGGGCGCCGGCGGCCCGTTGGGTGAAAAAACCAAAAAAAAGGACGAATTCCGCGGGATCGTGCTCATGAAGGAAAAGGTGGTCCATGCCCTCCAATGGAAGCTCGAACTTGCCGAACGTCAGATCCGCCAGCTGCGCCACGATCTTAAATCCCTGGATGAAATTCATCGAAAATATGAGGAGAAAAAGCAGGAAATGACGCCCTGATTTCCTGCGTGTCCGAATGAGCGCACCAGCCAAACCAAAAATTCTTGTCGTCGATGATGATCGGAGCATCCTGGCCGTTCTGGAGGCCCGGCTTTCGTCGATCGACTACCGGGTAGCGACCGCCTCCGGCGGGGAAGAGGCCCTGGAGCTTCTGAACGCCGGGCCGGTGGACCTGATGATTACCGACGTGAAGATGCCGGGTCTGGGAGGCATGGATCTGTTCTCCGCCGCCCAGCAGATCTATCCGGGATTGCCCGTGATTTTTCTTACCGCCTACGGGACGATTCCCGACGCGGTAAAGGCCCTCAAAGCCGGGGCGGTGGATTATCTGACAAAGCCGTTCAACGGGCGTGAGCTGATCTCCAAAGTCCAGGAGGTGCTCAAGAAAAACTCGCCCAGACAGGCGCCCGATGCTCTCCCCCCCCTCAGCGAATCGCTTTGGGGAGTCAAAAGCCCGGCCATGCGCGAATTGTACGATCTGGTCGACCGCATCGCCCGCAGTGACGTAAACGTGCTCATCCTGGGCGAAAGCGGGGTGGGCAAAGAGCGGATCGCACATCTTCTCCACCAGAGAGGGCCGCGCCGCGAACAGCCCTTCGTCGTCGTCGACTGCGGCTCTACGCCCAGCGGGCTTTTGGAAAGCGAGCTTTTCGGACACGTTCGCGGGGCATTCACCCATGCCATAAAGGACAAGAAGGGTCTCATCGAGGCCGCCGACAAGGGCACGCTTTTTCTCGACGAAATCGGAAACATCTCCCACGACATGCAGGTACGGCTGCTGCGGTTCCTGGAAGACAAAAAAATCAGAAAAATCGGAGATCTAAGGGAAATCTCCGTCAACTGCCGTGTCATCTCCGCCACAAACGTCGATCTGCGCGAGGAGGTCGCCTCGGGAAGCTTTCGCGAGGACCTCTACTACAGGCTTCGCGTAGTGACGTTAAAGATTCCGCCTCTTCGTGACCGGCGCGAGGATATCCCGGGCCTTGCACAATATTTTGTGGAAAACTTCTGTAAAACGCACGACGTCCCAGCGGTGAAACTTCCCGCCGAGACAACCAAATGGCTTTCCGAATATCCCTGGCCGGGCAACGTGCGGGAACTCAAAAACGCTCTCGAAGGCGGCGTTGTCCTGTGCCGCGACGGCGTTCTGCGAAAAAGCGACCTGTGCCTTTCGGGGCTTCCCGATGAGCCGCTCAAAATCCAGACGCACTCCTCGGGCGACGCCTCGGCGCTCTCCCTGGAGGAAAGCGAGCGCAATGCGATTTTGCGCGCCCTCCAGCAGGCCGGCTTCGTGCAAAAGGAGGCCGCAAACCTTCTCGGGATAAGCCGAAGGGCCATCCACTACAAAATCAAAAAATACGGCATCGACTGCGGAAGAAAGTCGAACAAAGCCGATGAGGATGACTGAACATGGAATGTAAAAGAGAACAAAACAGCGCCAAATGCGCCTGCACCTATGCAGGATGCCCCAAAAGCGGGATTTGCTGCGAATGCATCCAGTCCCACCTCAAAAGCCGCGAGCTTCCCGCCTGCTGCTTTCCCCCCGAGGCCGAAAAAACCTACGACCGCTCGTTCGAACACTTCGCCCGGCTCGTGACTGCGAAAAGCATCTGAGAGAAGAAGAGGCAAAAAGCGAAAAGAGCGGGGGCTATCGCCCCCTGCACCCCCCACGCCGCTTCGCGGCTCATTTGGCCGAATCCCGCAGAACGCGTCGAACCCGATTCTCCCTTTGCAAAAGGGGGATTTGCTATTTCTCGGTGGAAGCCATCCTTTTGCCGGGAATATTTCAAAAGGAAAACGACCGTTTTTGATGATATGGAAGAGCAAGCGGGGACTCCGGTCGCTTCGCAGCCAGCTAACGACAATGGGGCTATTCAAGGTTCATGCAGTCGGGGGCCATCTCTGTCAAAAGGTTACCCCGTTGCTCCACATATCCTGATAATTCTCGTTATGCCCCGCCTGAAAAAAGCGCCACTTATTGGCATGATATGCAATGGTTCCACTGCGGTCGATCAGATTTGCCGAATGATAGGTGTTTCCAATCCTGCGCTTTACAAATATATTGAGGCTGAGCGTGGGAACAACTCCAAAACGTAAGGCGTGTTGAAGGCAAGGAGGCCCGATGGCCGTTTCAGACCACCTCCCCCCTTGCGGATCGAGAAAATGGATACTGGGCCATTCCAGAAAGGTGGTTTCAGAGATGCCGTGATTTTCGGTTTTATAGCGCTCCGGGAAGGGAAGGGGGCGGTGGTTGCAAGTGAACATTACCGGCGATCCCAGGTGTCATCAGACCACATGATGACAGACTGAAAGAATCATTGCGAGGGCTGGCTCTTTGTGCCGGCATAAAGATTGAGGGCGCGCGTGAGCGTAGCGGAGACATCCCCCTTGCAGTATTTATCTCTCCGAGGGATTGACGGACGTATGAGTTCAAAAAAACTCTTGCCAGCCGAAGAGGCGTTAATTACCGATGTCCGCGGGCTGATTGACGAGGCGCGCGCATCTGTCGCCTTCTCGGTCAATGCTGCGCTGACTCTGCTCTACTGGCGGATCGGCCGGCGTATCCGTCTGGACATTCTTGGAGAGAAGCGGGCTGAATACGGGGCAGAGATTGTCGCGTCACTGTCACGACAATTGATTGTGGAATATGGTAGCGGTTTTTCCGAAAAGAACCTTAGGTGATTTTCAAAAAAACTGATACCAGCAAGTGACGCCTGGCCGGGAACGTGGAAAATCAGGCTGGACAAAGAGGCAACGATTTGATAAGTCAACATGGGACAAGTC
>JAKAJS010000011.1 GCA_021813685.1 Deltaproteobacteria bacterium | reverse complement strand
CGACTCGATGACTTCCTGGATGGAGAGCGACCCGGCCTGACGCTGCCACCCATGATAGCCGCAGCCGTCATATTCTACTATAAGCTTGAAGGTGCGCCCCGGCCTCAGATCCCGGTCATCCTGGCCGGCGGTTCCCCCGCCGTCTAGGGCTGCCATGGGGCCCCTTGTAGTCCGCTCTCTTCGGGCAGGCCGCTCATGAGGTTCATATTGCACACCGCTTGCCCCGAGGCCCCCCGGGTGAGATTGTCGATGACCGAGACCACGATGCACCGGCCCGTGCGGGGGTCGAACTTCCAGCCCAGATCGCAGAAATTGCTTCCCCGCACCTGGAGGGTGACGGGAAGATTCTCTGCGCAAAGTCTTACGAAATGCTCTTCCCGGTAGAAATCTCGAAAGGCCCGGTCGATCTCTTCTTTCGAAACCCCCGGCCTCACACTGGAGTAAACCGTGCTGAGGATCCCCCGAGACATGGGAACAAGGTGCGGGGTAAAGCTGATCGTTACGGGCTTTCGGGCGAGAAGGCTCAGTTCCTGCTCGATTTCGGGCGTGTGGCGGTGTTCGGCCACCTTATACGCCTTAAATCCGTCATTTACCTCGCTATAGAGCAAGGCCACGGAGGCGCCTCTTCCGGCTCCCGAAACCCCCGATTTGGAATCGGCGATGATCGTGTCCGGCTCGATCAAGCCGTGGGAGAGAAGCGGCGCTGTGGCCAGGATCACGCTCGTCGGGTAGCAGCCCGGATTGGCGACGAGGCGGGCGGTGCGGATTTTTTCGCGGTAGAGTTCCGGCAGGCCGTAGACGGCCTCGCCCAGAAGCTCCGGGGTCTTGTGTGCGGAGTACCACTCCCGGTAGACCTCCGCATCTTTTAACCGGTAATCGGCGCTCAAATCCACGACCTTGACCCCGCGGGCGAGCAGCTCCGGAATGATCTCCATCGACGCCTGATGAGGCATGGCCGTAAAGACCAGCTCGGCCGAGGAAGCGAGCTTTTCCGGGTCGGTGTCTTCGAACACCAGGTCGTAGTGGCGCCGCAGCGCGGGATAGAAGTCGTCCAGCCGCACGCCTTTTTGCTGTCGCGAGGTAATGGTGGAGACGCTCACGGCCGGATGAGCGCTCAGGATGCGCAGCAACTCGAAGCCTGTGTAGCCGGAGGCCCCGGCAACGGCAACCCTTATCATGAGGCCTTCCTAAAAAGTCAGGGCGCGTGCACGCAAATGCAGCGCCCTGTTGGTGGACAGTTCTGAGCGATCAGTGAACAGCGTGCGGAAAGCGTCTTTGCTGCCCTCCGTTCACTGTTCACTGACCACTGTATTTTTTAACGCTTCGAATACTGGAACCGCGCCCTGGCGCTTCTGCGGCCATACTTCTTGCGTTCCTTGACTCGCGAATCGCGTGTCAGAAAGCCTGCCCGCTTCAACACTTCCCTGTACTCGGGATTGAGTTCGAGCAGCGCCTTGGATATTCCGTGGCGAATCGCACCGGCCTGGCCGGAGATCCCGCCGCCCAGCACATTGACCGAGATATCGAGCCGGCCAAGCGTACCGGTGAGCGACAGCGGCTGCGCGATCACCATCTTGCTCGTCTCTCTGTCCATGTACTCTTCGGCAGGCTTGTTGTTTATGACAATCCGGCCCGTTCCGGGCTGAAGCCATACCCGCGCGATCGAGGTCTTCCGTTTTCCCGTGGCATAAAACCGTTGTTCAGGCATTGTAAAAAGCTCCTAGCTGTATTTCTCGATGCACTTGAAAACCTCGGGCTGCTGTGCCTCGTGAGGATGTTCCGGACCGGTGTAGACCTTGAGCTTCTTGATGAGCTTACGGCCCAGACGGTTTTTGGGCAGCATCCCCCACACGGCCAACCGCAACATCCGCTCGGGATGCTCCTGGTTGAGCTTGCGGGCACTGGTTTCCTTCATCCCGCCCATGTAGCCGGAATAGCGGTAGTAGGTCTTTTTATCCCACTTGCCCCCGGTGAGCTTGACCTTGTCGGCGTTTACCACGACGACGAAGTCGCCCAGGTCCACGTGTGGTGTAAAGGTCGGCAGGTGCTTGCCTCGAATGCGGACAGCGATTTGACTTGCCAGCCGGCCCAATGCCTGGTTTTCGGCATCCACCACTATCCATTTGCGCTTTTGGGGTTCGAACTTGGCGCTTTCTGTTTTCATCGTCGTACTCCGATGGGAAAATTAGCTTAAGAGCTGGATAGTACCTGTGGCGGGCAATCTTGTCAAATGAAAAATGGCCGATCTGCTGCGCGCTTCTTTTCGGCCTCGTTGCCCATCCTGCCCTCTTAAGAGCATATCGAGGTCGATATGCTCCGGAAATTCCGAGAACAACCCGCTGCGCCGCAGCCTGGCCTGAGATCCGAAAAGTGCATATCGCCTTTCTTATCGCAAAACCGTATTTCTTTAGCACCTTTTTCGAAATATAGCTTCTTCTTTTTTCCCATCTCTTCGACCGTGTCGGAGGGGGATTTGATCTCTACGACGATTTCAGGGCATTCGGGCAGAGCGGGCAGGTCCCCTGTGTTTCGCCGGAAAAAATCCGGGGTGCCCGCGGTTTACCCAAGATCGATTTCCACCCGTGGAGGAAATGTCCTGAAAAGTGTGCTTCTTCCCAATTCTCCTCGGGGATGGAAAAAACGAATATTGCCGTCAGCAGCCTTCCGTTTCATCGCCGTCTCACTGTTGGAAGGCGATTTCACTTCAACCGCCAGTTCGGGGGATTCGGGGTGTGGATTGTCGTCCTCCATATTTTTCCTGAAAAACGCGGAGCTTCCCCATGCGACATCGGCGACCCTGGTCCCCTCGGAGGTTTGGATCGGGCATTCGGTAGAAATCCGGCCTTCCCTGGCCAGCCTGCCGAGCGCTCTGACAATCAGGCTTTGGTATATTCCATGTTTCCCCCTTTCCGGGGTCATGATGACATAGCCTTCCGCATTGGTCTCGATCTTGAAAGGCAGATCTTGCAGACCGGGGTGTTCGACCACCTCGCGCCATTCCATCCGGTTTTCCTTTCTCGCCCGGCAGAGCGGCGAAAAGTATTTCAACTCGCCTCCGGAGGCGGAATGCAGGGGCAACGCATCGATTTTGCACTCGCTGTGTTGCCTCTTCACTATAAATCTTTTTGCGGACTCGGCCGGATTTTTCTAAACCAGCCGGTCCGGGCGCTTGAGGATTGGCCAAAACGGGCTATCGCGTAAGCACCCAGGTTTCCGGGTGCTGATAGCCGGGAAAGGACTCCCCGAACCGGGGCTTTCCGAAAAAGGTTGCCTGGTTGCCCACACTGCCGATCCCCATGAGGTCCACCGTGAAAAGAAACCGGTTGTCGGATCCCACCTGTTCGTACCCCAGGCCGAGCCCCCAGCACCCCTGCACATACCGGATCCCGTAGCCCTGGGTAAACCACAAAGCGTTTTGAAAGGAGTAATCGTGGTAGGTGTTGAGGTAGATGTGATCGTAGACTTTGAAATAAGTTGCGAGGGTAATTTCGTTGACATTGAGATTGGGAATCTGTTCGTAGTCGACTCGGTAGATATTTCCCGGGCTTCCGGTGTAGGAAGCCGAAAGGTCCTGGGCCTGCACGCCCGCGCCCGACCGGACGCTCCAGTCCAGATCGTAGGAAAGAGACCAGTTGCGAATGGGCATGAGGTCGAGCCTCACCCCCAGGGGGGAAAAGCCTTCGGGCATCAGGGTGTCCGTATCGAAAAGCGGATCGGGTTGGGAGGGCGGTTCGATATTGAAAAACTGAAAAACGCGCAGCCGGGCAATCTCCGCATAGGTGACCGCGGGGGTCCCGGAGGCGCCGGGAGCGATCTGCTTACCGGTAAGAAAGGTGGTAAACCCGTAGCGGATGCCGTTTCTGGACTGGTCCAGGTCCAGTCGGTCAAGCTGGGGGATTTGACTGCTGAGGGTCTGGGTCGCATACTCGTAGGAGATTTCGGGTTCGATCGCGTGTTGAACCGCGGTAAAGCCCCAGAAGTTGACGGGGTATACCCTGTTGAGGCGTGAACTCATTTTGACGGCGACATCGGGTTCTTCGCGGACCGCGTAGTCGCCGGCCGCGGTGGGTTCATCCCACTGGATCGAATAGGCGTCGGTTCGCATCCCTACGGAAGGCTCGATGTCGAGGTAGTTGCCCCAGTGCAGCGGGGAAAAGAGCTGCGGATACAAATCGAGCCGCTGCTCGTTGTCGCCCTCCTGTCTCCAGTAGTTCAATGCCGAACTGTCCAGGGAGTAATACAAGGGCGTGCCGGCGACAGAGCTTGGAATTACGGTATAGTAAAAGGAGGGCAGCTTCTGGATCGTTTCGTTGTTTATCGTGTTCTCCAGGTTTTCCCAGTATCGCAGGTCCATGCTGAGCAGGGCCGAGTCACCCCTTTTTTCCAGGTACAGGTCGGATTCGCGTACCAGGGAGGTCTGGTCGTACAAAAGACCCCGGTTGAAATAATCGAGAAATTCACGGTTGGAGTTATAAAATGAGCTCGATCCGCTTGCGAATTCCTGGAGGAAATTGCGGTCGCTCACATAGTCGAGGTCGATTTTTCCCTCTATGTCCCAGGGCAGAGTGAAGTTTTGTTTGCCTCGCACCCAATACTTATCGTAGGTCTGAAAGGGATATCCCTGCTCGGCCAGAAACGATTTGCTCGCCTGGTCCTGCAGGTAGTCGAACATCCAGACCCCCTGGCCCAGTTGCTGGTTATTCACCCGGTATTCCAGGCCGCCCATGAAGCCGCGATTCTGAAAGTACTGGGCGTAGAAAGTAGCGTCCATATCCGGACGTATGGCCCAGTAGTAAGGGATTTCAAAATGGAAACCGTTCAAGGTGGAGTCCCCGGCGAAGGGCAGCAAAAAACCCGACTGGCGCTGCGTTTCGATGGGCATTTCCACCAGCGGCCAATAGGCGAGAGGGTAGTCTTTGGCCCAAAAGGATGCGCCCGAAGTGTAGGCGGTTCCCCCTACGTTCACCTGCATCTTTTTGAACTGGACTTTCCAGGCGGGATCGGCGGGATTGCAGCTGGTTATGAAGCCCTGCCCGAGTTCAAACCGGGTGGGGCCTGTTTTGGCTATCGAGGCGCCCTGAACGAAGAAATTGTTGGCCGCAAAATAGATGATGCCCTGGTTCATCGTTCCGGTTTCGGTGTCGAGGTTCCAGACGATGTGCCTGCCTTTGAGCCAGTTTCTGCCGTAGCGGATCGTGACGTTGCCGTGCAGATCGGCTTGGCGCGACAGGTTGTTCACCGAGGCGCGGTCGGCTTCTATCGACCTGTCGGTAGCGGTGAGCCGTACGTGCCCTTCGGCTTCATACGTGTGCTTGGCTTCGTTATAGACCAGCTTGTCCGCGTGGATTGTCCAGGGAATTTTCGCTCGACCGACGGCCGCGGTTGCGGCAAGCGGCGAGGGCGGTTGGGCGGCCAGGGTCTGACCACACAGCCACATTCCCGGGGCGAGTGCGCACAAAAAAAGCCCCAGGCTCCACAAAAGTTGCTTTCCAAAGACTTTGCTCACAAGGCGGGCTCCCCGAAAAGCTGTTTAACCTCCCCGGCAAAATAGAGTGAGCCGGTGATGCAGATGAGATCCTCCGGGCCTGCGAGATGTTTTGCCTCCTCAATGGCGGAAGCCGGATCGGAAATGACGTAGCATCTCTGTATGTAAGGCCTTGCCATCTTGCGTATTTCTTCGGGATTTGCGGCCCGTGCGTAGACGGGTTTGGTGAATATTGCCGTCTCAGCCAAAGGGAGCAGGCGCCGCAGGATTCCCAAAATGTCTTTATCGGCCATGATGCCGATTACCAGGTGAAGTTTTTTGTAGGAGAATGTCTCCCGAAGAGCGTCTCGAAGCGACTCCGCACCCTGGGGATTGTGTGCCCCATCGAGCAGGATGGTCGGAGTATTCCCCAGGATCTCCAGGCGAGCCGGCCACCGGACCTCCTGCATGGCGTTGCGGATGAGGTGCGGGCGAAGCAATACCAGATGTTTTCGCTCGAGCACCTCGAGGGCGGCAAGCGCCAGGGCGGCGTTTCCCACCTGGTGGGACCCCTTGAGATTTACCGACAGCGAAGGCAGCTCGAAATCGAGCCCCCTGTATTGAAACGATCCTTTGGCGTTTCGCCTCACCCGAAAGTCGGACTTGAAGCGGTAGAGCGGGGCGGACTTTTCCATGCATGCGGTCTTAAATATGCCCTGAGCCGCGGGTTGCGACACGCCGCTCACCACCGGCACCCCCTTTTTGATGATCCCCGCTTTTTCCCGGGCGATCGAAGAGAGCGTTGCGCCCAGATACTCCTGGTGGTCAAAGCCGACATTGGTGATGACGCAGACTTCGGGGGTGATCACGTTTGTCGCATCGAGCCGGCCTCCCATGCCCGTTTCAATGATCGCCAGATCGACTTCTTCCTCCGCGAAGTACAGAAAAGCCATCGCGGTCACCATCTCGAAAAAGGTCGGCGGCTGACTCTCATCCAGGGTTGCGCGGATTTTTTCGAAAACCTGAAGGATCCTCTCGGCCGAGACTTCCTGCTCGTCTATGCGGAAGCGTTCGGTGAAGCGCACGAGGTGCGGAGAGGTATACAGGCCGACCCGAACGCCGTGTTCTACGAGGATGCGAGAGAGAATTGCCGCAGTCGAACCCTTGCCGTTTGTCCCGGCGATATGCAGGAAACGGAGTTTGCGGTGCGGGTCGCCAACCCGTGCGAGAAGATTTTCCGTACAGTTCAAACCGAACTTTATGCCAAACTTCTGCAGACCGTAAAGGTAATCGAGAGATCGCTGGAAATCCGACACTCGCTTCTTCTCTCCCATTTCTGTATACGCCGCGGGCAAATACCTATACCCCCATAAGGGAAGGGGACCCGGTTTCGAATCACCCGACGCGTTTCGTGGTTTCCGAATGGATACTGTTTTAAACTTTTAATACCACACTTTACGCGCATTAAAAATAATTGATTCCCCCAAATGAGCGATTCCTGCGGCACGGGGCGAAGCTTTTACCGGAAAAGCCACTCAAGGCTTTGTCCGGTGAATTCTTGACTTTGTCGGGTATCCAATTTAGAGTTCCCGGATTGTGCGTAAAACGAAAGGCTTATTTTCAGGCGGGGGCGGTTTCGAAGCCCTCGGCGGACATTTACCGCGAAGGCAGTCTTGCTTCCGCGGGGGAGGATTTTTATGGATTGGGAAAGGCCGCCCGAAAGAAGGGCGCCTCAGACGGGCGGTCCGCCGCAGGATTTCGAAGAGGTCCTGAGGTGGCTTGCCGGGCGTTTCAAGCAAGCGCCCGGTCCTTCTCTTCGCTGGCTCGCCACGATCGTCGGGGCGGCCCTTGTTCTTTTTATCTTTTTCAATTCCTACTACACGGTCCAACCCCAGCAAACCGCTGTAATTCAACGATTCGGCAAATACATCGGCACCGCGGGCGCAGGCCTTCATTTCATGATCCCTTTCGGAGTCGATACGGTGACCAAGGTAGTGACCGGCAAGGTGCTCCAGCGCGAATACGGATATCGCACCACCCGGCCGGGCGTACGCTCGGAGTTTACGACAGCGGGGTATGAAAGCGAATCGATGATGCTTAGCGGAGACCTCGACGTCGTGAACGTTCACTGGACGGTCCAGTACATGATACGAAACCCGGTGAAATATATGTTTGACGTCAAAGGGGTGACGGCTACCCTCGACGATATCTCCCAGGCTGTGATGCGCCAGATCGTTGGAGATCATTATGCCGACGATGTATTGACTACGGGCAGGGCGGCCATAGCCATCGAGTGTCAGAAGGAAATCCAGCACATCATGGACACCTATGGGACCGGGCTGCAGATCGTGGCCGTGAAGCTCCAGGACGTAAATCCCCCGAAGCCTGTCCAGCCGGCTTTCAACGAGGTCAACGAAGCCAAGCAGGACAAGGCGCGAACCATTAACGAGGCCGAGCAAACCTACAACGAAAAAATTCCCGAAGCCGTCGGCCAGGCCAAACAGACGGTCGCCAGGGCACAAGCCTATGCGGCCGAGCGGGTGAACAAGGCGGAAGGCAAGGCGCAGCGTTTCCTCGATATTCTTGCCCAGTATCAAAAGGCCCCCGACATTACCCGCAGCAGGATGTATCTCGACTCGTTCGGGAATATAATGGGTAGAGCCGGTCATCTCTACGTTGTCGACAGTTCGGAGAAAGGCATTCTGCCGCTGCTCGACCTGGGACATCTCGGGGCAAAGAACGGCAAAGCGGCCGATCTTTCGGCCGGTAAGTAGTGCCGGCAGGATATGGAAAGGAAAATAGCATGATTCCACGCTGGGTCAAAATGGCTGTACCGGCAGTAATCGTTCTGGCAGCCGTTGCCTGGTCTTCTTTATACGTGGTGACTCAAACCGAGCAGGTGGTGATCACCCAGTTCGGCCGCCCCATCGGCAAGCCGATTACCCGGGCCGGCCTTCATGTCAAACTCCCCTTCATTCAGACGGCCAACTATTTCGACAAACGCATTCTGGCTTGGGACGGACGTCCGGACCAGATCGCCACCCGGGACAAAAAATATATCTGGGTGGATACGACGGCCCGCTGGAAAATAGCCAACCCGCTGCTTTTCATGGAGCGGGTGGGAAATTTCCAGACGGCGCAGAGTCGTTTGGATGGAATAATCGACTCGGTTGTGCGCGATAATGTTTCGGATAACGACCTGGTGGAGCTGGTCAGGAGCAAGGGCTGGGAGAAGGCCAAAGAGCAGTTCCTGCAGTCGGGGGTTCCCGAGCCCCTGGTGTCCGGCCCCGGATATGCGAGCACCTCCGACAACTATCAGCTCAAGAAAGGACGCGAGATAATCACCCGCGACATGGTGGCGGACGCCTCCAAACTCATCTCCGAATTCGGGATGAAACTGGTCGACATCCGTATTACGCGCATCAACTACGTCCAGTCGGTGCGCAATTCGGTCTACCAGCGGATGATTTCCGAGAGAAAACGGATTGCCGCCCAGTATCGGTCCGAGGGAAACGGGGAAAAGGCCGCGATCCTGGGCCAGATGGACCTGGAGTTGGCCAAGCTCAGATCCAAGGCCTACAAGCAATCGCAGGAAATCCGCGGGAAAGCCGACGCGCAGGTGACCAGCATCTATGCGGCCGCCTACGGCAAAGACCCCGAGTTTTTCTCTCTGTACAAGACGTTGAATCTTTACGGCGATTTCAAGAAAAACAGCTCGTTTTTGCTCAGTACCGACTCGGATGTTTTCAAATACCTGAAGGGCGCAGGGGCGCCGCCTGTAAAAGCTCTGAAGGGCGCAGGAGAGACGCCTGACGCCAAAAAGCTGAGTGCGAGGTAAGCCATGGCCTTTTATGAAGAAAATCCAGGGCAAATTACCCAGGCCGATATCATCGTGGGCATCCCTTCGGTGAATGAGGCGGGAAACATAGCCGGGGCTGCCGCTCGGGTGGATAAGGGCCTGAGCGAGCATTTCCCGGGGATGAGTTGCGCCATCATAAATTGCGACAACCATTCCTCCGACGGCACGCGGGAGGCTTTTTTCTCCGCGCCGGGCACGGCGGCCAAACTCTATCTTTCCACACAACCAGGGGAATCGGGCAAGGGAAGAAACATTCGCAATTTCTTTGAAAAGGCCCGCCAGCTCAACCCCAAGGCCTTGATGGTCCTGGAAGCCGATATCCGAAACATTTCCCCCGTGTGGGTGAGAAATCTCGTGGCACCGGTCCTCAAGGGCGCCGGGTTTGTTTGCCCGCTCTACGAACGTCACAAGTATGAAACCTTTTTGTCGAACTCGATAGTTTATCCTCTCTTTCGATGCCTCTATGGCCGGCGTGTGCGGCAGTCCAACGCGGGCGACTATGGATTCAGCCCCAAGCTGCTCGACCTCTATCTGGACGCGCCTTTCTGGAGCGATACCGTCGCCAACTCGGGGATCGACATCTGGATGGCCAACATGGCGCTGGCCTCCCGGCTCCCGATCGTTCAGGCCGTCATGGGTGCGCCCAAACTGCACCGGCTCAAGGGCCGCTACACGCACCTGCCGCAGATGTTTGCTGAAACGGTGGGAACTATTTTCGACCTCATGGAGGTCTATGACAGTTACTGGCCTCTGGTCAAATGGAGCAAACCCACCGCCCTTTTTGGCACAGACCTTCAGGAGGTCGACACCCCTCTTCCGGTAGACGTCAACCCCGAAGGACTCCATCAGGTGTTCATGGAGGGCTTCGACAAATACTACAGGCTCTGGGAGCATGTCTACGGCCCCATCGTGGCCCGAAAGCTCCAGGAAATCAGGTCGATCGGCCTCCAGCATTTTTCCTTGCCGACGCAGACCTGGATGACTATCCTTTTCGACTCAGCGGTCGCCTATCGCGGCATGTCGGAGCAGGACAGAAAGGATCTGGTCGAAGGCCTGCACCCCCTCTATGTCGGTAAGGTCGTCTCCTACGTCAAAAAGATTTGGAGAATGTCGCTGCAGCAGGCCGAGGAGTACATTGAAAACGAGTGCATGATGTTTGAGGAAAATAAATCTTATCTTATAAAGACGTGGACAAAGGGAGAAAGGGGCTGAGCAATGCCGAAAATCCTTGTTGTCGATGATGAGGAACATATCAGGCTCCTGTATTCGGAAGAACTGAAGGAAGCCGGCTATGAGGTCATCACGGCGGAAAGCGGTTACAAACTTCTCGAAAAAATCGAGGAAGAAAAGCCGGATCTGGTCGTTTTGGACATAAAAATGGTCGACTACAACGGTCTGGACCTGCTTCAGGATATCCGAAACCAGTTCTATGACCTGCCGGTGATACTCTCGACTGCCTACGATACCTTCAAAGAGGACATGAAGTCGATTGCCGCCGATTTTTACGTCGTGAAAAGTTTTGACTTGACCGAGCTGAAGAAGAAAATCGCCATGGCTCTGGAAACCAGGCTTCCGGATTGATCCCAGTGGAAAATCTACAGAAAATGACTACCGTTCGCGAGCGCCTCAAGTCCATGATAGCCCGGTCTGCGGGCTCCGTTGCCGGCTACCGGGATGTGGAGGCCGAGCTGAATATAGAACTCGACATTCCCAGGAACCCGGGGCACGGGGATTATGCTTCGAATTTTGCATTTGCTCTTGCCAAGCGGCTGAAGCAAAACCCCAGACAGATCGCCTCCGAGATCATCGCAAACCTCGACGATTCCGGCGGCCTGCTCGATAAGGTCGAGATAGCGGGGCCGGGATTTATCAATTTTTTCATCAGCCCTTCCGCCTGGTATGGCACTCTGCGTCAGGTTCTGGAGGAGCCGCGTAAGTTTGGCAGGCTCGAAGCCGGAGAGGGGTCGGCCGTTCAGGTCGAGTTTGTGAGCGCAAACCCTACCGGACCCCTCCACATCGGCCATGGCAGGGGAGCGGCCATAGGCGATGTGCTGGCCAATCTGCTCGAAGCCCGCGGCTGCCGGGTCCAGCGCGAGTATTACATAAATGATGCCGGAAACCAGATGGAGACCCTGGGGCGAAGCCTCTATTACCGTTACCGGCAGGAGCTTGGCGAAAAAATCGAATTTCCCGATAACCACTATCGGGGGGAGTACATGCGCGAGCTCGCCCGGGAGTTTATCTCCGAGCGGGGCGAAGCCTTTCGCGCCTCCTCTTTGGAAGAGGCGCTCCCCGTTTTTACCGAGTATGCCTCCAGGCGCATCTTCGAGGGAATCCGGGAAGATCTCGATCAATTCGGCGTTCGGTTCGACAAATGGTTCAGCGAGCGCGAACTCCACGACGGGGGGCTGATTCAAAAGAGTATCGACTCCCTGCGGGAGAGTGGATTTATCTACGAAAAAGAAGGGGCGGTCTGGTTTAAAAGCACCGCCTTCGGCGACGAGAAGGACCGGGTCGTGGTGCGGGCAAACGGTGCGAGCACCTATTTTGCCGCAGACCTGGCCTACCACCGCAATAAATTCGAACGAGGCTTCCAGACCGTCATCGACGTGTGGGGCGCCGACCACCACGGCTACATCGAAAGAATGCTCGCCGGTGTCCAGGCGATGGGGGGAAGCAGGGATGCGCTGCGGATCGTCCTGGTGCAGCTGGTAAACCTTTTGCGGGGCGGCCAGCCTGTTGCCATGAGCACGCGCGGAGGAGAGTTTGTTACCTTGCGCGAGGTCGTCGACGAGGTGGGAAAAGACGCCACACGCTTTCTTTTTCTCACCCGCCGCACGGATAGCCCGCTCGACTTCGATCTCGAAGTGGCCAAATCCCGCAGTAACGACAACCCGGTTTTCTACGTCCAGTATGCGCACGCACGCCTTTGCAGCATTTTCGAGGTGGCTCGCGAACGCGGTCTGGAATTCGACTGGCGCCGGGCGGCCGATGAAACCCTGCACCTCTTGCAGGTTCGGGAAGAATTTGAAATAATGAAACTGCTGGCAGAGTATCCCGAGGTGGTAGCCGAGTGCGTGCGCTCGCTCCAACCGCACTACATTCCCTACTATCTCCACCAGCTGGTGTCGCTTTTCCACGGCTACTACCATGATAACCGCATCCTGGGCGAGGATGTCGAACTCACCAGGGCGCGGCTCTGCCTGGCCCTGGCGATAAAAGAAGTCATAGCAAACGCCCTGTCGCTTCTGGGCGTAACGGCCCCCGAAAAAATGTAGGCGGGCGGCGGGTCGCCGCTGACGGGTCGCCAGGCCGGGAGCGCCACTGCCTGCGGCGGTGGCGGGGCCATTACAACGAGCAGGCTTATACCATTATAACGAATTGCCGCCCGCCCGCGAAGCAGGCGGGCAACTCGGCAGCGGCGGCACGCCGCCGGGATGGGATAAATGATTCGTCCGAAGCTTGTGGTCGTAAATAATGAGCGGGATGAAGAGTCTCGATCCATTCGGGACGGGAAGGGTGTTCATTTTCACCTGAGCAGAAGCAGGGTGGTCGTCTATGTGTTGAGCCTGATGGTGTCGCTTTGCTTCATGTTCACGCTCGGAATATTCGTCGGCAGGGGCATTCCCGTGGTGCGGTCCGACGATTTTTCCGTAAAAGGAAGATTCCTGAGGTTTCTGGGGCTGGATCGCCGGACGGGGGCGGCTGTGCCCGATGCTGCTGCGACCTGGAAAAACCAGAAAAAAATGGTCGATTCCCTCAATTACTACCAGGATTTGACCAGTCAGAACCTCTCTCCCCTCGGTACGCCCTCGCAGGCAGGAAAGGTATCCGCTGCGGTTTCTCCGGCTACTCCCGCAAAAGAGGACAAATCTGTTGTCACGGGAAAAGAGCCCCCGGTGGAGCAACCCGCCGCCGCCCCGCCGCCTGTCAAGCCTCCCATGGCCGCGACTCCCGGTTCCGGCCGCTACACGCTGCTCGTAGCCTCCTTAAAGGAGCGCGATGCACGGCCTCTGGTCAAAAAACTCAAAGCAGACGGCTACTCGCCTCTCGTCGAGACGCTCGAATTCGGCGCCTCGAAATGGAGTCGCATACTCTTGGGCGCATTCCCTACCCGCAAAGCTGCCATTGCTTTTGCCGAGCAGTTCAACCGGAAAGAAAAGACACAGGCTCTGGTGATAAGTGGAGCGGGAAACAATTAACGGGAGTCGGGAATAAAAAATTTCACGCCTGTCCCTCCCGCATGGTCAATCGCCTGATCGTCTCCCGTTCCTTTTTGGCGCATACCGGACAAATGCTGTGGCTGAAATCGGCTTCGGAATGATCTCGAACGTATGCCTCAATTTGCTGCCAATAGCCCTGGTCGTCGCGTACCTTCTTGCACCATGCGCAAATGGGTAGAAGACCTCGCAGCGTCTTGATTCCGGAAAGCGCCTCCTGGAGTTCCCCTATTAGCTTTTCCTGCCGATTGTTCGCCGTTTCGAGTTCCCGGGTGCGCTCTTCGACGAGCTGTTCCAGATGGTCCCGATATTTTCGCAACTCCAGATCGGCGCGCTTTTGCACGATGGAATAGCGGATGGAGCGCTCAAGGAGGTCCGCGGTGATGTGTCCCTTGACCAGGTAGTCCGAGGCGCCCGCCCCCATGGCTTGCACGTCAATGTCGTACCCGTCCTGTGCCGTGAGAAATATGACGGGTATTTCACACCCCCGCAAGCTTGCGTCCTGTAAGAGTTCGAGGCCGTTTTTCGCACCCAGGTGATAGTCCAGAAGACAGACGTCGTAATTTGAGCCGCAAATCTCCTGCAAGCCCGAATCGTAGGTCGCCACCCAATGAAGCAGGAACTTCGCAGAGCCGGTTTCGGAGAGCATATCCCTTAGAATTAAGAAGTCATCCTCATCATCTTCTATCACCAGTACCTTGAACATTTTTCCCATGCCTGCTTCCTTTGAGTAATAAGCTAATAGAAGATAATCAGTCTGAATTTCTTTGCAATTTGAGCGTTGTCCGCCGGTGCGCGTCAGTCCGGCGGGCTTTGGGCAAAAAGCTGCCGGATCCCGAATCACCGAAAGTTGGTGGGTTTTCTGGTGAAGATACAAACTACGGGTTTGTCCTTCCCTCCGGACAGGCCAACTCACATCTCCGGCAGTATTTGTGCAGCTTGACGGCTTGGTCAAAACCTTCCATTTATCCTTTGGTTCATTCCGTTCCCGGATGCCGGCATCTTCCGGGCATATAGCGATACCAGCCAACGGCTGGCAGTTGCGCATCGTGGCCATTTTGATATACATGTTGCTGCCGTTTATCAGGGGAGCATAAGCTGCGCTCAAAGTGCCTTCGGGCTGAGTGCGGAAATGTCCGAACCGACCAATCCCATAGTGAGGCCGGGCTTTCGAGGTCGACCTGTGGCGTAAAGAGAAATCAGAGGGCGGGGAGCCGGCACATGGCAGATCAAAAACTATTGGAATCAATCTTTCTAAAGTACGGCTTGGAAGATTTTAGGTGGATCTGCCCCGGGGAGATCATTGTGGGGCAATGGGTTCGGTTTAAATGCATGTTTGGCTGTCCGGAATACGGGAAAAATGGTTGCTGCCCGCCCGATAACGTTCCCTCCGTTGCCCAATGCAGGGCTTTCGTTCAGGAATACGGCGAAGGCGTTATTTTCCATATGGCGAAACATGTGGACAAGCCTGAAGATCGCGAGGCGTGGTCCAGAAAAATCCACAAGAAGCTCTCCGAGATGGAAAGAGAGGTTTTTCTCTCCGGATATCATAAGGTCTTCGTGTTGCCTATCGACAATTGCCTCCTGTGCAGGGAGTGCAACAAAGACAGGAAACAATGCGTAAATCCCCGGACAGCCCGCCCTACAGCGGAAGCACTGGGTATCGACGTATACGCAACAGTCAGACAGTACGGCTTTCCCATCGATGTATTGCCGGACTATTCGCAGACCATGAACCGGTACGCTTTCCTCTTGGTGGAATAGGGTTCGACTGGCCTGGCGCATGGTCGCGCGGATTTCGGGTAAAAAAGGAGGCAAAATGTCTGATTTGGATGTTTTGAAAATCGAACAGAGCATCCGGGCCCGCAAAAAGGGGAAAAGCAAAAGGCTGATCGGTCCGTGAAAAAGAAATGAGGATTGAGCCAATCATGGATGATGCCGAATCTTTCCAGGCCGCCCTGGACGTCATCAGAAAGTCGTTTCAAACGGTGGCCGATGAGTTTGAACTTACGCCTCAAAACGCGCCGACCGATCGGGCGTTCCTCACGATGGATTCCTTCCACAACCAGTATGCCAAAGGTGTTTCTTGCTATTGTCTGTTCGATGACTGCGATGGACAGATCGGCTTTATGGCGCTTGAGAAGACTCAAAGAGGACGGGTGGGACCGAAATCTCAATCGGCCCGCGTGCTTTGCCCTTGCCCGCCGTAAAAGGCTCGCGTTTTTCTTGACTTTTATCAGGGGCTTCCGTAAAAATATCAGATTGTTCTCAAATCTTCAGGGTGAACGGGGAAAAGATGGACGCAGTTCAAGCCATTCGAGGCATGAATGATATACTGCCGGAGCAAATCGGCTGGTGGCAGGGCATAGAGCGCGCCACGCGGGAGGTGCTCGAAAACTTCGGGTACTGCGAAATCAGAACTCCCATTGCCGAAAAACTCGAGCTTTTCGCTCGCGGCATCGGAGAAAGCACCGATATCGTCGAAAAGGAGATGTACGCCTTTGCGGACCGTAACGGCGACTGGCTGGCGCTGCGCCCGGAGGCCACGGCTTCGATCGTGCGGGCCTATATCCAGCATGGAATGCAGGCGGACCCGGGACTTCGCAAGTTCTACCAGATCGGCCCGATGTTTCGGCACGAACGCCCGCAGAAGGGGCGCTACAGGCAATTTCATCAGATCGACGCCGAGGTCTTCGGGTTGGAGAGCCCGAAGATCGATGCGGAAATGATGCACATGCTGAGCCTTTTGGTCGAGCGAATCGGAATTTCAGGGGTCGCTCTCAACATCAATACGCTTGGGTGCGCGCAGTGCCGGCAGATCTACAGGCAGATTCTGAAAGATTTCCTGGTTGCAAAAGGCGATGGGTTTTGCGGCGACTGCATGCGTCGGCGGGAGACCAACCCCTTGCGCGTCTTCGACTGCAAGGTGGAAGGCTGCGGGCAGTTGCTCCAGGACGCTCCCCGGCTGATCGACCACATCTGCGACGATTGCCGGGCGCACTTCGATGCGGTAAAAGATTACCTGGAAAAGCTCGGGACGCGCTATACGGTAAATCCGGGGATCGTCCGGGGGCTCGATTATTACGTGCGGACCACTTTCGAGGTGATTACCGATAAACTTGGCTCACAGAGCGCGATTGGCGGCGGGGGCCGCTACGACGGCCTCATGCGCGACCTGGGCGGCCCCGATGTTCCGGCGCTCGGGTTTGCCATGGGGATGGAGCGGCTGGTTTTGCTCCTGCAGCAGGAAAAGGAAATGGCGCATCGCGCTCCGCGCTGCTTTTTCGCCTCTTTGGGCGATAAGGCCGGGGAGTCCGCCTTTTTGCTTGCCCAGCAGCTGCGCGGGCAGGGCATCGAAACCGAACTCGACTACGAGGGCCGAAGCCTCAAAAGCCAGATGCGCCGCGCCGATAAATCCGGGGCACGGTATGTTCTCATCCTCGGGGAGGACGAACTGGCAAGACGTGAGGTCCAGTTGCGTGATATGCTGACTAAGACCCAAAGGATTCTTCCTTTGGAAAATATTGTGGAAACGCTGCTCGCGACCGATTCGGAACAGTAATCGCAGCGGCAGAATCGTTCGGTGCGGAACGGGAATTCGGTTCCGTGAAACGGAGAAGATATCGTGGATGTTTTCGAACCCCGGGTTGGCGAGGAAGTTGCAAATCTTCAGGAAGGGCCGGTCTCTCTGGACCAGCTTGGTGAATGGCAAAAGACGGTTTCCTGCGAGCGGTTGAGGCCGGCTGATGTCGGCCGGGAGGTCGTCTTGATGGGCTGGGTCCAGAGGAGACGCGATCACGGCGGCCTGATATTTGTGGACTTGCGGGACCGGGAGGGAATCACCCAGGTCGTCTTCGATCCCAATATCGGCAAGGCGGGCCATGAGCGTGCAGGGGCGCTGCGGAGCGAGTTCGTGATAGCGGTCAGGGGAACCGTGCGTCTTCGACCGGAGGGCATGACCAACCCGAAGCTGCCGACCGGGGAGATCGAAGTCGCGGTGGCGGAGCTGCGAATACTCAACAGCTCCAAAACGCCTCCCTTCCAGGTGGAAGAGGACCTCGAGGCGAGCGAAAACATACGCCTCAAGTACCGGTTTATCGATCTTCGACGTCCCAAGTTGTTTAAGAATCTGTTTCTCAGGCACAAAGCCGCGCAGATGACCCGTGCCTATTTCAGCGACCTGGGCTTTATCGAGGTCGAAACCCCGGTGCTTACGCGCAGTACGCCCGAAGGCGCCCGGGACTACCTTGTTCCCAGCCGGGTCAACTCCGGCAAATTCTACGCCTTGCCCCAGTCGCCCCAGCTCTTTAAGCAGATTCTCATGGTCGCGGGCTTCGAGCGCTATTTCCAGATCGTAAAGTGCTTCCGTGACGAAGACCTGCGCGCCGATCGGCAGCCCGAATTCACCCAGCTCGATCTCGAGATGTCCTTTATCCGCGAGGAAGACATCTACGGCATGATCGAAGGCTGGATCAGCCGGGTATTTTCGGAGTTAAAGGGGCATACCCCCAAGACGCCTTTTCCCCGCATGACATACGCGGAAGCCATGGATCGCTACGGTACCGACCGGCCCGATACCCGCTTCGAACTTCTTCTGACCGAGGTAACCGATGTGGTCGCCGCCTCCGAGTTCCGGGTCTTCCGGGAGGCGATCGAACGAGGCGGGATTGTCAAGGCGCTTCGCGTTCCGGGCGGGAAGGACCTGTCGAGAAAAGAACTCGACGAGCTGATCGAATTCGTAAAAATTTTCGGCGCCCGCGGGATGGCCTGGATAAAGATTCAGCCCGATGGCTGGCAGTCGCCGATCACCAAATTTCTTTCCCCGGAAGTGCAGCAGGGGCTGACCGAGCGGCTCGGAATAGAAGTCGGGGATGTGATCCTTTTTGTGGCCGATCAGCGCAAGGTGGTAAACGACTCGCTCGGGAACCTCCGGGGGCGCATCGGGAAACAGTTGGGGCTGATCGACCCGGACGCGTTCCATTTCACCTGGGTTACCGATTTCCCGCTGCTCGAATGGGACAGTAACGAAAAGCGCTATACCTCGGTCCATCACCCCTTTACCTCGCCGGTTGAATCGGATATGTCTCTTCTCGAGACCCAGCCGGAGAAGGTCAGGAGCAGGGCCTACGATTTGGTGCTGAACGGCATCGAGATCGGCGGCGGTTCCATTCGTATCCACCAGCAGGAGGTGCAGGAGCGGGTTTTCCGCGCCCTCGGGATTTCGGGCGAGGAGGCGCAGGAAAAATTCGGCTTCCTTCTCGAAGCGCTCCAGTACGGGGCTCCACCGCACGGAGGGATCGCCTTCGGGATCGACCGGCTGGTGATGCTCCTTTGCGGCTCCAGTTCGATACGCGACGTGATCGCATTTCCAAAAACCCAAAAGGCGACCTGCCTCATGACCAACGCTCCCTCGGAGGCCGGCGTCAATCAGCTTCTGGAGCTTTGCCTCAAGGTCGAATGCGACCGGAAGAAGTAGGAAAGGAAAGGGCTCTATGGCTCGTTGGAACCCCGGGAAACGGGTGCTGGACCATGTGAATACGGATCTTCAGCGCTGCAGGGTCGAAGACCTCGATGATCCCAACCTGATGCGGGATATTTTCCCCTACTCCGAGGTGCCCAAAATCGATTTCGACCACAAGCTCCGGGCCATAGACCCCGCAGAGGAATTTTTCATCACCGATACGACCTTTCGAGACGGCCAGCAGGCCCGGCCTCCCTATACCGTGGCCCAGATCGCGTCGATTTTCGACTTGATGCACCGCCTCTCGGGGCCCAACGGAGTCATTCGCCAGTCGGAGTTTTTCCTCTACACCGATAAAGACCGGGAGGCGCTGGATGCGTGTCTTTCCAAAGGATACGAGTATCCGCAGATAACCGGGTGGATCCGGGCCGTCGAAGAAGACCTGGACCTAGTGGTAAAACTCGGTTTGAAAGAAACCGGCATCCTCACTTCGGCCTCCGATTATCATATTTTTCTGAAACTGCAGTCGAACCGGAAGGCAGCCCTCGAAAAGTACCTCAAAATCGTGCGCACCGCCCTGGATAAGGGGATCGCCCCGAGGTGCCACCTCGAAGACATTACCCGCGCAGACATCTACGGCTTCTGCATCCCGTTTGCCATCGAACTGATGCGGTTGCGGGAAGAAAGCGGCATAGACATAAAGATTCGGCTCTGCGATACGCTCGGATTCGGCATCCCGTATCCGGGGGCCGCATTGCCGAGAAGCGTTCCCAATCTTGTGCGGGCCTTTATAGAAGACGCCGGTGTCCCAGGGCGGCTGCTCGAGTGGCACGGCCACAACGATTTCCACAAGGTGCTGGTAAATGCCGCCACTGCCTGGCTCTACGGCTGTGCCGGGGCAAACGGGACTCTTCTGGGCTTTGGCGAGCGCACGGGCAATGCGCCCGTCGAAGGGCTCATCTTCGAGTACATCGGCCTCAAAGGCACCCCCAACGGAGTGGACACCACCGCCGTTACCGACATTGTCGAATATTTCCAGGCCGAACTGGGCTATACGGTTCCGGCCAATTACCCGTTTGCCGGCGAGGATTTCAATGCCACAAGCGCAGGCATTCACGCCGACGGGCTCGTAAAGAACGAGGAAATCTACAACATCTTCGATACGAAACTATTGCTCAAAAGACCGGTCAGCATCACGATAACCGACAAGTCGGGCATTGCGGGCGTTGCCTACTGGGTGAACCATCGTCTGAAACTCGAGGGAGAACGCCGCCTGGACAAGAGGCATCCGGGCCTCATGAAGATTTTCAAACAGGTGATGAACGAGTACGAAAAGGGGAGAAATACTTCGATCTCCAGCGAAGAGCTGGAACGCTGGGCCAGAAGGTATTTGCCCGAGTATTTCATCTCCGAGTTCGACATGCTCAAGCAGCGCGCCTATCTGCTTGCCGCTCACCTGGTGGAGGAGGTGGTCGAATCCGAGATGATGAGAAGCCTCGATCCTGAGCGCCAGGAACCGCTGCTCCAAACTCTTCTGGAACTCAACCCCTTTATACAGTATATTTACGTCACCGATGCGCAGGGACGTAAAATAACCCATAATATTACGCACATAGCAGATAAGTCCAAGTACCGCGACGCCCGCGTCGGCGAGGACCTCTCCGACCGCCCGTGGTTCATCGAACCGATGAAAGACGGCAAGGTGCATGTGACCGACTTTTACACCTCGCGCTACACGGGGGCCTTGTGCATAACGGTTTCAGCGCCGATACGCGATGACGGGGACGAGATCGCGGGAATTCTCGGCATAGACATCCGGTTCGAAGATCTTGCCAAGATGGAAAAGAAGGGCGAAGCCGGCAGCTGAGAGAGGGCGGAAGCAAGAAGCGGGAAGCGGGAAGCGGGAAGGATAGGAACCGAAGCGGGAAGCGAGAAGCGGGAAGCGGGAAGAAAAACTTAAACCGCAGAAGCGGGAAGCAGGAAGAAAGGCTGGTCTCTCTTGCGTGGCGCCGAAGTTGGGGGGCTGATGCGAACCGCTGCAAGATCATTCACCGAACTGGAAGTATGGAAAAATTCCCACGCCTGGGTATTGAAAGTATATCGGCTGACCGGGACTTTCCCCGACCACGAGCGCTTCGGGCTTACCAGCCAGTGGCGCCGGGCTGCAGTTTCCATCCCTGCAAACATTGCTGAAGGCTTTCGGAAATATACGACCGCCGATAAGGCAAGGTTTCTCAATGTGGCGGAGGGTTCTCTTGAGGAATGCAGATACTACTGCATCCTTGCTCAGGACTTGGGGTATGGAGATACGGGCGACCTGCACGAAGAGCTGGATGTGATAAATCGTCAATTGGCTGCATATATCAGACAAATTCGACAGTCGAAAGCGGGTAGGCACATTGATAGGGCTTGATCCCGCCTTAAAGGCGGTTGCAAAACGAACCAAACCTCGGTGCAGGAAGTTCTCCTTCCCGCTTCCCGTTTCCCGCGTAAAGGCGGAAAGATCTGCTCTTCTTCCCGCTTCCCGCTTCTCGCTTCCCGCTTCCGCTTTTGCGCTTCCCGCTTCCCGCTTCTCGCTTCGGCCCCTCCGGCTTCTGGCCCTCGTCTGCCTTTCTTTTGTGCTGGCGGCGTGCGCGACCCATAACTATGCCCCGCCTGCTCCGGGTGCTTACCACGGCCTCAGTTCTCAAAGACCTTATGAAGTGAACGGCATCTGGTATTATCCTCTTTCCAGCGCCAGGGGGTTCGAGCAGGAGGGTCTGGCGAGCTGGTACGGCCCCGGTTTCAACGGCAAGCCGACGGCGTGCGGCCAGATCTACAATATGTGGGCGTATACGGCGGCGCACAAAACGCTTCCTCTCGGGACCTACGTCAAAGTGACGAACCTGGAAAACGGCAGAACGGTCGTGGCCAAGATCACGGACCGCGGGCCGTTTGTGGCCGGCAGGATCATAGATCTTTCGGCCCGGTGCGCCCAGACTCTGGGGTGCTACGGGAAAGGACTGGCGAGAGTGGAAGTGCAGGCCGTCCAGGGGGCGACCCCGCAGGTCGTGGGCAATTCCACCTACTGGAAGCCTGCTCCGGTGCCTTCGTTCCGGTACGGCCAATTCGCCGTGCAGATCGGCGCCTTCCAAAACGAGAACAATGCGTACCGTTTGCAGCAGAAGATGAGCAGGCAGGAATGCCGAGTCATTCCGGGTTATATTCCGGATAAACCGGGTTATTGGTACAGGGTGCAGGTGGGTGCATACAAGGATCTGGTCGTTGCGAAGGAGCAGGCCCAACGGTACAGGGCCGGCGGTTTTCCGGGCGCCTTCGTAATAGCCGTTGACGGACAAAACAAATGATCGACATCATAAGATATCCCTCTGAGAGGGCGGAGCAAAAGATTGCGGAGATCGCGCAACGCAGGCCCGGGGCCGACCCGGAACTCGAAGCGAAGGTGCTCGAAATAATTCGGGCGGTAAAGGCGGAAGGCGACGCCGCGGTGCTGCGGTACGTGCGCCGGTTCGACGCCCCCGAGCTGGAAGAGGGGCGCCTCAGGGTCTCCGAGGAAGAAACGGCGGCCGCATGCCGCGAGGTGGATTCGGATTTTTTGTCCATTATCCGGGCGGCCATCCGCAATATTGAAGAATTCCACAAACGGCAGTTGCGCTACTCGCATTTTTCGACCGACCCCGACGGCACGTTTCTCGGCCAGATCGTGAGGCCGGTTCGGGCTGCGGGAGTCTATACCCCGGGCGGCCGGGGAGGGGAAACGCCCCTCATCTCCTCGGTGCTCATGAACGTCATACCCGCTCGTCTTGCCGGCGTGCAGGACATAGCGCTCATAACGCCTCCCAGAAAAGACGGAAGCATCAATCCCTTTCTTCTCGCCGCAGCGCGCGAGGTGGGAGTCGGCCGGATCTACAGGGCCGGTAGCGCATGGGGGATTGCTGCCCTTGCCTGCGGCACCGAGTCGATCCGCTCGGTCGATGTGATCGCCGGTCCCGGAAATATCTTCGTAGCGCTCGCCAAAAAGCTTCTTGCCGGCGAGGTGGGTATCGACATGATCGCCGGGCCCAGTGAAATCCTGGTGCTTGCCGACTCGAGCGCCCGGGCCGACTATATTGCCGCCGATCTGCTGAGTCAGGCCGAGCACGATGCCATGGCTAGTTCGGTGTGCATCACCACCGAAGAAAACCTCGCGGGCGATATCGCCTCGGAGGTGTCGAGGCAGCTCGCCGCCCTTCCCAGGGCCGAGACGGCGTCGGCCTCGATCGAGAGCTACGGGGCTGTTTTCGTGGTTCGCGAACTGGATGCGGCCTTCGAGCTTGCCAACCGCATAGCCCCCGAACATCTCGAACTGCACCTCGAAGAGCCTTTTTCCTGGCTGGGAAAAGTAGAAAACGCCGGAGCGGTCTTTATCGGCGAACATACCCCGGAGCCTGTCGGCGATTATTTCGCCGGCCCGAACCACGTGCTCCCGACAGCAGGCACCGCCCGATTCGCCTCCGCGCTCGGAGTAGACGATTTCCTAAAAAAAACCAGCGTGATCGCCTATTCGCGCACCGCCTTCCAGCGAGATGCGCGCTCCATCATACGGCTTGCCGAACTCGAAGGGCTCACCGCCCACGCGCAGTCGGTGCGCATTCGGTTGGGGGAGGGGGACTGACATGAGGTTCTAGGTTGTCCCTGTAAAGGCAGAGGTAATAGACAGGGGAAGCGGGCCGGCAATTTATATGTGAGATATAGATGACTGTCACGGCAATTTTAAGTGATTCTCAAAACGTGTCCTTAAATATTCTGTAGCAAATAAAAGAGCCGATAGTCAGATTTACTAGAATGGAAACCCAGTGAACACAAATTGGCAGTGTGCTATTAGACGCAAATAGATAATAAAATATTATGGTATAGGTACTATATCCAATGGCTGGAACGGCAGATAATAAAACAAATGTTACGAATATTGAATATTTATAATAAGGGGCAGGATGATGGTTTTTGTTAAACTGTTCCCATTGCATAACAAACGGGCCTGGATTTATGGAAAGTATAGTTGAAATGTGTGTATTAATATAGTCACCTATCGTTCGTATCATAAGTTGGTCATAATGAAGTCTAAAGAAGAGAGCTAATGAAAATATTGGTACTCCAATAATTAGATAGCCTTCCGTTTTGCCTATTATATATCCATAGAATATTCCTAGCCCAGTAAAATAGATAGTGTATATCTCATACGCCATCCGTAGCTTCATATTTATTTCATCTCTTAACGCGCTGAACTCGGCAAGGGCAACATTTATTCTATCACTTATTAGCATAGGTTCCTCCAAAATGGATGTATAGATCGACGTAGTTTATCTCCTTGCTTCTTCAGTTTACAAAGTGAAAACTCACCAGTCAAAATCTTTTTAACCCGGTCAAAGTAAAATAAGGGCTTTCAGGCTATTTTCAAAGGTTCGACTCCGAAGAAACAACCTTAGCCTTGTTTCCGCTTTCCTTCGGCCCCTCAGACGTCCGGATTGACCTTTTGGGAGCGTGCAGCCACGCGGAGTTATGAACCGTGCGGTTTCAGTCTTTTTTAGCTTGAGTTTATCAGACTTTGATTCCGAGGCGAGCCCTTTTGGCTATTCAGAAACGGAAAATTTCCGCCGTTGAACTAACAAGGTTCATGTAGAGGTAAATTTTCGGCATGATTTGTGCTTCACTTTTTGATTCAATGGTGAAGTGGTCGAAAGGGTAGATTGAAACGTCTTCGCAAGTCTCGACAGGAAGTGTGCCTAGTAGTGGGGGCAATTTAGGTCGAAAACTATGCCAATGGAATTTTTTAATTCTGGGATGGTAGGCAAAATGGGGGAATGTGAGATTACCTAACCCCCCCCTGTTCTCAAAGGGGGGCGGGGAGATTTCTTGGGAGTATCCAGCTGATTTCTTAAGAAAATCCCCATTTGGTAAAGGGGGATTTGCTGTATATCAACAGTAGTTTGGGTCTGACGTGGGGCGAAACGATGAGGGCGCTCCCTGCAGTTCTCACCAGAACATCGATTCCTTCACCGCCTCCAAAAGACGCAGTATGTCCCCGGCGAAAACGTCTCCGATGTTTCCGATGCGAAAGGTATCGACTGTAGTGACTTTCCCCGGATAAATGACGAAGCCGCGCGATTTCAGGGCGGCATAGAACTTTTTGAAATCATAGGCCGGGTGCTGGGGGCTTCGAAAGGCGGTAATGATCGGCGAGCGGCAGCTTTCGGGCAGCAGGCTTTCGAACCCCAGCTCCTGCATACCGTCTACCAGGGTTTTGTGGTTGTTTCGATAGCGGTTGTACCTTTTTTCGATTCCGCCTTCCGCGTCCAGTTCATCGAGTGCCTGAGCAAAAGCCCTCACCACGTGGGTCGGGGAAGTAAATCGCCACTTGCCGCCGTGAAGTTCCATTGTCTGCCACTGATCGAAGAGATCCAGGCTGAGAGACCTGGCCCACCCGGCGGTCTTTTCCAGTTGTGTTCGCTCCGCAATGACAAAGCCGAATCCCGGGACCCCCTGGAGGCACTTGTTGGCGCTGCTGATCAAAAAATCGGCGCGCATTTCGGCCATATCCAGCGGAATCCCGCCAAAGCTGCTCATGGCATCGACGATGAAGGTCTTTCCGAACTGCTTGGCGACCCGGCCGATCGGCAGCACGGGGTTGAACATCCCGGTGGTCGTTTCGCAGTGGACTACTGCGACATGGGTGACGGATGCATCGGCCCGAAGCGCTTCTTCCAGTGACTGAGGGTCGCAGGGGCGGGTCTCGCCGCTGTCTATGATGCTCACCGGTATTTTGAGCCGCTCGGCGATCTGCGCTATGCGGGCGCCGTAAACGCCGTTTACGAGCACCAGCAGCTTGCCCTTTTCCGGCAGCACCGAACCGATGACCGATTCCACACAAAAGGTGCCGCTGCCCTGCATCAGAACGGAGGTGTACCGGGGCGAAGCAGTGGCAAGCGCCACCAGCCGCCGCCGGATATCCTGAATGATGCCGTTATAATCCGCATCCCAGGTGCACCAGTCCCGAAGCATCGCGCCGCGAACTGTTCGAGTGGTGGAAAGGGGTCCGGGGGTCAGCAGAATATAGGGGTTTTCCGGAATGTCCTTAATGTCCATGTAAGCTTCTCCTATTCACCCATTCACCGACTCACCCACTTTTGCCAGGCTTCGGCGGAGAATGGAAAGCGCCCTTTCCATTTCCTCTGAAGTGATGGAAAGAGGCGGGGTCAAGGTGATGCAATTGCCTTGGGAAACCTTGAAACTCAAGCCTTCCGAGAGGCAATGGTACATGATTCGTTCCGCTTCATCGGCTGCCGGAATTTTGCTTGTTTGATCCCGCACCAGTTCCAGGCAAAAAAGCATTCCCAGTCCGCGCACGTCCCCGATCAGGCTGAACTCGGCCTGCAAGCGCAACAGTTCCCGCAGGGTTTGGGCGCCGAGCGTCGAGGCTCTCTCCACCAGGCGATCTTTTTCGAGGACCTCGATGGCGGCTAGACCCGTAGCGCAGGCAACCGGATTTTTTTCATGCGTGTAGTGGCCAAGGGCCATATCGGCGCCCACATCGAGGTCTTCCCGGGCGACTACCGCGGCAAGAGGCAATATCCCGCCGCCCAGGCCTTTGCCCAGGACGAGGATATCGGGCGTCACACCAAATTGTTCACAGGCGAACATGCGGCCCGTTCGTCCCAGGCAGACCGCCGTCTCGTCAAAAATCAAAAGCGTCCCGTGGCGGTCGCACGCTTCACGCACGGAGCGCCAGTAGCCGGGGGGCGGAATGGAGACGGTGGTGCAGCGGACCGGCTCGGCAATCACCGCCGCCACATCGCCCTCCTTTTCCAGCACATATTCGATATAGCGGGCGCAGCGAAGTCCGCAGGCCTCACAATCGCCATCTTCGTTCCACAGGCACCTGTAGGGCTCGGCCGGGGGTACGTGCTCGGCGCCCGGCAAAAGCGGCCCGATTCCCCTTCGAAAGAGCGCCTCTCCCCCCACCGAGATCGCATCCAGGGAAGCCCCGTGGAAGGAGTCCCACATGGAAATGGTTTTGAAGCGTCCGGTGTAGACCCTGGCAAGCTTTAGAGCCATGCCCACGGCCAGTGTCCCTGCCGGTGCAAACAGCAGTTTGTTCAAATTGCCGGGGGCGATCGCCGCAAGCTTTCCGGCAAGCTCGATGGCCGGGAGGTTGGTAAAACGGCGAGGGCTGAAGGAGAGCCGATCCAGTTGATCCTTTACGGCCTGTACCACACGGGGATTTCCAAACCCCACCTGGTGGACGCTGTTGCCGTGAAAATCGAGATAGGAGCGGCCCTGCAGGTTTTCGAGCGTAGCGCCGCCGCATCCCGCGAGGACGTCGAGACAGGGGGTCGAAAGAGACTGGTGGAGAAAGTAGCGGCCATCTTCTTCGAGCCACCGCAGAGTTTCCGAATCGAGATGCTCCTCTTTCCACCTGTTGCGATGCGAAGAACCGTTGCTGTCGCCTTCGCTCGCCTGCCATGCCGGAATCGAATCCGCTTTAAACGCTGTCATGATTCCTCGAACGTCGACGGGGTGAGGCCGTCTCGTAAAAGTGTTTCAATTTTATCGATAAGAGGAGCGCAGTCGCCGATGCCGTTCACGACGAAATGGGCCCCGGCCGCAAGAAGTCTGCCCCGGATTCCCGCAAGTCTTGCGCTCAGTTCTGCGGGACCAAGCCCGAGCGCTTCCTCTTCGGGCATTCCCAGTTCATTGCCCGTCATGGCCACTCCTATGGTCCACATCCCGGCGTTTAAACCCTCCTCGATATCGCTCACGGTGTCGCCGATCTTCACCATGGCGCTAAGAGGGTAGACTTCGAGCTCCAGGGCATTCCGGTAGCACATCCAGGGAAAGGGCCGGCCGGCCGGCACGTCCGAGGAACAGACCACGCAATCCGGTTCAAACCCCTTTTCCCGTACTGCCGGAACGACGACCTCCATGATGGGACGGGTATAGCCGGTGGTCGTCCCGATTTTTACGCCTCTCCGCCGCATGGCCCCCATGGTGTCGAGGAGACCCGGGATGAGATCGCAGTGTTTGGCGGCGGCGGTAACGATCAGGGGCTCGACTTCCCGGTAAAGAGCATCCACTTCAAGCTCCCCGGGCAGAACGCCGTGCACCTCGCGCCATTTTTTCGCTACCGATTGCGCCCGGCACATGGCGCGGATGTGGTCCTTTTTGGCGAGCCCCATGGGCGCCCGGGCTTCGGCCGCGGTTACGGGCACCCCGTGGTTTTTAAAAACTTCGAGAAAGGGTGCCACCGGCCCCATGCAGCCGTAATCGATCGCCGTGCCGGCCCAGTCCAGTATCACCGCCCTGACCGGACCCGTGTAGACACGTTTGCGCAGGAAAACATCCATTGGAACTTCTCCTCTTTTCAGTAGTTTTTCCCCTGGCCGGGTCCGTTACGTCCGAGCCGATTGAAGAGCAACAGGGCGGATACGGCCGCCCCCAGCAGTAGCACGCTCAAGGCGGCGCCGGTAAAGATCGCGCCCCGGTCGGTGAGGGCGTAAATGTCCACGGGGGCCGTGACCCACCCGGGAGGATAGACCATGATCGTCGCTCCCAGTTCCCCCATGGAAAACGCGAAGCTGAGGCTGGCGGCCGCGGCCAGGTATGGTTTGAGCAGCGGCAGGGTCACCCGGCGAAGGATGGTGGCGCGGCTCCCGCCAAGGCTTGCGGCCACCTGCTCGTATGTCGGTTCCAGTCGTTCCAGCCCGGCACGGATGCAGTTGTAGGCATAGGCGGTGACCAGGATGATGTGCGCCATGATCACCAGGCAGGGCGTTCCATTGAGAAAAAAGGGTGCACGGCTGAAGGTGACGAGCAGGGCCAGTCCCACGGTGACAGTCGGCAGGGTGAGCGGAAGAATGTAAATGGCGTCGAGAAATCGTCTCAGTCCCGCCCCTGCGTTTCGAGCCGCCAGCGCGCCCCAGGTACCCAGCACCAGGGAGCCCAGGCCGGAGATGGAGGCGGTGAGAAGGCTGGTCACAAGAGCCTTTCCCCGCGCGCCCTGCACGGCCTCAACCAGGTGGTCGATTCCAAACTGACTCACCAGCGCCCCGTTCCACTGCCTGGCTACGGCTGCGAGCAGCAGCATAAGCAGCGGCAGGCCGAAAAAGGTTGCCGCGAGCAGGGCAAAAAACGTCCATGCCGTCCAGCGGGCGCTCTTAGAGTAGAGGATCATGGCTATTGCGACTCAGTCGGTTGCAGGATGCGATATAGATACCGTACAGGGCGAGGGATAGCACGATGCTTACGACTGCAATGACGCTTGCCTGCGCATACTGGAATTCCTGGATGGCCTTGCCGAAGATCAGCATGGGAAGGGTGATCACGCCTTTGGCGCCCAGATAGAAGATGATTCCGAACTCATTGATCGTCAGCATGAGACAGAGGCTGCTTCCGGCCAGCAGGGCGGGAAACGCAGCAGGGAAGATGATCTCCCGGAGCACCTGGCGAGGATTTGCTCCGAGACATAGCGCCACTTCGATCTGCGCGCGTTCGATCATGCTGAAGGCGGCCAGAAGCGGGCGCATGACAAAAGGGGTATAAAAGGTAGTTTCGGCCAGGACTACGCCTGCGGTCGTGTAGAGAAAATCGAGCGGTGGCTGCTGGGTGTGAAACAGTTGCATGAGGGATGTATTGACGACCCCGGCGGCCCCATAGAGGAAGGTGAGCGAAAGGGCTACGAGAAAGGACGGGTAGGCCAGAAACACATCGATCAGGCGGCTTAGCGCACCTGCGCCCGGAAAGGGAACGAAGGCAATCAGCGCCGCCAGTACACTGCCCAGAGCCAGGCACCCCAGGGTCGAAAGAACACCGATTTCGAGGGTATGCCCCAGGGCGGCCATGAAAATTTGTGTATGGAGCACCTTGAGATAATTCGTTCCACCGCCGCCAAAGGAGCGACACACCAGTTCGAGGAGGGGATACAGGAAAATTCCCCCCAGCACCGTCACGGGCGGCGCGGCCCAGGCGAAGCGCTGGAGAAGCGGAAATCGAGACATCACTCCTCCCTGGGCAGCAGCCAGGCGGCGGAGGCGGCGAAATAGAGCGGTGCGCGGCTTCCCGGGGCGGGAGGTCGTGTGGCGGCGTTCACCTCCATGTGCAGCGATTGCCCCTCGACCCGCATCGAGACCCTGTAGTGAGACCCTTTCCATTCCCCGGCGGTTACAAATCCTTCGAGCGCGTTAACTTGCCCGGTGGTCTGCTGCTCCCGGCCAAAACTCAGTTGATGCGGCCGAAGGCACAGCCAGTAGTCTTTCTGTCGGGCGGCCCAGCCGAGCGGCGGTTGGAAGAAGAGCACCTGGCCGCCGAGCCGCACCGGTATCATGCCCTCCCCATCGGCCGGACCGCTCACCTCCACCTCGAGCAGGTTCGTCTGCCCCAAAAATTCGGCGGCAAAACGGTTGGGCGGGCGATCGTAGAGATTTTGGGGCGTATCGAGCGCCTGCAGCCTGCCGTCGCGCAGGAGACCTACCCGATCGGCCAGCGCCAGGGCTTCGGCCTGGTCGTGAGTGACGAAAAGGATGGTCAACTCCGGCAGTTCATGGTGCAATCGGATGAGTTCGCCAAGCATCTCCCGGCGTAGAGGCGCGTCCAGAGCCGAGAGCGGCTCGTCCATAAGCAGCACGTCGGGCCGGATGGCCAGCGCGCGCGCGAGAGCGATCCGCTGCTGCTGGCCGCCCGAGAGTTCCTGCGGGTAACGCTTTGCATAGCCGCTCATTCCCACGAAGGCGAGATATTCGGCCACGAGCGAGCGCATCCGGCCTGCGGCTACGCGACGCGCTCGCAGGCCGAAAGCGACATTTTCGGCAACGGTCATGTGCGGAAAAAGCGCATAATTTTGCACAACAATCCCAAACCCCCGTTTCTGCGGAGGCAGTGTCGAAATGTCGCTTCCGTGGATGCTTATTCGGCCGCTTCGAAGCCTGGTGAATCCCGCCAGTGCCCGCAGGATCGTCGTCTTGCCCGAACCCGAAGGGCCCAGGAGAGCCAGCGCCTCTCCCGTCTGAAGCGTAAGGTCCAGATCAACGACCGCGGGGCTCTTGCCGTAAAAAACATTGACCCCTTCGAATCGAATGTGGGGAGTGCGGGGGAGCACCGGCTGCTGCCTCTCGATGCCGACCCCGGCTTCCACTCCGCTAAGAAAATCGAGCGCCGGGGGCAACTCCATGGTTTGAGCAAGCATGATCAGTTCCCTGTCACCTGCTGCCAGCGGGAAATGTCGCTGCTCAGGTGCTGGAGAGTGTCTGTCCAGTCGGGAGTCCAGACCGTGACTCCCTGCATGACGTTCTGCAATGCCTTAAAGCCCGCATCCGTGGGATGGACGTCGTTTCGCACCGGAAACCCCAGGGCCAGGGAGGAAACACGGTCTTGCGCCCATTTGCTCAGCAGAAAATCGATCAGTTCCCGGGCGGCCGCAGGGTGGGGAGCATTTTTGACCATGGCTACATCGTATGGCAGAGCGAAGGTGTAGCGCTTCCCATCGGGCGCCGTGGGAAAGAAGATGGCCATATTGGGATAGGAACGGGTCTGCGCCAGGCTCATTTGCACGTCCCCGTTGGCCACCCAGATTTCTCCCTTGTTGACCAGGGCCGCCAGGCGTCCCGTGGAAGAGGAGGGCCCGACATTGTTGACCTGGAGTTTTTTGAGATAGGTAAAACCGGCGTCCCGGCCGCCGAAGGCGTGAAAGGCCTGGAGCATGACTCCTGTGCCGTCGCCTGCCTGGCCTGGAGTCGAATATTGCACCCGTTGCTTGAAGTTCGTGGCAAGCAGGGCCTCATAACTTTTCGGGGGGGCAGAAAGAACTTTCTTGTTGTAGATCATGCACAGATAATTGTTCACCATGGCGTACCAAAGACCTTCCGGGTCCTTGAGGCCGGCCGGAATCCGCCTGGCCGCAGGCGGCGCGTATGCCTGTAGCGCTCCTTCTGCGGCAGCCTTCTGCATGAAGGGCGGAAGCGTCACCAGTACGTCCGCCTGCGGGTTCTGCCGTTCGGCGAGGACGCGGTTTACGACCACACCGGAACCTCCCTCGATGTACTGCACCTGTATGCCGGTTTTTTGGGTGAATTCTTTAAAAACCGCGGCGTACCAGTTGGGCTTTCCGTCGTGGAGTCCATCGGCGGAGTAGATGGTGACAACCTTCGCGGCAAACGCCGAGGAACTGAATAGCAGGATCGCAACCAGTGCGACGAAACGCAAAAGCGACTTCATGGTGCTCTTTCCTCCGAAAGAAGAAGTGGGGATCGGTTCCCGTGCCTCGACCGGCCTTTCCGGTGAGGCGAGCCCCGTTTTTTGACAGAATCAGTATCCTGTAGCCGCGTTACGCTCGATTTACAGTCAGGCGTCATTTCTGTGAAAAAATGACGACCGATTTGTTGTCAGGGGAATGGACGGCCGGTTTTTCGCTTGGAGTGTGTTCCGAAAAGGAGAATAATGCTGCCCGAATCCTAAACCAGCGCTGTTAACGAGTTAGTGAGAAATCGATGATCATTCCACCGGTTGCGACTTTGGCTGTTCTCGGCGGCGCCGCACTCCATGCGGCGTGGAACGTCGGTATTCGAGGAGGCGCAAACCGGCGCGCATCAACGGCTCTCCTGGCTCTTGCCGCAGCTCTGACAGGCGCGCTCATCCTGCCCTTTCTGCCTCCGCCTGCAAGGGCCGCATGGCCGCATCTGGCGATCACCGCCCTTCTACATGTCCTCTATTTCAATCTGGTGGCCGAGGCATACTCGTTCGGAGCGGTCAGTCTCACCTACCCGGTGATGCGCGGGACGGCGCCCGCTTTGACCGCCGCGATCGCTGCCCTTGGATTTGGAGAACATCTCGGAGTTTCCGGCTGGGCCGGGCTTCTGCTGGTTTCAGGGGGGGTATGCTTGCAAGCCCGCCGGCAGGGTGGTGGAAGCGAAGGGAAAGCCCTGGCGTTTGCGCTTATGAACGCGATAATAATCGCCCTGTACACGGTAAATGACGGGATCGGGACTCGCCTGTCCCATTCCCCACTGGCGTATGCTCTCTGGACCTTCGTGCTCCCTGCGATCCCGGCGGCGTTAATTCTCGTGCGCGGCCGGATTGGGGAAATTTTTACCGGGGACGCGCCCCTGTCTCTCATGCGGCGCGGCGTGGGTGGTGGATTGTGCTCGATCGCTTCCTACGCGCTGGCCCTGTGGGCAATGACGTTTGCGCCCATAGGCGCGGTCGCCGCACTCCGCGAAACTGCCATGCTGTTTGGCGTTCTCTTTGCCTGGATTTTCCTGCAGGAACGCCCCGGCAGGCGTGCTCTTTTCGCCGTGCTGCTTATCATTGCAGGGGCTGCGATTTTGGACTGTGGTTGATCGGGTTTTGGCATGCGTATGCCGACCGGGGAAATCGGGTTATTATTGTTAAAGAAAGGGCAAAGTAGTGCGTCCTGAAACGAAAAGACCCGAGGAGGCGAATCGCCGCTTTTGCTCCCCGCCTCCCGCTTTCACGCTTCCGTTTCCTCCAGCACCCAGGCGAGATATTGCGGAAGCCCCCGGGAGATGGGAAACGACACTATTTCGGGAACTTCATAGCTGTGCAGTTCCCTTACCCGCTTTTGGAGCGCTTCAAACTTTGACGTTCTGGTCTTTATGATGATAAGAAATTCGCGTTCATCGCAGATCTTGCCCTTCCAGCGGTAAATCGAACGGATGCCCGGGACCAGGTTTGCGCAGGCGGCAAGGCGCTCTTCGACGAGGGTTTGGCCGATCTTTGCGGCCTCCTCTTCGCTTCCCGCGGTAACAAAGACGATGGAGGTTTCGTTCATGGGCGCGCTTTCCGGATAGAGGATTTTTTTACGTGGAACTCAGCCTCAAAGACAGAGGGTTACTAGCGAAGCTGCCGGTCCCGTTTTATGACCAGATGATACGGGACATTCCCGCCCCGGCCTGGGAGCGTGTGCTCGACGCGTTTCCCGGCGAAAGGAAACGGGTATTGGAAGGCTATTCCATCGGGCGGGGAAAGTCATTGAAATTATTTCACCGCTCTCCGGTGATGGACCGCCTTCGCCGGGAGATGCAAACCAATGCCGGGTTTTTCCAAAAGGTCCTCGCCCGGTGGCGGGGGGAACAGGCTTCGGCGGTCTCCTACCTTTCGATGCTTCGGGGCGATTTTATTTCAGAAAACCTGTGGAAGCTGCGAGACCTTTTTGGTCCCGCACGCCTTTGCGCAGGACTTCTTGTGCTTGGTCTCCTCGACCCGGAGCCCGTTGCCCGGGCGCTCGAGACCGGGGAGTTCTGGTCGCGCGCCCCCGAGGCGGCACTCTTTGACATCCTTGTGCCCACCCTGTCGGTCTGGGGGGAGTTTATCGAAAATCACCCCGAGATGTCCGAAAAATTTTTGGAAAGCAAGGCAGGAGGCGGATTTGCCTTCGACCTGGAAACCGGTGAGGATCTCGAAGAGGACGAGAGCGCTCCAGGTTCGGGGGCGGTTTCTAGAAAGCTCGAAAAAAAGCTCAAAAAACTCCAGTCGGAACTCGTCCGCACGACCGGGCAGCTTGGCGACCTGAGAGCCGAAAACGAAGAACTCAAGAAAAAGATGAATGAATGCGAGGCGGAGTTTGAAAAAAAACTGAGCGGCGCGGTGAGCCGGAAACGAAAGGAGTGGTTCGAGCGCTACCAGGCACTCGATACGGCCGGTGCGCGAAAGGAATCCGAACGGCTCGAATCGCTTCTGCAAAGGACCAGACGGGCGTTGGAGCTGCAAAAGAGGGCCGATGAAGAATACGGCGTCTTGTCCGATATTCGCGAAAAGCTGCTGGAAATCGATCTTTCGCTCAACCGGATAGAGGCCGTATACGCCGGCTCCCTGGTTGTGCACAAGGAAGTGGAGAAGGTAAAAGAGGCGCTTTTGGCAGAAAAAAGCCGGATTCTGAAGCTGCCGGGAATCGGGAAAATCGTTGCGGCCGAACATGCCGGGGCAGGGGAAATAGTCGCCCGGATCAACCTGCTCGACCCGGTTCCGGCAAATTTGCCCAAACTGAATGAAATGGTGAAGACGGCCGGAACGCTCGTAGAACTCGGCCTTCTTGCAGACCCATCCCGCGTCGAGGAAGCCGTGCGGCACAAGAGGCGACAGGTTCTCGAGCGGCTCTATTTCCAGTACCCGCCCAAAAGGGAAGACCTTGTACGCGAAAAAAGAGCCAGGAACCTGGAGGATTTCATCGAGTCCGAGCAGAGCAGGCGATATGATCTCTTTATCGACGGCTACAACGTGCTTCTCCGGGCGCACGGGGAAAACGGACATTTTTCTCGCGGGGACTTCACAAAATTCCGCGAGCGGTTTATCGAAGCCGTTTCGGCCAAGAGCCGATATTTTTCCAGGGTCTTTCTGATCTTCGACGGGGTCGAGGAGTCGCGAAGCGTTGCGGCCAACCTGCAAATCATTTACACTGACAAAACCAAAAGCTCGGCCGATGAGGCCCTGATAGAAAAGATAGGTCCGAGGAAAGACGGGAAGGTCCTGCTCGTAACCGGGGACGAAGGCATCATTTCCGCGGTAAAGGACAGGATTTTCGCCTTGATCGACGTGGCCGATTTTTACATGTTTCTCTTTGAGTGAGGACCTCCTTTATGACAGCAGAAAATAGGAAAGCGGTCGTGCTGGTATCCGGCGGGTTGGATTCGACCACCTGCCTTGCGATCGCAAAACGGGAGGGCTTCGAGGTCTTCGCGCTGAGCTTCAGCTACGGGCAGCGGCACCGGGCGGAGTTGAAAGCCGCCCGAAAGGTCGCAGAAGCGCTCGGCGTGAAGACGCACCTCGTCCTGGAGGTGCCCCTGGGCGTGATCGGCGGCTCTGCGCTCACCTCCGAAATCGAGGTGCCAAAAGACGTACCCCCCGAGGTGATGCAGACGCAAATACCTGTCACCTATGTGCCGGCGAGAAACACGGTGTTTCTCTCCCTTGCCCTCGCCTGGGCCGAAACGCTTCACGCGGCGGATATCTTCATTGGAGTAAATGCCCTGGATTATTCGGGCTATCCCGACTGCCGGCCGGAATACATAGAATCCTTCGAAAAGATGGCCAACCTCGCCCTCAGGGAATGTGTCGAAGGCCGCCTGCGCATGCGCATCCACACGCCGCTCCTCCACATGACCAAGGCGCAGATCGTACGGAAGGGTGTGGAACTCGGGGTCGATTTTTCGATGACCCATTCCTGCTACGACCCCGACCCGGTTGACAGGGCGTGCGGCAGATGCGACAGTTGCGTTTTACGAAGGAAAGGCTTTGCGGAAGCCGGTATACCAGACCCGACGCACTATGCGCCGTGACGGAAACGGATTTAGAAATGGCTGCAGCAATAAATGAACTCACCCAGTTGGGAAAAAAGGTCGAAACCGCCGGGTCTCCTCAGGAGGCGGTCCTGGAGACATTTGCAAACGCAAACCCGGGCACCGATTACGTGGTCCGGCTGAGCGCCCCGGAATTCACAACGGTTTGTCCCATAACCGGGCAGCCCGACTTTGCCGTGATTATCATCGACTATGTAGTCGATGA
>JAKAJS010000063.1 GCA_021813685.1 Deltaproteobacteria bacterium | reverse complement strand
CTAGCCGCCGATCGCGTCTACAAGTTGAAAGAAGGCCGCCCCAACGTCGTAGACAAGATCAAAAACGGGCAGATACAACTGGTGGTCAATACGAGCCTTGGCAAAAAGACCACTTCCGACTCCTACGAAATCAGACGTGCAACGGTCATGTACAATATCCCCTATGCCACCACCATTGCCGGAGCGCAGGCGATAGCCGAGGCGGTGTCGGAACTGCAAAAGGGCGACTGGCAGGTCAAAACAATCCAGGAATACCACCGGACGATCGGGGGGAAGAAGTGAAAAAGGATAGAATCGTGACTGAGTGCAGGTTGCCTGAAAATAAACTCATACGTTCCGCAACACCGCGGATTCTTACGCCCTATACCCCCACCAAGAAGGAAGAGTGCGGCATCTTTGGAATTTTCGGCCATGAAGACGCGGCCAAACTCTCCTTTTTCGGGCTCTACGCGCTGCAGCACCGAGGCCAGGAGAGTGCGGGAATAGCCGTCTCCGACGGGCGCCGCATCACCACGCACAAGAGCATGGGGCTGGTGCACGAAATCTTTAACGAAGAAATCCTGAAGACCCTCAAGGGCTACCTGGCCATCGGCCACGTGCGCTACTCCACGACCGGATCTTCCCTTCGCGCAAACGCGCAGCCTTTCGTTGTCTTTCACGGCGACAACCATTATGCCATCGGCCACAACGGCAATCTGGTAAACGCCGTCGAACTGCGCCGAGAACTCGAAGGGCAAGGAGCCATCTTTCGCTCCACGATGGATACCGAAATATTTATGCACCTGCTGGCGCGAAACCTGAGCAACGGAATCGAGGAAGCCCTGGTCGAAACGCTGCGAAGGGTGCAGGGCGCCTATTCGCTGGTTATGAGCACCCAGGACATGCTTATCGGCGTGCGCGACCCCAACGGCTTCCGGCCTCTTTGCCTGGGAGAGCTCGACGGCGCCTACGTGCTGGCCTCGGAGACCTGCGCCCTGGATCTGGTCGAGGCTACCTACATCCGGGACCTCGAGCCGGGAGAAATTCTCATTATCGACGAGGACGGTCTGCGCTCCATCTTCCCTTTCCCCAAAAGGCGCCATTCCTACTGTATATTCGAGTTTATCTACTTTGCAAGACCCGACAGCAATATCTTCAATCAGAACGTCTATACGTTTCGCAAGAAGCTGGGGGGGCTTCTGGCCAAAGAAAACCCCCGGATTCGCGCAGATATGCTCATGCCCTTTCCCGATTCGGGAAACTACGCCTGCCTGGGATTTGCCCAGGCCACCAATATTCCGCTCGAAATGGGCATGATACGCAATCATTACGTGGGCCGCACCTTCATTCAACCCAGCCAGGCGATGCGCGATTTCCAGGTGCGCGTCAAATTGAACCCCGTGCGCGGATTGCTCAAAGATAAAAACGTTCTGCTGCTAGAAGATTCAATCATTCGCGGCACTACGACCCGGACCAGGATAAACTCCCTGCGGCAGGCCGGCGCAAAAGAAGTGCACATGCTCGTAAGCTGCCCCCCGCACCGTTTCCCCTGCCCGTATGGAATTGACTTTTCCACCAAGGGGGAACTGATCGCCTCCTCACACACCGTGGAGGAAATTCAAAATTTTATCGGCCTCGATTCCCTGCATTACCTCAGCATCGAAGGCCTGCTCGAAGCGGCCGGGGCTGACTCGAACGATCATCCCTTCTGCCTCGCATGCTTTAACGGAGACTACCCGGTTCGATTCGAAGACAGCTTCGGAAAACATTGCTTCGAGGCCGGCGGGCGGCGTGTCGCCGCGGACGGGACGGCGTGTCACCGTTGACAGGATCGCCAGGCCATAGTACTGAATCTTTCGAGTTTAGAGGCGAGAGGCTGAAAAACTCTTAAATGTATAATCAACTCATATACTTTATCGTCGTTCTGCTGCTCTTCAGCACCCTGCCGCAAACGGCGAAGCCGCCTGTCGCACACTGGCCCGACGCGCTCTACATCCTCGCTCTGTTCGGCTTTTTTGTCTTCACCTGCAGACGCACCTTTGCAAAGATCCGGAAAGCCGACGACGAAGGCGCTTCCCACTCGGGGCTCACCCGCGCCTATTTTCGAGCCGAAACACTTCTATCCATCGCGGCCATCGGATTTCTTGCGGTCTACCTCTACGGGTTGAATCTTGGCGCCTATCTCGATACCCTTCCGGGCTACACCAGGTATTCGACCGTTTCCGGCATTGTCGGTCTGGCCATTTATATGCTTCACCTGGTGGTGATCTGGTATTTCGGCCAACCGGTCCACGAGACGCTCTCGGGAACGAGTTCCTCCCGGGCGCATTTCATAAAGGGGCACGTCTCCTTCACCACGGTCATACTCATCCCCTGGCTTCTCATCTCCATCGCCGCCGACCTGATCGACTTTCTGAAAGCGCCCGCTTTCCTGGCTTCTGATTTCGCCCAACTGGGGCTCATTTGCATAGCGCTTTTCGGGTTCGTTCTTTTCGGACCCTGGCTGATCATTCGGTTGTGGGGCTGCAAACCACTTCCCCAGGATTATGTTAAAAACGAACTGCAAAGATTTTGCGACGAGCATGATTTCAAAACCGGCGGGCTTCTCCTCTGGCCGCTTTTCGGAACCGAGATCCTCACGGCCGGAGTGGTCGGGATTCTCCCCAGGCTGCGATACATCCTCATCACCTCAGGCTTGCTCAGAACGCTCGATCTCAGTGAACTCAAGGCCGTTATTGCCCACGAGATGGGGCATGTGCGAAAAAAGCACCTGCTCCTGTTCGTCATGCTCCTGATCCTCTTTGTCCTCCTGTCCCTCGAGCTTGGCAATACGCTCAAGTGGCTCGCACTGTCCAACAAAACCATTTTCGACTGGTCGATTTCCACCAGCGGTTTCGCCGCCTCCACCTTTTCTCTTTTTTCCGCCCTGCCGATCGTGCTGGCGATGGTCTTCTTTCTTCGGTTCGTTTTCGGCTATTTTCTCCGAAACAGCGAAAGGCAGGCCGATCTCTACGCCATGGAACTCGTGGGCGACCCCGCCGGGCTGATCAGTTCGCTGCAGAAAATCGCCTATCACAGCGGCAGGATCGAAGACCTGCCCAGCTGGCACCATTACAGCATACGACAGCGAGTGGATTTTTTGGTGCAGGCTTCCAGGAACCGGGACCTCATCCGCAGGCACAACCGCAAACTCTACGGCTCCGCCCTGGCCTTTGCGGCGATCATCTCCGCCCTCCTTTTCGCCAACTGGCGGGCCAACAAGGCAGGCCTTGCCAAAGACCTTCGAACAAACGTCGAGCTTCGCATACTCGAACAAGCCGTTGCCAAAAACCCCTCCAATGTGCACTATCTTTCCGCCTACGGAGCGCTGCTCTGCCAGAAGAACAGATACTCCGAAGCCGAATCGGTCTTACGGGCCGCCCTGACCGAGGCGCCAAACGATCCATCCGTTTTAAACAACCTGGCCTGGCTTTATGCGACCGGCCCCTATTCCTTCCGCCATCCCGAGGAAGCCCTGAAACTCGCCCGCAAGGCCGCATCGCTCAACCCCGCACCCGATATTCTCGATACGCTCGCCGAAGCCTATTTTGTCAACGGCAGATATGCCGATGCTGTCTCCACAATAGACGAGGCGATCGCTGAGGGCGGGGACCTGCACGATTATCTGCTCAAGCAGAAAGCCAAATTTGAAAAAGCTCTCACGGGTGACATGCGAAGCACCTGAGGCCCCTTCTTTCCAAATTCGAGGAAAAGTTGCCAACGCAGAGCAAACGAGTATAATTGCGTCAATTCCGACGGTTCGGAATAACTGCCCTTTTTTTGAAAACTCAGTCACCATTTGCAAATTAGAAGGAAAATCGCCATGCATCTTCGGAAAAGATGTGCAGTAACCGGCGGGGCCGGGTTTCTCGGGTCCCATCTGTGTGAAAGGCTTCTTAAGGACCAGCAGGACGTGCTGTGTATCGACAATTTATATACGGGGAGCAAAAGGAATATCGTAGATCTTTTGTCCAATCCCTATTTCGAACTCATGAGACACGACATTACCTACCCTTTGTATGTCGAGGTCGACGAAATATACAACCTCGCCTGTCCCGCCTCCCCCATCCACTATCAGAACGATCCGGTCCAGACGACCAAGGTGAATGTGCACGGTTCTATCAACATGCTGGGGCTTGCCAAGCGCCTCAAGATAAAGATCATGCAGGCCTCCACCTCCGAAGTGTACGGCAATCCCTTCGAACACCCGCAGAAAGAGACCTACTGGGGAAACGTAAACTGCATAGGGCCCAGGTCCTGCTACGATGAGGGCAAGCGGTGCGCCGAGACGCTCTTTTTCGATTATTACCGACAGCACGCGCTCGACATCAAGGTAGCCAGGATCTTCAATACATACGGACCGAGGATGCATCCAAACGACGGCCGCGTCGTGTCAAACTTTATCGTCCAGGCCCTTACCGCCCAACCCATAACGATCTATGGAGACGGCAAGCAGACCCGCTCCTTTTGCTACGTCGATGACCTCATCGAGGGGTTCATCCGGCTCATGAACAGCCCCAAGGGCTTTACGGGCCCCGTCAACCTGGGAAATCCCGTCGAATTCACCATCCTGGAACTCGCAGACATGGTAATCGAAATGACGGGATCGAAGTCTCAGCTGATTCGAAGACCCCTTCCCACCGACGACCCCGTAAAACGGAAACCCGATATCTCCGTTGCCAGGGAAAACCTTGGCTGGGAACCCAAGGTCCCCCTGCAGGAGGGGCTCAAGAAAACGATCGATTACTTCGACGATCTTTTGCGGACAAACGGATCGCCGGTCGTTCCCCCAACAGTGTGATATGAGCGGACGGCCAATCTCGAAATAATTTGGCACGCGAAGCCGCGAAGACGCGAAGGCAGTTCTGAAGTAAATCGTGCAGCCGGCTGCCATTGACGGCCCGCGGCAAGATTATTAAACTAGTCTTACACTGGTTTAATTGGAGGGAACTGTATAATATACTTTTCTCTTCGCTGCTTCGCGTGGTCCAGGGAGGGACTTATGCCGCTTACAGTCGGCGCCTTCGAAGCTAAGACCCGGCTTTCGAAGCTCCTCGAATTGGTGAGCAAAGGCGAAAAGGTGGTCATCACCAAACACGGTGTGCCTGTTGCGGAACTGACCCCGCCGGTGCATGGACGGGGCGCAGATATTTCTAAAGTAGCCGAAGAACTCCGGGCGATTCGCAGCAGGTCGAAGCCTGGCGCGGATTCGATCCGTTCGATGATCGAGGAAGGCAGGCGCCGGTGAGCTGTTTCGTTATCGACAGCTCTATATCGGCGGCATGGTGCATCCCGGACGAGACCAGCGAGACGGCAGAAACGGTGTTGCAGAGGCTTGGGAGCGATGAGGCACTTGTCCCCTCCTTATGGATTTATGAGATATCTAATGTCCTTCTGGTAGCTGAGCGACGAGGAAGGATCACACCCGCAGATGCATCGCGAGCGGTCGAATTGATCATAACCCTGCCTATCCGTATCGAGACTGCGGATTTCCGGGCGCTTGACGCCTCGCGCCTTCTTGCCAGAGAATATAGCCTTTCGGCTTATGACGCAGCCTATCTCGAACTCGCTCAGCGCCAGGGACTCCCCCTTGCCACCATAGACCGCCGACTTTCGTCGGCGGCAACCAGGTGCGGCGTTCCCCTCTTGTAGACAATGAAATACAAAAAGAGGAATACCTTGGGCAACCGTGCGATTTGCTTGACTCAATGGGCCTGGATGAAGTAATCTTTCCATCGGTCGTCGTGATTGGAAACGTCTGGACGAAACGGAGAGGATGCAATGCTCTGCGGCGAAAACAACGAGGGGTTGTCCGCCAGCCTGGAAGACTACCTTGAAGTCATCTTCCATCTCGAGCAGTCCAACCGTGTTGCGAGGGCGAAGGACATAGCCGAACAGATGAGCGTCCAGCGCGCTTCGGTGACCGGGGCACTCAAATCGCTTGCCGGCCGAGGTCTGATCAACTACAGCCCCTATAGCTTCATTACCCTTACGGCTTCCGGACGCGAGATCGCGCGCGAGGTCATCCACCGCCACAAGGTGCTCAAGGAGTTTTTTGCAAACACCCTGCAACTGGGAGCCGAAGATGCGGATGCAAACGCCTGCCGCATCGAACACGCCATTGATCCAACGGCTACCGAGCGACTCGTGCGGTTCCTGGAATTCGTAAGCATCTGCCCGAGAACGGGCAACGACTGGTTCGACGCGTTCGGCCGCTTCTGTAAACTTGGCGTCCAGACCTCCGACTGCATGACATGCCTCAAACTTTGCGCGGAGAGACTCCAGGCCGAGCGTCTGAAGGGGCAGGAAAAGTAGCGGCCGGCAACACGGTCGACAGCATTGTTTGTACATATTTCCAGATACAACCCGAGCACATAACCAGGGACATTGATGGGACTTAAGCCGAAGATTCTCATTGCCGACGACGAACCCATGACGCTGGAGCTTGTAGTAGAGCGTCTGCGGGACGAAGGGTACGAAGTAGAGGTGGCCTCCGGCGGCAAAGAAGCCATCGAAGCCTGCGACAAAAACAGCTTCAAAGTGGTGCTCACCGATCTTTTCATGCCCGATATCAGCGGGATGGAAGTCCTTGCCCACATCGCCAAAAACTATCCGGAAACGCCCGTCATCGTGCTTACGGGTTTCGGGACCATTGAGACAGCAGTCGAAGCGATCAAAAGGGGCGCCTACGACTATCTGTCCAAGCCTGCCAATCTCGATGAAATTGTGCTCACCCTTAAAAGGGCGATCGAGCATACCGATCTCAAGGAACAAAACGTCGCCCTTCGCACTCAAATCCTGGAGCAGCATCGGCTGGAAAGACTTATCGGCCAAAGCGCGCCTATGCAGCAGCTCTACAGTGTCATCCGGCGGGTGGCCAAAACCGATTCGACGGTCCTAATAACCGGAGAAAGCGGCACGGGCAAAGAGCTCATTGCCAACGCCATTCACTACCAGAGCCCGCGCAGCGAAATGCCTTTTGTCCCGATAAACTGCGGAGCCATCCCCGAAGAGTTGCTGGAAAGCGAGCTGTTCGGACACGAAAAGGGGGCGTTTACCGGAGCGTTCAAGGAAAGGCGCGGACGGTTCGAGCTGGCCAACAAGGGCACGGTTTTCCTCGATGAGATCGGAGAAATGAGCCCGAAACTCCAGGTAAAGCTTCTTCGCTTCCTGCAGGAAACCAAGTTCCAGCGGGTTGGCGGCTCCAGAACCGTTGAAGTCGATGTTCGCATTTTGGCGGCGACCAATAAAGACCTGGAGCGCGCGGTCGCCGAAAACGAATTCCGCGAGGACCTGTTTTACCGCTTGAATGTGATCCCCATTCACGTCCCGCCTCTACGGGATCGCGATGGCGACGTGGCGCTCCTGGTCAGCCATTTTTTGAATCAGCATTGTCAGAAAAAAAATATCCCTCTCAAGCGCATGGCCAGGAACGCCATCGAAAGCCTGAAACAATACGACTGGCCGGGAACTGTCCGCGAGCTTGACAATGTCGTC
>JAKAJS010000062.1 GCA_021813685.1 Deltaproteobacteria bacterium | reverse complement strand
ATTGGGGATTTTTCTCGGGTTTCATCAGCCCTTTTCCTTCCTCATGGAATTTTCAGCCGATCATAGCCCTTTGTCTATCTCATTTCATGCAGGCTTGCCGGAAACTCACTTAAGAATTAAGAATTAAGAATCGAAAAACGCGGGGCGTCAGCTTTTGGGGGATGCAGGTCCCGTTTTCATCAATACATAAAGCGGTTTCGTGAAATCAATAGCCAAACACATTTTTCTCCTGCTAATGCGGCTTCTCTCATTGCCGTTCTATTTCATCTATCGGTTGGAAGCACGCCAGAGGGGAGAATTACGAATTAAGAATTAAGAATTACGAATCAAAAAACGCGGGAGCGTCAGTTTTTGGGGAAGCAGGTCCCGTTTTCATCAATTCATAAAGCGGTTTCGTGAAATCAATAGTCAAACACATTTTTCTCCTGCTAATGCGGCTTCTCTCATTGCCGTTCTATTTCATCTATCGGCTGGAAGCGCTGTTTGTCGGAGACCGCAAAGCTTTCGGCATGACGTCGCAGTGGATCTCGCTTTTTCCCGGCCAAGGGGAGAATCAAGAACTACAAATTAAGAATTACGAATTAAGAATTACGAATTGGAAAATCTATCCATTTGCAATTCTGATCCAATTCCTGACTCTCAAACCATACAGGCGTGTCTTCAACTCCATACAGACTGTTCCTTCCTAAATTACCCAAGATGAGAATTATCTGTGAGCGGTCGATCAATTAAGAATTGAGAATCGAAAAACGCGGGGGCGTCAGCTTTTGGGGATGCAGGTGCCGTTTTCATCAATTCATAAAGCGGTTTCGTGAAATCAATAGCCAAACACATTTTAAGAATTACGAATTAAGAATTACGAATTAAGAATCAGAAAACGCGAGATCGTCAGTCTTGGGGATGCAGGTCCCGTTTTCATCAATTCACAAAGCGGTTTCGTGAAATCAATAGCAAAACACATTTTTCTCGTGCTCATGCGGCTTCTCTCATTGCCGTTCTATTTCATCTATCGGCTGGAGGCGCTGTTTGTCGGAGAGCGGAAAGCTTTCGGTATGCTATCTCAATGGATATCGATCGTTCCCGGCCTCAGCGGCGAATACTTCAGGAGGGGGTATCTTCAATGGGCAGTCGGACAAAGCCTCAACGACTGCTGCATTAGCTTCGGGACGACTTTCTCTGACAACCGAGTAAAGATCGGTGACGGCGCATACCTCGGATGCCGCTGTGATATTGGCTATGCCGACATTGGCCCGAACTGCGTCATCGGAAGCGGAGTGCACATCATCAGCGGCCTCAGGCAGCACGGTTTCGAAGACCTCGATGTTCCGATAAAGGAGCAGGGGGGAGAGTTTTCGAAGGTCACGATCGGTGAGGATACCTGGATCGGGAACGGGGCGATCATCGGGGCGGACGTGGGAAAGAAATGCGTGATCGGGGTGGGGTCGGTGGTTGTAAAGCCTGTGCCGGATTTCGTCGTGGCCGTCGGCAACCCCGCCAAGATCATAAGGGTAAGAAAAAATTAGGAATTAGGAATTACGAATTACGAATGAAAAAACCTTTCCTAATTCTTAATTGCTGTAAGCAAAAGGCAGTCTCACCACAGAGGGCACAGAGGCCGCAGAGGTTTTAGGAGCGTTGGCAGGGCGTGTTCAGCGTTTATGCCGTTTATCCCGGTGCTTTCCACGATCCGTAACTCGTAATTTCTCTTCGAATTTTGCTCGGTTCGTAATTATAATTAACAGCGGAGTTACCGGTATCAGGGCGCAAATGCCATAAAGAGCTATAAGGAGGTATCGATGACTGAGATAATTTTCGTCGTCGAAGAGGCTGACGAAGGCGGGTTCAACGCCAGAGCGCCGGGACACTCGATCTATACGGAGGCGGACTCCCTGCCCGAGCTGAAGGCAATGATAAGGGATGCCGTTCACTGCCACTTCGAAGAAAGGGATCGCCCTGGCCTGATACGATTGCATATTGTTAAGGAAGAGGTCATGGCAGCGTGAGAATTCCACGCGAAGTCAGCGGAGAGGAACTGATCAGGCTGCTGGAAAGACTCGGCTATAAGCAAACCAGGCAAACCGGCAGTCACGCGAGGCTTACCCGCGTATTGGCAAAAGGAGAGCATCATATCACGATCCCCCTCCATAGAAGCATCCGAGTCTGGACATTCAATAAGATACTGACAGATGTGGCTTCCTGCCTCGGAAAAGAGAAAAGCGATCTGGCCAGAGAACTCTTCGATTGACTTGAGGCTGGAAGTTGAACGTTCGTGCCAGGACTGCCCCCGAGAGCACCGGGTTTCGTGGCCGCCGGGAACCCCGCCAGGGTAATAAGGCGAAGAAATAATTAGGAATTTGGAATTACGAATTACGAATTAAAAAAAGCCTTGGAACGAATCAGGGGTAATGAAGATTCTCAAGGGGGAAGATTCGCACTTTTTTCACAATTCATAATTCGTAATTCATAATTCTTAATTGTGGTCTTAATTGCCTTTCCCCAATTGCTTTTATGTATCCCATGGGCTACAATTGATCTATGATAGAAATTCGGCAGACCGATGCCTATTCTGAGTGGTTCGAAGGTCTGCATGACCGCCAGGCCAAGGCACGTATAAATATACGCATCCGTCGCCTGTCGCTCGGCAACTGTGGGGATGTGAAACCCGTCGGAGAAGGCATTTCCGAAATGCGCATAGATTACGGTCCGGGATATCGGGTCTATTTTGCCCGTCGCGGTGAACACATGGTAGTGCTACTCGCCGGCGGGGATAAGCGCACTCAGGCCGGAGACATCAGAAGGGCGCTCGAGTTGGCGCGAGAATTGTAGGAGGTCGTCTATGGCAGGAATTCGAACGCGGCCCTGGGATGCCGCGGAAAATCTGGAAACAGCGGAAGATATGGCCGCATACCTGGAAGCCGCACTGGAAGAGGGGGACGCTGCGCTGGTCGCCGCCGCTTTGGGGGATATCGCCAGGGCCAGGGGGATGGCGCAGGTCGCGCGCGAAACAGGTCTCGGGCGTGAGAGCTTATACAAGGCGCTGTCGCCTGAGGGCAATCCTGAATTCGCTACGGTCCTCAAGGTCGTTCGGGCGCTTGGCCTGCGACTTTGCGCCGCCGCTATGAGCAAGTGAGCCCGCAGCCGGTTCCAGTGGGCTAAGAGCTTGCAAGGAGGCGTCGATGACAGAGATAATTTTCGTCGTCGAAGAGGCTGACGAAGGCGGGTTCAACGCCAGAGCGCCGGGAAACTCGATCTATACGGAAGCGGACTCCCTGCCCGAGCTGAAGGCAATGATAAGGGATGCCGTTCACTGCCACCTCGAAGAAAGGGATCGCCCACAGGAGCAATTAAGAATTAGGAATTAAGAAGAAGCAACAGAGGCGCAGAAGCAAGGTTGCTGCCAACATGAGCTTTGGTTTTTCCCTTGCCCTATAATTCATAATTCGTAATTCGTAACTCTTAATTGGGTCACCATAGGGAGGCCACGGTGTGATGACCGATACTGAAATAAAAATAAAAGGATTTGAAGCCCTTGCCGAATCCCTCGGTCTGGTGGATGCCGAAAGATTCATCTCCCTCATGATGCGGGAATCTTTTGACTACACAAAATGGCAAAGATCGCTCTGGAGCGATAAGACTGTGTCCGAAATCAGCAGCGCAGCCATGAACCTTCGGCACAACGAGGAATTGGACAAGTGGCGTCTGCGACAGGAATAAAATCCCTGACTCACACCACAGAGTCACAGAGGGCACAAAGGTTTTAGGAGCGCCGCATTCCGGCCCGCTGCTGTTTATATTAAAACCATTCTCTGTGATCTCTGTGACTCCGTGGTGAAAATTTTTCCCGTCGGCCAATTTTACAGATTCTCAAAAGTCCATAACTATCGGATTTTACAACATCAGTTCCGCTCCACCCGCTCCCTCCCTTGACTGGCATGTCGGAATATTTTACGCTTTTTGGCCTTCCAAGCAAAAAACCTCTCCCTTGTCTTGTCGATATTTCTAAGTAATTAAGCAAGTTACGCTCCCAGATATGATCTGGTATGCTTATTGCTAAATATATACATCGATTCCGATTTATCAATCATTTATCTTTTTGATCGAAGGGTCGGGTCGGGCAAGTTCAAGACCTTATCCGTACAGTAGCGGTTTCAATTCGAGTGCGCCGGGGCGTCATGTCGGACGAGCTCAGCTGAAAGGAGGAGGGAAGATAGCAAGGGGCCGCGCCCCGCAGTATCGGGAACTTACGCCAAGCCGATGCGCCTGCAATAACCGGCTAACCGGTGCCCTGATCGATTTCATGTGCCTTACTAAAAATGGGACGAACAAAAGCTAGCCTTTGTCGTCGCCTAAAACGTGAATGCCGGAAATTCCGGCGTTTTTGGGTTTTCAAAGGAGGAGGAAGAATTAATGAAAAGAGCCGCACTTGTTTTAACAATGGTTGTGGCGTTGATGGGGTTTATGGCGGTAAGCCAGGCGAAAGCAGATCTGATGCTGACGTTTTCGGACGGAATAAATCCCAGCGTAACATATACAGGGACGAAATCTATCTCCGTAGCTGCGGATCCGAATACAGGATATGCGTTTAAGCTTGGTAATTTCTTTATAGGTAATGCTTACGTTTCCACAGTCCCCACCGTCCCTGACGTGGTATTTGCGGACCTTGGCTCTTTTGACGCCACTACAACCTCCGGTGGGACACTAACTATTACTCTGACGGACAGTAATTTGAGTTTGCCCACGCCTCCAACTACCGCTACCCTGAGTAATGATTTCACCTCTAGCTCTCTGTTAGGAACAGTATCGGGAACCTCTTCTCTGACGCTCACCCCGCCGAATTCTATGCCGCTCGTTGCCAATCTTAATGACAAGACGATATCGGAGACCGTGGACTTCCAAAATCCGTTCACTCTAACAAATGTTATCACATTAAAGTTCGATCGGAATAGCCATATAAGCTTTGACGCGGATGCATCCGCAGCCACCCCCGAACCGGGATCCCTGGCTCTCGTTGTCGGCGGGCTTCTACTGCTGGCTTTTATGCAGCGCCGGAAACTTGGAGGTCTTGTCTAGCTGGGCATAGCACTTTCTCTTACAGTAAATCGACACGCGAAAAGACGGGGAGCGGGGTGCTCCCCTTTTTTTGTGCCGCGTAGCGGCACAAAAAAAGAGGAGAATTAAGAATTACGAATTACGAATTAAGAATCAACTAAGTAAAACTTCTAAGGTATTGATCTAACATCGCAATCTAAAAGTCTGCCCGCTCGGCTCTTTCTGACCGACCGGCGCCTCGCGCCCTTTCATTCTTAGTTCTCATTCCTCCAAAAAGAGATCTCCGTTCGGCCTTGCGTAATCAAAGGATGGAATGTATGCTTTCCGCGTTTTCAGAAATCTACCGCAGTGCCGAGAGCGCAGAGGGGAGGCTGAATGAATAGAAAAACCAAACGAGTCGATTTTTCGATCTGCGGCCCTGTCGTGCCGTTGTTTTTGTAATTCGTAATTCTTAATTCTTAACTCTTAATTATGTTTGAGTTCGCGGCGCTTTATTCCGAATGATAGTATGGGCCGAAAGGTCGCGCGATCCGGCCCCGTCGCGCCGTTGTTTTTGTAATTCTTAATTCATAATTCATAATTCTTAATTCTTAATTGATTTCACAGGGTGAAATAATGAAGTCCGATCCCGATCGAAGTGTCATGGTGGCTGCGGATGCTGTACCGCCTTCCCCGGTCCTTAAGGCCGAACACGCGCCTTCGGCGCAGCAGGTGCGCCTCGCCGCCAATCTTCGCCACCACCTCTCGATTTTCTCCAAGCACAAGAGGGTCATAATCGTTTCGTTCGTTCTGTTGAGTTTTCTGTTTGGCGGCCTGGCCTTTGTGTACCATAAATGGCTCTACACCCCCAAGTTCGAGGCCAGGTCTTCGATCATGGTAAAGTTCGGCTGGGAAAATTTTTATCCGGACCCCTCGCTCGGGAAGCGCCAGAACTTCGCGATCAGTCAAAACGAGATGCTCGGGGCGGAAATGAGCATTCTGGACGGAAGGGAGCTGAAGGAGAAAGTCGTAAGCGCGATGACCCCGGAAGGCATTTTCCCGCAGCTCGCCAAGGAGAAGATTACGGGCATGAGCAAGCAAGACGTAGCTCTGCTGCTTCTCGACAAATACCTGAAAATCAAGTCCAGCTACGGCAGCATCATACACGTCACCTTCGAAGGGGCAACCCCCCAGATCTGCGCCTCCGTCGTAAACCAGTTCGTAAACGACTACATCGACAAGCGAAGCGAGATCTACAAAGACCCTAAGATGACGCTTTTTCTGCAAAACAAGGCCGAATACTATCGGCAGAAGCTTGCCCAATCGCTTGCCAATATGAAGGCGTTTTCCGACCGCACGCAGATTTACGATTTCAATAATCAGCGCAACACGCTTCTTACGCAGCGTGCGAGCCTGAGCGTCGAATTGAACAAAATGTCAAATGAAATGAAAGGCCTGCAGGAAACCACCGCCGAACTCCAAAAGGAGCTGAAGGCGATCCCCAAATCGACCGATATGGCCGCAGGAGTGGTGGGCCAGGGGGATAGCCCCGAGGCCAAACTGCTCGCCCTCCGGATGCAGGAGTTCCAGCTGCGCCAGAAATACAAGGACAACAGCCCGGTAATTGCCAATATTCGCGCCCAGATAGCCTATGAACAGAAATTGCTGAAAAAGAACGCCCAAAACCCCAACGTCGCTTCGGCCAATCCCGTCTACCAGGATATTCAGAAGCAGATCATCGACAACAAGGCAAAGCTCAGCGAAATGAGCGTGGTCTACACCGGCACGCAGGCCCAGCTTGGCCGGATAAACGATGAACTGAAGGCCTTCGAGGCCGACGAAAACCAGTACCGAACGCTCGAGGCGGCCGTAGCTTCCGACCGGCAGGTCTATAACAACTACCGCCAAAAGGTCGAAGAGGCAAACGTCTATAACGAACTCGGCCGCGACAAGATGACAAGCGTCTCGGTAATCGAGCCGGCCTCCCCGCCGATCGCCCCCATAAACCCGCCCAAGCCCCTGCCTCTTCTCTTTGGAGCAGCCATCGTCTTCGCCCTGGCCTGCAGCGTCGGAATCGCCTACGCCCTCGAAACCTACATGCAGGTGATGAATACCGGAATCCGCGCGGAGATGCGCGTAGACCTCTCGGTTCTCTCCGAATATCAGGTGGCGAAGGAAAAGGAGAGCCAGGCCCTCCCGGAAAAAGAGCCGGAAAAACCACTCGATCCTCCGGCGCCTCGCCAGCAGACGCGGTGACGCCCTCTTAGAAAAAATTCGCTACAGGCGCAACAACCCCCCCATGAAATGTAAAAGGCGCATCCCCTCTATGAGTCGGCTTTTTTAAACCTCCTCCCAAAGGGAAAGCGCCTTTTTTGCGGCCAGGCGAATTTTACTGTGAGTTTCCGGCAAGCCTGCATGAAATGAGATAGACAAAGGGCTATGATCGGCTGAAAATTCCATGAGGAAGGAAAAGGGCTGATGAAACCCGAGAAAAATCCCCAATCACAGACCAAGATGCA
>JAKAJS010000007.1 GCA_021813685.1 Deltaproteobacteria bacterium | reverse complement strand
CTTTGTCTCACGATCCATCTTGATACATCTGCACCGCCATCTCCCACTCCCCGGCCGCTTGTTTCACTTTCGTCCGTACGTCCACTGCATCCAGCCCAGCGCCTTCCGGCAAACGTCGGCAGATTTCGCGCCGCCCTACCCTGCAGTTCGACCTGTATCACAAAAAGTGTCTCACCGGCACGGGCCGCCAGATCCCTGCGGCCTTTCCAGATACTAACCGCTTGCAATTGCACTTTATTTGTTCCACCCGGCACTTTTTCCAAAACTGGTATGCTCTTTGCCTTAACAGTCGGCCAACGTGGCTTTTAAGGTGGGAATTATGAGAACATGCGACGAATTGCTTGAAGAAACGCTGCAACTTGCGGAAAAGATGCTGGATCTTGCCGATCTGGGCGATGAGGCCAGGCAGGATGTGGGGTGCGGGGTTCTCTACGGGCTTGTGAGGGATTCGGCCTTCAAGATCAGAAAACTCGCCGGACAGGAAAAGGAAGATCACGTGCGACGAGCGGTCTGGCGGGAACAAAACGAAAGCCGCAAGGCCAAAAGCCGTCGCAAGCCCCAGCCATTAGGCGATCATTGTATTTAATAACTTATTTCATTTACTTAAGGAGAGGGAAATGCAGTCTGGACAAAACTCGGAAACCATGAAGAATTTGGCAGAGGCCTTTGCCGGTGAATCGCAGGCAAACCGCAAGTACCTTGCTTTTGCTCAAAAAGCAGAAGATGAGGGCTACTTGCAGGCGGCAAAGCTTTTCCGCGCGGCTGCCCATGCCGAAACCGTTCATGCACTCTCGCATCTCAGAACCATGGGAAAAGTCGGCTCGACCAAAGAGAACCTCAAGGCCGCCATCGAGGGGGAAACCTACGAGTTTACCAAAATGTATCCGGTCATGATCGAAAAGGCCAAAGAGGAAGCACAGGCATCGGCCCTCAGGAGCTTTTCCTACGCCAACGCCGTCGAAGTCCAGCACGCATCGCTCTATCAGAATGCGCTCGACAACCTGGATAAACTGGAAGCAACTGATTATTATGTCTGCGCGGTATGCGGATACACTTGCGCCGGTAGCCCCCCGGATGTTTGCCCTGTTTGCGGATCGGCTGCCAAGGTTTTCACCAAAATATCCTGAATCGAGGAGATCGCACATGAATGTCCTGATGCTCTCCAGACTCCAGTTCGCAGCGGCGACATTCTTCCATTTTCTGTTCGTCCCCCTTACGCTCGGCCTCTCCGTGCTCCTGGCAATCATGGAGACGGCCTACGTAAGGACGGGAAACGAAGAATACAGAAGAATGGCCCGTTTCTGGGGCAAGATTTTCCTGATCAACTTCGCCATCGGAGTGGTCACCGGCATAACGCTGGAGTTTCAGTTCGGAACGAACTGGTCGCGCTATTCGGCGTATGTGGGCGATATCTTCGGCTCACTTCTGGCCATTGAGGCTACCGTCGCCTTCTTTCTCGAGTCCACCTTTGTGGCGGTGTGGGCCTTCGGGTGGAAACGACTCTCGGCCAAGGCCCACGCCGTAACGATCTGGCTTGTGGCGATCGCCTCCAACGTATCGGCCCTGTGGATTCTCATCGCCAATGCCTGGATGCAAAATCCGGTCGGCTACGTGATTCGAAACGGACGCGCAGAGCTCTACAGCTTTACCGACGTAATCACCCAGCCCTTTGCGTGGAACATGATCGCCCACACGCTTTTTGCCGCCTATATTCTCGCGGCCTTTTTCATCATGGGCATAAGCGCCTGGCATATGCTCCGGAAACAAAACGTCGCCTTTTTCAAAAGATCTTTCCGAGTCGCGGTGACCTTCGCCCTCATTTTTTCACTCTGCGAAATCGTGCAGGGCGATCTCCATGCCGCAGAGGTCGCCAAGTATCAGCCGGCAAAACTCGCGGCCATGGAATCGCTCTGGAATACCACGAAGTCGGCTCCCGAGTACCTGTTGGCGATGCCTGACCCTGCGCACGAGAAAAACAGTGTCGAAATCGGAAAGATCCCGGGTCTTTTGAGCTTTCTTGCCTACCGCCACTTCGATGCCGAGGTAAAGGGATTGAAGGCCTTCCCCAAAGCCGACAGGCCTCCGGTTACTTTGCCCTACTTTTCCTTTCGTCTCATGGTGGCGCTGGGGGGCTTTTTCCTCCTTGCGACCCTCGCGGGATTTTTCCTGCGCGACTCGATCGAGAACCGCCCGGGACTTCTTAAACTGTTTCTTTTTGCCCTTCCTTTGCCCTACATCGCCTGCGAGGCCGGCTGGATGCTCACCGAGGTGGGAAGGCAGCCCTGGGTGGTCTACGGAATCATGAAGACCTCGCAGGCCGTATCCCCGATCGCCGCCTCCCAGGTCGGAATCTCTCTTGCCGCCTTCGTGATCCTGTACGGTTTCCTTGGCGCCGTCGCTTTCTACCTGATGTGGGACCACGCGCGTAAAGGTCCGGCGGAGGATACGGCCCTGCCCGGCGCAGCAGACGATGAGGAGGTGGGATATGCTTAACACGATCTGGTTCGCCCTGTGGGGAATTCTTTGGGCCGTCTACTTCGTGCTCGACGGCTTCGATCTGGGCATTGGAACTCTGGCTCCTTTCCTTGTCAAAGACGAACAGGACAGGCGCGCCCTCTATAACAGCATGGCGCCTTACTGGGACGGCAACCAGGTGTGGCTCATCACTGCCGGCGGGGTCACCTTCGCAGCCTTCCCCAAAACCTACGCGGTGATGTTCAGCAGTCTCTATTCCGCCCTGCTGCTCATTCTCTTTTGCCTGATCGTCCGGGGCGTCGCCATGGAGTACCGGTTCAAATTTTCTTCGGGAAAGTGGAGAAAATTCTGGGACGCGCTTCTCTGGATCGGCACCTTCGGTCCGGCGCTGCTCTTCGGTGTAGCCTTCGCCAACCTCTTTCGCGGCATCCTCATCGATAAGGCGGGGATCTATCACGGGACGCTTCTTTCCCTGCTAAATCCCTACGGGCTTGCGGGCGGCGTTTTCTTTACGCTCATTTTCGCCGTCCACGGCTCGCTCTGGATAGCCCTGAAATCCGGCGGGGACTTCGGTGCGCGTGCAGGAAAACTCGCGGGAAAGCTCTGGTTCGCCCTCGCAGCGGTTGCCGTTCTCTTTTTGGCCGCAACCTATTTTGCGACGCACCTCTACGACAATTACCTCCACTACCCGGCCCTTTTCGTCATTCCGCTCGCTGCCGTGGGCGCGCTTTTCGCCATAATGTTTTTCGCACGAAACGGTCAGTGGCTGAAGGCCTGGTTTTCCTCGGCGGTCTTCATTCTTACGGTCACACTTTTCGGGGTCACAGGCATGTATCCGAATCTTCTCATTTCGAGCATCGATCCGGCGTTCAGCCTGACGGCCTTTAACTCCTCTTCGAGCCCCCTTACCCTGGAAATCATGCTGGCAGTGGCGCTGGTATTCGTTCCGATTGTGATAGCCTACCAGGTCTGGGCCTACAGGTTTTTCGGCGTGGCCCCCGGGGCAGCCGAACCCAAAGCTTCCGCCGCTGCCAAAACGACATAGCGGAGGATCGTACACCGGCAGCAGATGATGGAGGACGGGAAAAAACACACCTTTTTCCGTCCTCCCCTACTCCCGCACCAAACTGTAAATCCCCTAAAATTCGGAAACCCCCTCATCAAAAGGGATGACCTGCTCCGGGTGGTACGCGCCATGAGCGGCAAGCGCTTCTCCCCTACATTGTCCCGCCTGGTCGCAAGGAGCTGAGCGATCCATTTTGTCGTAATGGACGCTTTTGTAGAAAGTGCATTTCATGCAGTTACTCAGCTTGGTGGAAAACGATCCCTGGGCCTTGCCTCCGCAGAAGGTGCCCGCTATTCGCGCGCATTGTGTTCCGTTATTCGGGTATGCCGGGCAAACGCCAAGATGATTCGCCTTGGCGCCTCCCGCTTCTCTGCCGCATTTCATAAATTCCCAGCAGTTCATACCTTTCTTTTCCGCTTTATTTTCGAGTCCCCGTCCGGACGCGTGGCTGGAAATTGCTGTTTTTCCATTCCTGCCGGCATCTTTTCCCACCAACATCACCAGATCGTTTACAAGTTCCTTCAATTGCACGGCCTGCCCGTTCATTTCCCCGGAGGAGGCCGCAATTTCTTCCGCATTGGAAGCATTTCGCTGGACCACTTCGTCCATTTTACTTACCGCTATATTGATCTGCGCTATCCCTTGGGCCTGCTCCTGCGAAGCAGCCGAGATTTCGCCGATGAGTTCGCCGGATTCGACGGCATTTGCCGCAACTTCCCGAAAACCCTCATTGGTGACCGACACGAGGTCGGCCCCTTCCTTGATCTTCTTTATTGTTCCCTCGATGAGCGCCGCCGTATTCTTCGAGGCCTCCGCAGCCCGCATGGCCAGGTTTCTCACCTCATCGGCCACAACGGCAAATCCTGCTCCGGCCTCTCCGGCGCGCGCGGCTTCCACGGCGGCGTTAAGCGCCAGCAGATTAGTCTGAAAAGCGATTTCGTCGATTGTCTTTATGATTTTGGAGGTCTCTTCACTGGCCTTTGATATGTCAGCCATGGAGATGGTAAGTTTTTCCATACTCCCCATCGCATGCGTCAAGGTCTCCCTGTTCGCCCGCCTCAACTGGTCCGCCTGACCTGCATGAGCCGCGTTTTGTCTGGTCATCGAAGACATTTCCTCAAGCGACGATGAGGTTTCTTCGATAGATGAGGCCTGTTCGGAGGCCCCCTCGGCGAGAATCTCGCTCGCCGACGTTAGCTGGCTGGAGGCGGCGATGATCTTCATGGAGGAGCTCATCAGCCGGCGCACTACCCGGTTTACGGGTTTGGTGATACCTCGCGAAATGAAAAAGGCCAGGAGTATGCCCAGGACGACGCCGCTCGCGCCCAGCACGGATAATATCACGCATCCGGAAGCCGATGACGAGGTTACCCGTTCACCAGCCTGTCTGGCGATATGTTTCTGTAATTCCGCAAACTTGTTGAATAGCTTCAACATCCTGTCCTGAGGCGGAACGACCCTGCTGAAGATCATATTCCGGGCTTCTTCGTTTTTGTTCGCCACCACCAGCGCCATGGCTTCATCCATGCGCGCAAAAGTATCGTCGCCCGCCTGTTTGAACTGGTTTACAATTTCCCGGCCCTTGCTGGTAGAGGTCGCGCTTTGAAGCTTATCGACCAGTCGTGTGAAATTTTGCCTGCCTTTGTTGTACCTCTTCTTCTCGACGTTATTCATATGATCGTCGCCGGTATAGGTGGCATCGCGCAGTGCGCGGGCACTCATGTCGAAGGAATTCTCCAAATCAAATAGCAGTACAAGCTTCGGAATCTCTACGTTAGTCTGTTCCGAGTAAGTTTTGATCCCGAGTATCAGCTCCGACCCCAGGACAGTCATAACGCTTATAAGGGCTACGAGCAGCCCGAATCCCAGTGTCAGTTTCGCTTTCAAGGTCATTTGCGTGAACAATTCAAACCTCCGGTTCTTTAAAAAAAGTCCTGGCAATGCTAACAAGGCACTTACTGCGTCGTCCGAAACATTTTCGTAATTGCCCACCGCCGGCTCCTCGGCATCCAGCGGCTTGCATCTCAAATCGGTACTCTCCAGCTCGGACATTACTAAAGAAAGAGCTGAAAATTTGTTGATGGACTGATGATATGAAATCAGTAATGCGGTGAAATCGGGTGTCATTCCCAAGTATCGGGCCAGGCGCAAAGCCGTGTCGGCAGTGATGGAACGTCGTTCATTGAGTATGTCTGTGATTCTGTTTGGAGGCACGCCAAGCGCACGGCAGAATACGTTTGCCGAAAGCCCGAGCTCATTGAGTTCCTGTTTCAAAATCTCACCGGGATGAATAGGACGCATACTGCTCTACATGGCACTCTCCTTCTTCAATGGTAATCAGCGATCTACGTTGTGCGGGCCGTCCTCATGCCACTCGAAACAGATCCGCCACTGCCGGTTGATGCTGAATTGCTGATTTTGGAGCCTTTCTGGAGCCATTTTGGATCGTGGCCGAAGAGCCTTTAATTACCTCAAGTTATTAAAGCCCGAAACCGATAATTCAGCTACCGGCGACACATCGATTGTCGTTTACCCGATGACGCCCCGGGGCGGGGTCATCGGGTAATGTGATTTTGGTTTCTTAAAGATTTTCGTCTCGTTCATATTCTTGTTCGCATTGGTGAATTCGTGTCCAGCGAAGTATCCGGGAGGGGGATGAGCTATGTCTAAGAAGTGCCGGCAACTAAAGGTCCGCATGATCGATTTTCGTGGGGGCGGTCTAACCCTGATTTTCCTTTTGGGGATCCTCGCCATTTTCCTCACTGGTCCGATCGATCTTCGCCGGGCAGCGGCCAACGATTCACCGGTCATTAGCGGCAGCATAGCGACTTACTCGGGGAACCAGCAGCCCAGCACCATTATTCAAAACAATTCCAGCATTTACACTATCGACATTCAAAACCTCACGACGAACATCGGTTCTTCGAGCTCAGGGAACGCCATCTCCCTGACCGATTCGGGTTCTACCGGAAACTCCGTCCCAGGCCTGGAGCTGAACTATTCGGGCGGCTCCTGGTATCTCTACAGCGCCGATAGCGGCGAATACGTGAACTCCACGGGCGGCGCCGGCAATAATGGCGCCAATAATCCGGCTGCCAACGCGTTCGCCACGAGCGGGAGCGCTGGAGGGACAGGAGGGGCGGTAACCGTCAACTCGAGCGGGAACATTCAAACATCCCTGGGGGGGATTGTGACCGGCAGTTACGGAGGCGCGGGAGGCGCCGGCGGCACTGCCATCGGGGGATTTCTGGACGGATATGGCGGCAGCGGCGGCAATGGAGGAAACGCAGGGCCGATAACGATCACCAGCAACGGGTCCGGTCAAACGGTAACGGGAATTGCGGCCATCAGCCAGGGAGGCGCGGGAGGCGCCGGCGGTTCCGGGACAAGCTGGACTTTTTGGGGCCAGGGGGGAACCGGCGGCAATGGTGGTAACGGGGGCGCAGTGGCAATAAGCAACTACGCGTCCATCACCCGAGGAGGCAGCGGTAATTCCTACTACGGTATCCAGGCGCAGAGCATCGGCGGCGCGGGCGGCTGGGGCGCGGCGGGCAACGGATCTACGGGCGTCGGCGAGCCGGGGGGCGTAGGCGGCGCGGGCGGCAGCGTCACGGTAAACCACTATTCAGGCACAATTACCCCTTCCTCAGGCATGAATGCCTACGGAATTTTCGCCCAGTCGCTCGGGGGGAGTGGCGGCGGTGGCGGCGAGGGAGCAGGCGTCGCAGGAACGAGCGGTTCCGGGGGGGCCGGGGGCGCGGGTGGCTCCGTCACGGTATCGGCGGGCGGCGCGATCAACACCTCGGGAGCGAACTCCATCGCGATTGTGGCTCAGTCGCTTGCGGGCGCAGGCGGCGGGGGCGGGGCAAGCGCCGGGGTTAGCGGCATCGGCGGCAACGGGGCCGGCGGCGGCAATGGTGGCAGCGTAGCGGTTACCGGCAACGGCGCCGTTTCCACCTCCGGCGCCAACGCTCATGGAATCGAGGCGCAGTCAGCAGGGGGCGCGGGTGGCGCCGGCGGCACGGCGGGCGCCGCCGGGGG
>JAKAJS010000138.1 GCA_021813685.1 Deltaproteobacteria bacterium | reverse complement strand
TCCCACGCCCCCCTGCCCCCCCAACCGTACGCCGGTTTTCCGTTCATCCACGGATAGACTTCCAGCAGATTCATCCCGACGGCGAAGGCCTTTCGGGGATCGCGAAAGACCTCACCGCGGTCCATTCCACCGATCCTGGCGGCAAAGCAGATGGCAAAGGGCATGAAAGGAACCCGGTCGATGGGCCGACCGGCGGCAAGCGCCGCCATGCGCTCCTTTGCGCCCATGGAATCCCTGGCCCTGAAATCGATCATCGTGCGTCTCCTTGAAAACGTGAGAAGAGAAAGGCAAAAGCGCGGGGGCTATCGCCCCCTGCACCTCCACGCCGCTGCGCGGCTCTTTTCACGATCGTCCGTCCCAGCTCCAGTCGAAAAAGCCCCCGTCATAATTTCTCGATTCCGGATATCCCATTAGAAATGCGAGGAAGAAGGCGACGCTTGAGCGCCATCCCGTGCCGCAGTAGAAGATGGGCGCCCTCTCCCGCGTGAGCCCGTGTTCCTCCCAGTTTTTCACCACTTCTGCAGAGCAGCGGAAAGTATCGTCCGGGTTTATGAACGAAAAATAATCACCGGCCCACACGGCGTTCGGAATATGTCCCTTTTTGTCGAAAAAGGGGTAAAAGTTGGCCTCTCCCCGGAATTCTTCGAGAGTGCGCACATCGACGAGAACCTCGCCGTTTCCGCGCCTTTCCGAAACCTCCCGGATATGATCGGTCGTTGCGAGATAATCGCAACAGGGACGCAGCGGAGATCCGCCGGTATCGGGGGCCATGGCGGGCATGGCCGGCCTCGAAGCGACCGGGTAGCCCGCCTCCTCCCACGCCGGGAAGCCGCCGTTCATTATCCGCACGTCCTCCACGCCTGCATACATCAGGGCCCAGGCGACCCTTGCCGTTGTCATGGGGATTATCTTTCCGTTGCCATAGATTATCACCGTCGTATCCCGGGTGATGCCCAAACCGGCGAGGGCGCTCTCCAACCGCTCGGGAGGCATGACATGGGCGTGGCTGGGCCGGGTATAGTTGGGGAAATACCTCGTGGCGTCCTCTCCATGCTCGACATAGCCCGGATCGATGGAAATCGCCCCCGGAATGTAGCCGCCGGGCTGCACCTCCCCGAGTTGAGAGGTGGAAAAGCCGGTGTAGCGAACCTCGAGAATTACGTAGCCTCTGCCGGGATAGGAGGGCGGATGTTTTCCGTCCAAAAGCTCCTTCACCCAGGCAGGGTAGACGAGCTTTTCATAACGGGGGAGCCTTTCGAGCGGAAGACTCGCATCGGCCGCCCACTCGACCATGCCGCCCTCGAAATTCGAACACCTCGGATACCCCATCAGCCGAAGGATAAAGTAAGTGAGGCCGCTCGTCCCTGCATCCGGACCATAGGCGCAGATTTCCTTCCCGGCCGTTATGCCGCGGGATTCCAGAACATTTTTGAGGTTTTCGCAGGGAAGGATCGTCTTATCGGTGCCGAAAAACCACTCATTTCTGATATTGACAGCACCCGGGATGTGGCCGCCGCGTTTCTCGCCTCCGGCCCGCCATCCGTTGTAGGCCTCGTTTTTTCGCGTATCGACAAGAGCGAAATCCGCGCTTCCAAGCCTTCCCGCAATCTCCCCCCGGCTTTTGCGGACAGCCTCCCGGGGTGCGGCCGTAAACGCCCCCGCACCGACCGGTTCCGCCATGATCGCTTCTGCCGAAACGGGCCGTCTTTCCAACACCCATCTATCCCACCCCCCATCGAGGATATGGACATTTTGGCACCCCAGATACTCAAGCGCCCAGAAGACTCCCCCCGCTCCCCCATCCGGCCCGCCCTCGTCGTAGATCACATACTCCAGACCCCGATGGAGCCCGAGACCACCAAGACGCTTCTCCAGCCGCTCCATGGCCCCGGAGCTCTCCATTCGGTCCTCGTATTCGAGCCGGACGGCCCCCGGGATATGAGATTGCCCGTATCCCCCGCCGCGCGCATCGAGGATCGCCAGGTCTTTGGATTCCAGATTTCGGGTGAGCCAGTCGGCTGCGACCAGCAGGTTTCCATTCGGATAGTCGATGATTTGCGAAAGCACGCGTTCTTTCATTTTTCTCCGTTTCAGGCATGTCAATCATGGGTTTCAATGGGCGTCGGGGGTGAACTATAATCGGTTTTTTAAATGTGTCAAATTGGAAATTACTATCGCCGGGACTCCATGCATCGTCGGCCGAGAAAAGAGGACGGAGGGGATGCCACATAGGGACTATCTATTTACCCTATTGACTATTTCGATATATGGTCGGCGGAAATTTTACAGGAACTGGCACAGGCGGTAGTCGCGATGGACGCGGCGAGCGAACTGCTGCGGGCTCACCTGCGAAGGGAGGTGGCAGCGAACAGGCGCAAGGCCGTAATAGGTGTGATACGGGGCGACATCCACGAGATCGGGTAAAATCCGGTCCGAACGATGCTCGATAACTCCGGTTTCGAGGTGATCGATCTTGGCAAAGACGTCCCGAGCGCAAAATTCGTGGATGCGGCCGGGGAGGCGAACGCGGACCTGGTGTGCATATCGACGCTCATGACGACCACGATGCACGGGATGCAGACAGCGGTTGAAGAATTGAAGAAGGCGGGCATCGGCGCGAGGGCCATGGTTGGCGGGGGGCCGGCATCACCTGCTTTCGCGAAGAGCATTGGAGCGGACGGCTATGCCAAAAACGCCGCCGAAGCGGTACGGACGGCGAGAGAGCTTTTCAGGGTTTGAGTTGGCCATTGGCACAAAGTTCGTGCAACACTAGAATAGTGTCATGAAGAACATCACCATCACCCTTGAGGAAGAAGTCGCACGGTGGGCGCGTGTGCGCGCGGCTGAACGCATCCTTCCCGCGTGGAACTTCATGGGTGATAATGTCTTTATTGCCCGCCCGGTTGCTCACACCATCGCCGGCCACGCGACGCCGAAGGAAAACGAGTCGTTCCGGCTGAAAAGACCGATGCAGGCGTCGACGACCCTCGGCTCGTACAATATTCCTTTCTTGCTCGAAATCTCCCTGAAGGCCATCTCCTTGCCGAGAGCGGCCCTGTAAGGCCGGTGGGACATCATCGCCTCCACCACGTCGGCAACCGCGATGATTTTCGCGTTCTCCAGAATCTGGTCCCCTTTCAATCCCATGGGGTACCCGGAACCGTCGATCCTTTCATGATGCTGCTGGACGACTTCGGCAACGGGCCACGGGAACTTCACATCGCGGATGATTTCGAACCCGGCCTGCGCATGCTCCCGAATCAGGTCCATTTCCGCGGACTTTAACCTCGTCGGCTTGCTCAGAATCCCCGCCGGAACCGAAATTTTTCCGATATCATGCAGCAATCCGGCTATGTACACCGCACCGGCTTCTTCCCGGCCTAGATCCATCTTTTCGGCTATGGCCCGCGAAATGGCGGCAACCCGCTCCTGGTGGCCGGCAGTGTAAGGGTCCTTGAATTCTATGGCCGAAGCGAGCGCGCTCACCGTCCCCTTGAGCATCCTGCGCAATTCCAGGTTGGATAGCCTTAGTTTTTCGTTGGCTTCTTTCAGGAGTTTTAAAGTCTGTCTCTCTTTTTCGAGTCTTTTGAGTTTGGCTTCCAACTCGCCCATGCTGAACGGCTTCAGGATAAAATCCGATGCGCCCGCATCCACGATGTCCTTGTAGGAATATTTGCTCGTATCGCCGCTCATAATGATGAAGTCGACGTCGGTGCGACGCCCCCGAGTGTGGAGCATGAGTTGAACCCCGTCGAGGCGGTTCATGCGTATGTCCGAAATCACGAGGTCAAAATCACCGCTTTCCAGGAGCGCCATCGCTTCGAACGGATCGGTAGTATTCCTGAAACAATAGCCGTTGATCCCCAGATAATCCCCGATCATGTCGCATATCGATCTTTCGTCGTCCACGATGAGAATTTCCTCGATGTTTTCTCCCATTCCCGTTTCTCCCGCACTTTCGCTATCGGCCCGGCATCGCTTTCCAGCTTCATTTCCGGCAGGCGCCGGAAAATTTTCCAAACTCGCGTTCCAATCCGGAAGGGACCGGAAAAGTCCCGGAAAATCCTCCTCCGGCCCACCGGGTAACGCGAGGGTCCGCCCAACCGCTTTTTCCTGCCTGTTTGTTGACTTCGACATCTGACTCGGTTTTTCTGAAGCCGAGGGCCGATTGGCTCCCCGTCATCCTGAAGAGTTCCCGTGCGTCGAACCGGGTGCACAGAACCCTTCGCCCGGACGACGGCGTCATCGCTCCTCCACCACGACGGTGTGATGCTCGACCATAAAAGCAAGCTTCATGCCATTCCGATCAAATCCATTCCGGGGGCGCACCCCCAAAAAAAACTGCAAGCATCTCCCCCGGCGTCTCCCGTCAATTCCCTGAACAGGGCCTCCCGGCCGAAAAGCGTCCCACTCCCGGTCCGGTCGGCAGGGAGCGCGGAGAAGAACCTGGTGCCACTTTTTTCGAACCATCCGGGAAAACAGCCAATTTTTTGAACCCCCCTTTGCGTCTCCGAGTTTTCATTCTCTACCGGGAACATTTCAGCTGATCTCCCTGCCCGCCTCGAGGGTTGGTGAGGCTCCACACAGAAAGGCAAGCCATGGCTTGAAATTTTGCGCCGGGTGGATTAGACTAGTATTAGACCGGTTTTGCAGGGAGGTGCTTATGAAAACCGTAGGAGCTTACGAGGCCAAAACACACCTGCCCAAGCTTCTGGAGCTTGTCTCCAAAGGCGAGAAGATCACCATCACAAAGCACGGTGTACCGGTAGCGATTCTGCAGCCTGCCGACCCTTCAAAGGGGACGCCGGTGCGCGAGGTTATCGAGCAATTGAAGCAATTTCGAACCGGCCACCCTCTGAGAGCCCTTTCCATTCGCGAAATGATCGAGGAAGGAAGACGTTGACGTCCTCCAGGTTTGTCATAGACAATTCGGTTGTTATGTCATGGTGCTTCGAAGACGAGCGAAATAGCTATGCAGAGACCGTCCTGGAAAGCCTCGAAACTGCGGAAGCAATTGTCCCCGCCATATGGCCTCTCGAAGTGGGCAATGTCTTGCTTGTGGCGGAGAGGAAAAAGCTTCTCAGCCACGCTTCCGCTGTTCATTTCCTTGGTCTTTTGGGTGGCTTGCCTATCCGGGTCGAACAGGAACCACCAGATCGAATGCTCAAGGAAATCCTTTCCCTCGCGCGGGAGCATGGGCTTTCAACATATGATGCTTCCTACCTGGACCTCGCCATGAGGCTCGATATGCCCATCTCGACCCGGGACAGGGCTCTGTTGAATGCAGCCGCTGCATGCGAGGTAGCTCTCTACGAACCAACTCGCCCCGGCCAAAGCGCAACTTGAGGAACACTGCCCCCGCATAGACCGCAGTTGAAAATTTCGGACAGAAGTCTTCAGACTAAACTTTCGAGGCAGGGCCGCCATGCCTGTCGGTTTTCCCGGGCAATGGGTGGGAATGTTGGGGATCGCTGCGCTCACCCCAACGAATCCTGCGCCCGGTGCGGATTGAGGCGGGCAAAAGCGAAAGCGTTGCCCACCGGTTCCCGCCTAAAAGGGCCATTTCCAGTCGGTAACGTCGGGTCGGTCCACGCCGAACTCAAAGGCATAATTGAGGCAGGCGATCTGCCGGTCGAGGAGAGCCTCGCGGACACCGGAGGCCGTTTCCCGGAAGCGGGGGACTCGGTCGATGGCGTCGATGGCCAGACTGAACCGGTCGGCCTGATTGCGGATGGCGAGTTCGAGCGGCGTATTGATATTGCCCTGTTCCTTGTAGCCGCGCACGTGGATGTTGTGCTGGCCGGGCCGCCGGTAGGTGAGGCGGTGGATCAGCCACGGGTAGGAGTGGAAGTTGAACACGACGGGTTTTGTCGACGTGAAGAGCGCCTCGAATTCCCGGTCGGTCATCCCGTGAGGATGTTCGCTTTTGGGCACGAGCCGGAAGAGATCGACCACGTTTACGAACCGCACCTTCATGTCGGGCAGCTCCTCGCGAAGCAGGGCGACGGCGGCCAATGCCTCCATGGTGGGCACATCGCCGCAGGAGGCGATGACGACGTCGGGCTCCACTCCCCGGTCGTTTCCCGCCCAGTCCCAGATGCCGGCGCCCTTGGTGCAGTGGACGATCGCCGCGTCCATGTCCAGGTACTGGAGGTGCTGCTGCTTATCGGCGACGATCACGTTTATATAATTGATGCTTCTCAAGCAGTGGTCGGCTACAGAGAGGAGACAGTTGGCATCGGGGGGCAGGTAGATGCGCACGACCTCCGGGCTCTTATTGGCCACCACGTCGAGAAAACCGGGGTCCTGGTGGGTAAATCCGTTATGATCCTGGCGCCAGACGAGCGCGGTGATCAGGAGGTTAAGAGATGCCACCCGGGCACGCCAGGGAATTTCGAGGCACTTTTCGAGCCACTTGGCGTGCTGGTTGACCATCGAGTCTATGATATGCACAAAGGGTTCGTAGCTGTTTATGAAACCGTGCCTGCCGCTAAGAACGTACCCCTCGAGCCACCCTTCCACGGTGTGTTCGCTCAGCATTTCCATGACCCTGCCCCGGGGTTCGAGTTCCCCCCCGTCGGCGTCTTCGGGGAAATACTCCCCGAGCCAGACCTTGCCGGCGGCCTGGTAGATCGCCTCGAGCCTGTTCGACTGGGTCTCGTCGGGTCCGAAGACGCGGAAATTGTGCTGGTTGAGACGCACGATCTCGCGCAGAAAGCCGCCCAGAGCGGGCACATTGCCCGCCGTGGTGACGGCTCGCCGCTCGACGTCCACGGCAAACCTTCGCATATCGGGCATATCCAGGGGACGGCGCAGCAGGCCTCCGTTGGCCACGGGATTGGCGCTCATGCGCCGGTTGCCCTCGGGCGCCATGGCCCGCAATTCCGGAGTCAGGCGACCCTGTTCGTCAAAATGTTTGTCGGGGTTGTAGCCAAGCATCCAGGATTCGAGCAATTTGAGACGGGCAGGATCTGCCGCGACATTGGGGATGGGGATCTGATGGGCCCGCCAGAAGCCTTCCAGGTAATGGCCTTCGACTTTGCGGGAAGCGGTCCAGCCCTTGGGGGTGCGCAGGACGATCATGGGCCATTTGGGCCGAAACTCCACGCCCGTATTTCGCGCCTGCTGCTGATATTTTCTGATTTCGAGAACGCAGTGCTCCATGGTGGCCGCCATCGCCTGGTGCATGCTTTCCGGCTCGCTTCCCTCCACGAAATAGGGCTCATAGCCGTAGCCCTTGAACAGGTGTTCGAGTTCTTCATGGCTGATGCGGGCGGGGATCGTGGGATTGTTGATCTTGTAGCCGTTCAAATGCAGCACGGGTAGCACCGCGCCGTCTACGATCGGGTTTAAAAACTTGTTACTGTGCCAGCTTGTGGCGAGGGGCCCGGTTTCGAACTCGCCGTCCCCGACGACGGCAAGGGCGATGAGGTCGGGGTTGTCAAAGACGGTGCCGAAGGCGTGGGAAAGACTGTAGCCGAGCTCTCCGCCCTCGTGGAGGCTGCCGGGGGTCTCTGGCGTGGCGTGGCTTCCGATCCCGCCCGGAAAGGAAAATTGTTTAAAGAAGCGCTGCATTCCGGCAAGGTCCCGGGTCTTGTCGGGATA
>JAKAJS010000254.1 GCA_021813685.1 Deltaproteobacteria bacterium | reverse complement strand
GAGGAAGAGGTCTTTTGCGGGGCCGTTTTGCATATAGTAGCGGTTTACAGTGATGCTCGTCTCAGGGGCTACGCGGATAACTGTCGGATCGGCTTTGATCGTATACCAGCCGGCCGGAAGAGCAATTAAGAATTACGAATTGAAAGGCCCCTTTTCGGAGCGTTTTTTTGCGCTTCTTCGCGTCCTTCGCGGCTTCGCGTGAAAAATCTTTTCAGTTCGGAATGTACTTCGAAAGAAGCGGATAAAAGCAGCGTATAAAGGCCGTCTCGGTCCGGAGGGCTTTGTCCTGGCCGGATGCGGCCGAAGAGTTAAGCCGGATGAGCGCCCCGTCGGTGCGGTGTTTTGTTATCGAGTCCAAAGCGAGGTAAAACTTTGTCAGGTATTCGCTTGCACTCTCCCTCCCGCGGCCTTGATACCAGAAGAGGAAGAGGTCTTTTGCGGGGCCGTTTTGCATATAGTAGCGGTTTACAGTGATGCTCGTCTCAGGGGCTACGCGGATAACTGTCGGATCGGCTTTGATCGTATACCAGCCGGCCCCGGTCAGGCACTCGCGGGGGGAGTGGTTCTGCTTTCCCTCCTTTTGGGTGTGGAACCAACCGATGTAGAGAGAGACGGTTTGGCCTGCGTCGTCGCGGTAGGTGCGCATGATGTAGTCGTCGACTTTAAGGACACGAAGGCTCCCCGGGTCCATTTTCTGCTGGCTGACGAGGGTCCAGTCCCCCAGCCGGGTCGGGAAATCCTTAAGCGGCTCGCGGACGAGCGTCGGAGGCGGCGAGGCCGGCAGGTAGTTCACGACGAGCGCGAGCAAGAGAATTAGTATGACAGCTATATAACGATTCATGATCACAAATTAAGAATTAAGAATTAAGAATGTAAAAAAACTACTTACGTCAGATGGGATCTTAATTCTTGGGTTTTTCTTCCATTGTTTTCTTTATTGAACCGAGAATTCTTACTAATTCGTCGCAATCGGCCAGAATCGACTGATACGCGGTATCGGCGATGTAATTCGCTTTGTACAGCAGGCGGAGCCAGTAGTGGGTTTCGCGTGCTTCCTTGTAGGCTATTGACATTTTGGAGTGAAAGTCTTTTCCCGATTGACCACCTATGCCTTCCTCGATATTTGCGCCTATTGATGTGCCACTGCGAAGGATTTGCTTGGATAAAACGAATTCTTTCTTTTCTTCACACAGGTATTGGTAAAGTTTTACGATCCGAAGAGCAAACGTGAAGCTCTTTTCAGAGATAACGTTTTCCTTCACAGAGTTCTCGTTTTTCCAATTCTTAATTCATAATTCTTAATTCTTAATTTTACATAGGAGCTCAGCCAGCGCATAGAAGAATGCCGCGACAAGAAGGAAAAGGACGAAGCCTGTCAGTTCGTGGTAAGAGCCTCCTATGGCCTTGGGGCCGAGGTAGTAGCCGATGACGCCGGTGGCCGATACGCGCAAGGCATTCGAAAGGATGGCGATGGGTATGGCGGAGGCGATCACCAGGAGCCTTTGCCAGAGGAGCTTGTTTTTAAAATAGGCAAAGAGGGTCCCGATTGTGAGAAATGACATCATAGAGCTCAGGCCGCTGCACGCCTCGGCAACGTTCAGGGTGACGTTGGAAAGATAGAGCACGTTGCCTTCCCGGAGGGCCGGGATGGAAAGAAAGTCCAAAACGTTGCCCGCGCAGCGGGAGGCGAAAAGCTGCATGGGGAACGTGATCTTCTGCAGTAGGATCGTGGGAAGCGGAATCATGAGAATGAGAAAGGAGAGAGGAAAGGCTATTGTCTTCAGGTGCTGCTTCCCAAAAAGAAAGAGGACGAGACCGGCGATCACCACGAGAAGCGAGAAGCGCTGGGTGAAGACCTCGGCGGCAAGCCCGCCCAGGAAAAAAAGGAGAAGTCCGAAGAGTAATACGGGCAGTCCCCAGTTGCTGGGTGAGGCGGGGGCCTTTAGGTTTACCCTTCTTTGCCATACGAGGTAAAGGCTTACCGGGACCACCACGAAGCCGTGGGAGAAATCGGGAAGCGTTATCCAGTCATGGACGAGAAAAACCAGGGTTTTAAAGTACAGGATGAAGAGCAGAGTGAAGCAGAACACCAGGCCGGCCAGGGGATACGGGCTCAAACCGGGTGTGAGCGCTTTGTCTGCTTTCGCTCCTTTTTCAACTGTTAGAACGTCCATAATTCAAAGGTCCAAATGAGAACCAACTGTACGACTCAAAGCGACCCGGTCGATATATTCGCGGCACGTGAGAAACCGGTGTGCGAAAAATGCCCCCAGCAAATCAGCCAATCGGGAAGCGGCGGACGAAAGGTTCACGTAATGCCTGAACCTGTATGACAGGGGCAGGTTCTTAACCCTCGGCTGCCCGGGGTCGATCTCCCAGGGGTGCATGTAGAATAGGTAGGCACCCTCTTTGTTGATTATCGTCCGGACCGCTCTTTTGAACAGCCAGATCGGCATGAGGCGAAAATAACCTCCCCCGCCCATGGGGATCGTTCGGCCGGCGACTTCGAGATTGCTCACCGGAAGCTCCAAAAGGGAAGGCGGAACACGGCCTGCGATGCCGCAGCCGTTTCGAACTACATCGATATGACCGTACCTGCTGTTTCCTCCGAAGGAATTGTAGCTCGAATCGTAGGTGTAGCCGCATTCGGCGACCAGCTCGAGGACCTGCGGGCTAATCGAAAAACTCGGGGCGCGGTAACCGTAGACAGCCTCACCGGTGACGTCTTCGAGGAGCTTTTTGCTGTCGGAGAGGTCGTTTCGCAGGACTGCAGGGGAGCAGTCGCCGCACAGTCTGTGGTAGAAGCCGTGCGAGGCGATTTCGTGGCCGCGTGCGGCTATCTGGCGAACGAGGTGAGGCTTTCGATCCGCGAGCCAGCCGAGAACGAAAAATGTGGCGCGGAGGGGCGGGCGTGAAGAGGCGCCGCACTTTTCCCGGGCGCTCTCCAGAAGATCGAGAAGGCGCGCGGTATTTTCTTCGACGCGGGATTCGCAGGTGGGCCAGGAGGAAAAAGGAATGCTTTTCTTTAGATTTTCGACCTGGAACCAATCTTCGACGTCGAAGGTTAAAAGAATCGATTTGTCAGACTGCAAATTGAAACCTTTATTCCACGCGAAGCCGCGAAGACGCGAATGAACGTGAAAAGCCGGGCATCGCCAAGTTCGACCCAACCTTCGGCCAACGGGCCCAACCCGGCAGGGTCTTGCTTCTTAACTCTTAATTGCTTTTCCAGGTTCTTCATTCGTAATTCGTAATTCGTAATTCTTAATTCTTAATTCTTAATTGCCTTTCACCGCGCGCCTTTTCCCGTAACAACCACCCCGATGGTGCGAAGCAGGATTTTGAGATCCTGAAGAATCGACATATTTTTGATGTAGAACAGGTCGTATTCGAGCTTTCTCAGGGAATCCTCGACCGAGGCGCCGTAGGGGTACTTTATCTGGGCCCAGCCGGTGAGGCCGGGGCGGACGGCGTGGCGGACGCCGTAGTAAGGAACCTTTTCTTCGAGCTCTTTTACGAACTCGGGGCGCTCGGGGCGCGGGCCGATGAGAGACATGTCGCCTACAAAGATATTCCAGACCTGGGGCAGTTCGTCGAGATGGGTAACCCGGATGACACTGCCCACGCGGGTAACGCGCGGGTCTTTTTTCTCCGCCCATTTCGCGCCGCGCGCCTCGGCGTCGGTGAACATCGAGCGGAACTTGGAGAGGATGAAGGGTTTGCCTCCTCTTCCGACCCGTGTCTGGCGGAAAAAGACGGGGCCGGGAGAATCGAGTTTTATCGCGAGCGCCGTTGCCGCAAGAAACGGCAGGCAGACAACGAGCATGCAGCCGGAAAAGAGAAAATCGAAGACTCGTTTGATTCTCTGCACGTATTCCCGGGAGATCAGGTGGAAGCCGTCTGCGGAGACGAGCCAACGGTCTTCGATATCGTTTACGGGGACCTTTCCGGCCATCTTTTCATAGAGGCTCGGAAGATCGTAGACCTCGCGGCCGCAAAGCCGCGCCTCAAGAAGGCTTCGGGTGATTCTCGCAGACTCGTTTCCCTCGAGTGCGACCACGACCGCCTTAATGCACCGTTCGGTCATGACATCGAAAAGATTGCGGGTCGAGCCAAGAATCGGCGGGGCGCCGCCGGCTGGTTTGGTGAATTTATCCGGGTCATCGTCGAGGAAGCCCGCCACCTCGAACTGGGAGTAGGGAGAGGAGAGGAGCTTGAGGGCGGATTTTCCCTTTTCGCCGGCGCCTATGATCAGGGTCGGGATCTTGTTTTTGGAAAGCTGGAAGATCCTGCGATAGAGAAGACGCCAGCCAGTGAGAAGGAACAGCCCGGCCCCGGTCTGCACCGCGATAAGGCCATGCGTATAGCCCCAGTCGGGCTCGATGCGAAAGCCCACCCAGGAGACGATCGCGGGCAAAATGGCGGCGAGCGAAACCCGGAAAGGGATCTCCTCGGTGCTGAAAACCCGCTCGATGTCGTAGAGATCGAAGATATAGAGAGAGACCAGATAGGCTGCAAGCGCAAGAAAGCAGGCATTTGCGTAAAAGCTCAAGGCTTCGATCGGGATGCCTCCCAGCAGCCAGAACCCCGCCAGTTGAGCCGTCGCTATGAGCAGCAGATCGACCAGCATGAGATAGATGGTCTTGCCGAGAAAAGATTTGAGAAGGAAGAGAAAGCCGCTCTCCTTCGCCGGGGGCGCTTCAAACTCATAGGTGCGAAGCTTTAACAGGGAATAGGGCTTTTTCCATTTTTTCTCTTTTTTGATGTATTCGAATTCTATGCGGATGGTGTCGACAAAATCGCGTTCGAACTGCGCAGAGAGCCCTTTTTTCAACTTCGCGGAAATCTTCTCGATGGCCTCGGTGGGGTCCGAGTCGCCTATCTCGCACAGGATGACCCCGATAACCGAATAGGAACTGTACCAGCCGGCGACATCGGTTTCCCGGAGAACGGAGGAAAGAAGGATGCGAATCTTTTGGATCGTTTCGGCGCGGTTCCCGTTTAGCGAGAGCTTTCCGAGATCGATCGTCATGAGAAGGGACGGATTTCCGGACCGCTCCGTTCTTTTTCTTTCAAGCGCTACGAGGCGGCTGAAATAGTCCTCGGAAAGAAAGGCCGCATCTTCGGGGATGCCGGGAATGTCCGGAAGAGTCGAACCGGCGTGCGCGCAGTCGGTAAGGGAATTGGGTATTTTCGTCTTAGAGGTGTCGTCCATTACCGCCTCAAAAAGTTTTCTCACGCGAAGACGCGAAAACGCGAAACAAAAGGACTTTCCATTGTTTCAGGGTGTTTCCGAGCCAACAGGAAAAACCGCGGTCGATTCGGGATCTCAAATCTTTTTCATCGTCTGGACATACCACTGCATGCACTCGGCCATGCCGCCGGCTACATCGTACTCGGACTCAAAGCCGAGGAGGTTGCGGGCGCGCGAAATGTCGGCCAGGGAGTGGCGGACGTCGCCCTTGCGAAACGGGCCGTATTCGGGCTCGATGGTCGCGGCTGCGGGAATGTGGGCGCAAAGCGAGTTTTTTATCAGATGAAACAGTTCGTTTAGTGTCGTGCGATCCCCGCAGGCAATGTTATAGGGCCGGTTCAAGGCTTCGGGAGAATCGACGAGGGCGGCCAGGATATTTGCCTGCACCACGTTTTTGATGTAGCAAAAATCGCGGCTCGTCTCGCCGTCGCCGTTTATGACCGGCCTTCTGCCGCTCATGAGGGCATCGATCCAGCAGGGAATGACGGCGGCGTAGGCACCCTTGGGGTCCTGCCTTTTCCCGAAGACGTTAAAATAGCGCAGCCCGATCCATGTAAAGTCATATACTTTCGAAAAAACCGAAGCGTAGATTTCGTTCATGAGCTTCGAGGCCGCATACGGGGAGAGCGGGGCGCCGATTTCCTCCTCCACCTTGGGGAGCTTTTCACTGTCCCCGTAGACCGCAGAGGAGCTGGCAAACACGAACCTCTTTACGCCCGCCTCCATCGCGGCGACCTGCATGTTCAAAAAGCCGTCGACGTTGCACGCGTTTGTGGTCCCCGGGTCGTCTATCGAGCGAGGGACGCTGCCAAGGGCCGCCTGGTGGAGCACGCAGTCGACTCCCGAACACGCTTTGCGGCACTCTTCCGGGTTTCGGATATCCCCTTCGATAAATTCGAACCGCGCCCACTTTTCCTCTCCCACAGCCTTTCGAACATCTTCGAGGTTATGGGCGTAGCCGGTAACAAAGTTGTCCATCCCGACCACGTGCTGGTCAAGGCCGAGCAGCGTTTCGAGAAGATTCGAGCCAATGAAGCCTGCAACCCCGGTAACCAGCCATTTGCGGGGCGAATGGAGAAGGTCTTGCGCAACTTTCGCAAACGAGTTCAACGACATGATTAAAGCTTTCAACAAAAAATGGGAGGAATCGCAGATATGAGTTTCGGAAAGCTTACAGCTCCGCCAACTCGGTTACAGGGGCCAGCCGAGTTGCCTGCGGAGACCGGCCGGGAAACACCGCAAGGCAAAAACGCAAGCAATCCCTGTGCCATACGACAGCGCCTCGCATCCACCCCGCCAGTCCATTGAATTATCAAATGATTTACCGATTGACCGGAAGAATCGTTCCAGCTCTTTCGGCCCCGGCTTGTAAACTATTGCGACGGGAAATAGCCAAAACCTGCCTAATTGCGACGATTAGGGCGGGGAATCAGGACGTTACGCGTTCGGCCAAATCTGTAAAATTTTCCGACACACTGTCTGAGTCCCCGGGAATTCCTGTATCACGCAACCCATCAGTTCGATTACATTCGGGTGAAGGAGCATCGGGACGAAGCGTAGTCTTTTCATAGCTCCGCCAACTCGATTACATTCGAGCAGGCTTAAGGCCAAGGCCCGGCAAACTCCGGACACACGGCAAGACAACGCCTGAATGGCGCGCTTAGGCCCGGGTGGTATTACGGTTTTGACTGAAAACCCAACTAGCGTTCCCTCTTTTTCAGAAGGAGTTGCCCCGCGGGGAAAACCCCGAAACATTCATCAGACCAATCGGTCGGCGAGTCGATTCTCCGTTATTCAGGCGCTCATGAAACTCGTGAGCCGCAGCGCCACTGTAACCATCCTTATCGGAACTAAGTTTCAATGTGATTACTATTTTTTTTATTTTTATATGGAACTCCCCTTATGTAAAGGGGGATTTTATAGGTTAGATCTTGGGTATAAACCATACCGGATAAGACATAAAAATCGTTTTATATTGATGATGTAAATAAAATGACGGCTAGAGAACCCGACCTGCAGTTTCCGCAACCACGGGACTTTGGAACGGCTTGTAAGCAGGCTCTGAGGATCATCTCCGGTGCTGCACGAAAGATATACCGCGGTGCCAAAGCGATGAGACCTCACCCGGGGTTCCTGCTGTTGAATCGTCGTAAGCGGTCGGGAAACCGCACCTTCTCAAAACGAATTTTCTGCGTCAAAATCGCTTTGAACTGATCGAGAGAACGAAGGCGTTTGAGCAGTGAACTTAGGGCTTATACGTAAATAACGCCACATTTTCTGAACACAATTATTGCCTCAGCAAGGTGCAGCAACGCTTCGTATGATTCGGTGGATTTCTCGTATCTAACGAGTAGCTTCCTGAAACGGTTGAACGTGAGTTTTCGGTAAGCCTGCGTGTTTCCATACCGGCGTAGGTGCTATGATCGGCCGAACTCTTGAGGTTGAAAGGAGAAGCCGATGAAGCCCAAGAAGGAACTGGTCCTGCAGGACGACCTGCAGA
>JAKAJS010000213.1 GCA_021813685.1 Deltaproteobacteria bacterium | reverse complement strand
GAGGAAGGAGAGGTGTTTCTGGCCGTTGACATGATGGAGCGCGAGAGGATCGTTTCGGCGCCCGTCTACCCGTTAACCTGGCAGCCAATGGATGCCGGCTATGCGTGTATTTCGGTTTCAGATACGGGCGCCGGGATGCCCGGGGAGACCATAGAGAAGATTTTCGACCCGTTCTTTTCCACCAAGTTCATCGGTCGCGGCCTGGGGCTTGCCGTGGTGCTGGGGATTGTTACCGCCTACAATGGAGCGATTTCGGTGGAAAGTACCCCCGGGCAGGGCAGCCTCTTCAGGGTATTTCTGCCTCTTTGCCGGGAAGAGGCGCCGAGGGTGCTCAAACCCGGTGCGGCCCCGTCCGAATCCGCCGAGCGCAGCGGTTTGATTTTGCTTGTGGAAGATGAAGCGGAGCTGCGCTCCATGGCCATATCCATGTTGGAGCTTCTGGAGTACGAAGTCGTAACGGCCAAAGACGGCATCGAGGCGCTGGAAGTATTCGAGGAGCACGGGAGGCGCATCCGATGTGTCGTGCTGGATATCACCATGCCCCGCATGAATGGATGGGAAACCCTGGATGCGCTGCTCGCCCGCCGGTCGGATCTTCCCATTATCCTTGCAACCGGCCATACGGAAAGCGATGTATTTCAGGAAGAGCGCCGGCATAAGGCGCAGGCCATCCTGTTCAAACCTTACCAGTTAAAGGACATGGAGGCAGCACTCGATGCAGCGCTGGGAAATGATTCGGAGGTAGGGTGAAGGGGGCACGATGCCTCGACGCTCCACCGCCTGAAGGGTTAAGAACGCATTTTCCGGGTTGACCGGTTTTTGCCCGCCCGCCTTTAGAGTCTATCTGCGTAACACTCATTCGCGTCGTCGAGCACCTGTCTTACTTTCTGCGCAAAAGCTTCATTCGTGAAGGGTTTCTGGATGAAGTTCACTCCGGTGTCAAGAAATCCCTGATGGGCGATCACATCTGCCGTATAACCGGACATATACAGGCACTTGAGCTGCGGGTGGGAGGCGAGCAGCCGCTTTGCCAGATCTCTGCCGTGCATCTTGGGCATGATCACGTCTGTGATCAGCAGTCGAATTCGGGTCTTGTGCTTTTCAAAGAGTTCCAGGGCATGGAGCGGCGCCTCCGTGGCAATCACCTTGTAGCCCTGTTCTTCGAGAATCATTTTGCTGAGATCGAGAATCCCGGGATCGTCTTCCACCAGCAGGACAGTCTCCGAACCTGACCGGAGCAAAGGCGAAATGTCCTCGGAGCAGACGGGAGCGATTTCATCGCGCAGTCGCGGGAGGTGGATCGTAACCGTGGTTCCTTTCCCCGGTAAGCTGTCGACATAAATAAAGCCGCCGTTTTGTTTTACTATGCCGTAGACTGTCGAAAGTCCCAGGCCGGTTCCCTTCCCCACTTCCTTGGTCGTGAAAAAGGGCTCGAAGACTTTTTTGCAAATTTCCCTGCTCATGCCTTCGCCGGTATCGTTTACGGTCAACAGGACATACTCTCCGGGGATGAATTCGGGCTTTTCGGAAAGAACGGATTGTCCGACGGTAACGTTTTCGGTCCTGATGGTAATGGCGCCAACGCCGGAAATCGCATCCCGGGCATTGACGGCGAGATTTACCAGGATCTGGTCCACCTGAGAGGGATCGATTTTGACCTTCCACAGATCCAGTTCCGGGCCGAACAACAGGTCGATATCCTCTCCGATGAGCCGTCGCAGCATCTTGAGCATGCCCGAGATCGTGTCGTTTAGATCCAGTATTTTGGGAACGGCGGTCTGTTTGCGTGCAAAGGCGAGCAATTGCCGCGTGAGATCCGCCGAGCGCAGGCCGGCATTGAGGATCTCCTCGATATTGCGCCGGAGTTTATCGGTGGAAACCATTTTCAAGCCCAATTCCGCCCGCCCTATGATGACGCCGAGCATGTTGTTGAAGTCGTGAGCCACACCCCCTGCGAGTCGTCCTATCGACTCCATCTTCTGGGCCTGAAAGAGCTGTTCCTGAAGTCTCTTTCTTTCCCTCTCGTTTCTCTTGCGCTCGGTAATGTCATAGATAAGTCCGAGAATGTATTGCTGCCCGGCCGACTCGATAATCTCGGCGGTGAAGCTGATATCCCGTATCTCACCGGATTTTCGCCGGAATCCGGCTTCGAAATCACGTAGCGTGCCGTTCTCCTCAAGTTTTCTGATCATCTTGGCTCGGCCGTCTGCGTCGGCCCATATTTGCAGCTTCAGCGAATTTTGTCCGATCACTTCCTCGCGAGTGTAGCCCAAAATGTTCAGGAAGGAATCGTTCACATCCAAAAACAGGCCGTCGCTCAGGCGGACGATGCTGGTACCGGCGGGACTGGCGTGAAAGAATTTGGAAAAACGCTCCTCGCTCTCCCGGATTGCGGTCTCGGCCTGCTTTCGTTCGGTGACATCCAGGATCGTTCCCGTGGCTGCCATATTTCCTTGATACATGATGGCCGAACCGTAGACTTCGACATCGAATAGCGTTCCGTCCTTTTTAACCCCCCGAAAGCCGTGCTGAACGTAGCGTGTTTTCCCGGATATTCGTTCCCTGACCTGCCTTTCGGCCGCGGGTACGTCCGGTTCATGGATAAATTTCTGGAAAGGAATTCCGCTCAGACATTCCTCGACCGTATAGCCGAACATTTCGGCAAACCTGGCGTTTACATATTTGAAGACTCCGTCCTGCAAAATGAAAAGGCCTACAAGCGACTGTTCGGCAAAGTTTTTGAATTTGTTTTCCGATTCCAGAAGCGCTTTTTCGGCCTGTCTGCGCTGGGTGATGTCCCGGGCGATGGCGAGGATGCCGATCGCCTTCCCGGCCGAATCGCGAAGGAACCTGAAGTTTCCTTCCACCTCGACCTTGCCCCCATCCTTTCGGACCAATGCAAATTCTATCAGGCGGGAATGTTCGCGGTCGCCGCTCCCGGCGCTTTCCAGAGCCACTTCCTGTTTGAACACCTGCGCCGCGGCAGGAAATGACTCGGGAGTACACACCTGCTGTGCCGTTTTGGTCGTGGCCTCTTCGGGGGTAAAGCCCGTTAGCCGGGTAAACGACGGGCTGACATAGGTAACATGCAAATCCATATCGAGTGTGGAAATGACATCCATGGCGCTTTCGGTAAGGAGCCGATAGCGCGTTTCACTCTCCTGCAGGGCATCCCGGGAGCTTTTGAGCTGCCGGATGAGATCTCTGGCTACCCGGATCGCCGAAACCATGGTGCTGCGCAGTTTGTCTGACGCATTGGCCACCAGGACCAGGTAGAGATTCATGCCGAGTATGAATCCGGCCTTGGAAAGCCCTGTGAGAAGCGATAAGCCGTGTCCCTCGGTAGCCGCAAGATAGATCAGCAGCAGGACATAGCCGACAGTGGTGGCAATGGCGAAAAGAGTCGTGTTGCGCTTGGTGGTGGCGGTCTGATCCGCGGTCCGCATCATTAGGAGGAAAAAGAGCCAGCTCTTTTCTCCGCCGGAATAATAGATGGCCATGAGAATGGGGAGAATGTCGAAGAGCAGAAAGAAGCGGCCGAGGTGGAATTTTGAACACTTATTGAAAAAGAGAAAAAGGATAGACCAGGAAACCGCTATATAGATCCAGTAGAGGGCGAGCAGGCGGAAAAAATATCCCCGGGCCGAGGGCGTCGGGGTAAGATAGAGGTCGTGGAAAAGAACGAAGAGCGCTATCAATGTAAACCCGAAGGCGCGCAGGGCGGGGACCATGAGGACGTGATGCCGGTAGGCCTTCTTTATTTTTTCACGCCCGGCTTCTTCGGGGTTGAGAAAGATATGGGGAGAAGTCGCGGTTTTCCATTGAGCAAGCTGATCTGCCGTAAAACCCATAGACCCCCTTTTTGGCGGCTGGGCGACTGGCGCCCCGTAGCCGGGAGTGGCTCACGCCGCAACTACTGCCTTCAAGGTGGCGGCGCCATGACGGTCGCTATATACCCGAGAGCGGTGGTGTAAGTGCAAACCCCGAGTGACCGGGTAAATTTTATACCCGAACACTTCTTTTTCTATCGGAAAACGGAGGAAAAGTCTTTATGAAAAGTCTTACAACGCAGGCATAAAGCGTCGGCTTGCTGGTGGGGGCTCAAGCAATCCGTTCATTTACTTCAGCTGACTGTCCTTACTGCCACGGCGATTATAGAATTCGACTCCTTTCAGCCTTTTTTCGCGTTCCGCTTGACATCCCACGCAACTGCGAACACCGGGGATCGCTTTCCTGCGCGCTTCAGGGATCTCGGCACCGCACTCCTCACAGTGGGAGAGACTCTCCCCCTCGGGCAGCCTGCTTTTTGCCAGCTGGACAGCGGATTTTACCGTCGCATCTATCTGATCGTTAACCGCCTCGTCACGGGACCAGCCAACCGCCATACACAGATCCTTTCCAAAGGGTGGTTCAGCCCTTTTGAGCCGTTAACTATTGTATCAATGTTAGTCATTCTCCTGTAATTCGTCCCGTGAGACGCAGGAGGCCGTCGAGAATGGCAAGGGGGCTCGGAGGGCAGCCAGGGATGTGCAGGTCTACGGGCACCAGGGTTCCTGCGCCGTTATGGACTTCTTCATGATCGATGAAGGGTCCTCCGGATATGGCGCACGCGCCGACCAGGATGACCAGCTTGGGCTCGGGAATGGCCCGGTAAGTCTTTAGCAGGGCAAGGCGCATGTTTTCCGGAACCGGGCCGGTTATAAGAAGTCCGTCCGCATGTCTGGGCGAGGCGACAAACTGAATGCCGAAGCGACCCAGGTCCCAGCCTACCGTACCGAGCACGTTGGTATCGGCCTCGCACGCATTGCACCCTCCGGCGCTCACCTGGCGCAGCTTGAGAGATTTTCGGAAAAAACGGTGCGCTCTCGCGTCGATGCCAGGCCCCGCTCCTCGCGTGGGCGACCCGACGACCAGGTTCTCCCGTACGGATTCGGCCATTCGGTAGTCGTTTTCAAACCGTATGGCTTGAGCCGGGCAGGCGGCGGCGCAACTGGAGCAAAAAAGGCATTTGCCGAGATCGATCCGTAAAGGGGCGCGGAGCAGTGCCCCGGTTGGGCAGATTTCGACGCACCGGTCGCACTCGGGGCCGCACCTCTCCGGGAAAAGGACCGGCCGCCCCTGGTAGCGGTCGGGCAGGGCGGGCGCGGGGCCGTCCGGGAATTTCATGGTTCGATGTTTCTGTTGCAGTCTTGCCCAGAGAATGTCGAGCATACAAGCACCTTTTTACATTTAACTTTCCATCATAGGTCGTGGCCGCAGTAGGAAAGATTGAAGCTCTTGTTGCAGAGCGGGAAATCTGATATTTGCTGGCCTCTTAACGCCCGGGCCAGTCCAAACCAGTTGTGAAACGACGGATCGACCACCTTGTAGGCGGTGAATTTTCCCTCCGGACCCGTAAGGGCCACGTGGCAAATCTCGCCCCGCCAGCCCTCGACAAGCGAGACTGCGATACGGTCGGGTTCAAGAGGCCGCACAGAGATACGTTCTGCCCCGCCGGGGAGACCCTTCAACTGTTCGCGGACGAATGTGATGGATCTCTGGATTTCGAGCCATCTCACGTAGGCACGGGCAAAAACATCTCCGGTGCGGCACGTGGATACGGGGATCTGACCGAGCTGGAAGATCCCGTGGGGCATGTCGCACCGGATATCGCGTTCGATTCCGCAGGCGCGCGTAGCGGGCCCGACCAGTCCCATGGCCGCACACTCTTCTTTGGAGATCGCTCCCGTGCCTTCGAACCGGGCCATAACGGAGGAAGAATTCCACAGAAGATCTACCGCGACCCGAAGATCCTCTTCGAGGGTATCGAGGCGCCGCAGCAGTTCATCCCTTCTTTGCCCCTCCACGTCGAACCCTGTCCCGCCAGGCCTTACAAGGCCGCGGCCGAAGCGGTTTCCGCAGATAAGAGCCGTCATGTTGAGCGCGTCTCCGCGTATCCGCCCGCAATAGGAAAGCGTCGGGAGGTATCCGACGTCTCCTGCAAGCGCTCCGAGATCTCCCGTGTGGTTGGCGATGCGTTCGAGTTCGAGGGCTATTCCGCGGAGCACCTGCGCCTTGGCCGGGGCGGGAGTGCCGCCAAGGGCCTCGACCAGTTCGCTGTAAGCCAGGCTGTGTCCTATTGTGGTATCGCCCGCAAGGGTTTCCATATAATGGACCGTGCGCCGGTCGGGGCCTCCGGCCAGCCTCCGTTCGATTCCCCGGTGCTGGTAGCCCAGAGATATTTCGAGATGAAAGACATTTTCCCCGTGGCACTGGAAACGAAAGTGACCGGGTTCGATGATCCCGGCGTGAACCGGGCCGACCGCCACCTCGTGGACTTCCTCGCCCTCGACCCGGAAAAAATCGGCGACGCCGATCTCGGGAGCTTCCGCAGTCCCCCTCGCAGAGGCAGAAAATCTAATCGGTTTTAGCCATGGATGGCCGCAGGGCATTACGGCCAACTGCTCGAAAATCTCGCGTTCGAACCAGTGGGCCTGGGTGCACCGCGGGGTGAGAGACTCATACCGGCCGTCGTCGATATCGGTGTGGAAGAGCAGCAGGGAGGACTCTGCATCATGAGAGAGAACGGCAAAGAGGCGTACCCGGTTGCCCTCGACTTTTTGGCCGAAAAGAGCCGAAATTCTCAGTCCCTGCCGCACCGCCTCGATGACGGATTCACAAAAATCGCCGCGGCTCATTGCGGTGGCATCCCGCACATCCGCAGCCTGGCCGTTGCTCATGGAAAATATGTTGGAAATCGAGACCGACACGTACACTACACTCCAGGAAATCTACCTGTTCACCTATTCACCCATTCACCCATTTACCCGCCTATCGCCCTTGCGGCGTGCGCGAGGAGACCCTTTAGAGCCGGGGGAAGATACACCCCCAGAACCAGCACCGCCACACCGAGCACAAGGGGAGGAACGACGGCCAGCGCCGATTCGCCTCCGCGTGCGGGTGCGGGCGAATCTCCCGCCGGCTGCGCTACGGGCGTTCCCTGGTACATCTTTAAAACAACGCTCGCCATGCCGATAAAGATGACGCACAGCAAGAGGAGGAATGTTCCGGCAACGACGAACCTGCCCTGGTCCAGGGCGGATCTGAGAATGATCAGCTCGCTTAGAAAGGGGCCGAACGGGGGGGAGCCGGTTATGGAGAGAAACCCCGCAACCCAGAGCACCCCGGATACCGGCAGAAGTTTTGCGGCCCCGCGCACCTCGCCTGCCGACTTGGTTTTGTAGGCGGTGAGGATGTTTCCTGCTACCAGGAAGAGCATCCCTTTGGTGAGGGAATGGTTGAGCGCATGGAAAAGAGCGCCGAAATAGGCCGCGCCGCCTAGCCCCACGGCCAGGGAGAGAATCCCCATGTGTTCGATGCTCGAATAGGCGAGCATGCGTTTGAAGTCGCTCTGGCCAACGATAAAGACCGCCGCGACGGTCATGGAGAGAAGCCCGAGAGCGAGAAGGATATGTTGGCCGAATGGACCCTCCCCGGCCGCAAAGCACACCTGCTGGATGCGAAGAACGCCCAGGAAGGCGCAGTTTAGCAAGGCCCCGGAAAGGAGCGCGGATACCATCGAGGGCGCTTCGCTGTGCGCATCGGGAAGCCAGGTATGCATGGGAGCAAGCCCCAGCTTGGTGCCGTATCCTACAACCAGGAACAGGAAGGCGACTTTGAGCCACAGGGGGTGGAGAAGAGACGCATGAGAGATCAGGCTGTCAAGAAGTACGGGAACGTGCGCATGGGGGCCAAGCGTTGCCGCGACGGCGAGGCAGAAATTTCCGAGAAGTGCGAGAGCAATACCGACCGAGCAGATCACGAGGTATTTCCAGGTTGCCTCCAGCGACCTGCGATGGCGGTGAAAAAAGATAAGGGGCGCGCTGGTGAGGGTTGTCGCCTCGACGGCCACCCACAGGAGCCCGAAATCCTGACTCAGGCACACGAGGCTCATCGTGGCCAGAAAGAGCAGCAGGCAGCAGGTGAAGGTCGCCTCACGCGCATTGGTGAAAAGGAAGCCCTCCTCGAAATCCTGGCGTTTCCCCCAGTCCTCCCGTTGAAAATATCCCACCGAATAGAAGGAAGCGGCGAGGAACAAAAAACTCACGATGGAGAGAAAAAGCAGTCCCAGATCGTCTAAACGCAGCCAGCCGCCGAACGCGGGAAGAGGCCTTTCCACCCAGGCGAAACCGGTGAGCGCCGAATGGAAAACGGCGCCCGCAAGCAGGAGCAACCGGCGGAATCGGTTTGAGCGGACAAGATAGGAGGCAGCGCCCGCAACGATCGGCACGAGGAACAGGAGAAGTATCATGATTATCAATCTCTTAAGGCGCTCAGCCGGTCGGTGTCCATGTGATCGAATTCCCGGCTGATATGAAAGATCGTGATGCCCATTACGAAAACGGCCATGAACGCATCGAGCAGGATCCCCAGTTCGACCAGCATCGGCTGGCTCAAAGCGAAGGCGAGGCCAAAGGCATAGATGCCGTTTTCCATCACCAGGTACCCGAGCACCTGGGTGAGGGCGCTGCGACGGCTGACAATTGCAAAAAGTCCCGCCATGATCGTAAACATCGCAAGCGGTAAAACCATGGGCGAGCGGGCCGGCACGGGCAAAGGCAGTTGTTTGCCCAGCCACATTGCGGCCGCAAGCAGGAGTGCTGCGATCAGCAGAGAGAGCGTATAGCTGACGAGGGGTTCGATTTCCCGGTTGGCGTTTGCGGAGCGAAGAGCGCGCAGCAGCAGCCAGGGGAAGAAAAACCCTTTGAGCAGAACCGTTGCGGTGGAAAGCATGCAGGCGCGCACCGTCAGGTGTTCGGGTCCTACGAGCAGGGGCAGTATCCCGAGCAAAACGCCCTGACAGGCCACGGCATAAATGCAGGCCGAGACCCGGCTCGATGCGAGCAGCCTGAGATTGGTGAGGATCAGGACCGCGATTACGGCGTCGGTAAATAGGCTCATGTCATCTCCAAAGGATAAGCGCCAGAGCGAACGTGGAGAGAAAGCCAGCGCTTACGAGCAACTGGGGGACGCGGCGAAGCCTCAGCCGGGCCATGACCGACTCGACTATGCCGGTAAAAACTGCAAGAACAAAGAGGCCAAGCACGCACGCCCCGGCATCGAGAAAAAAGTTGCCGGTCCTTACCGGGACCAGAAGCCCTGCGAGCAGCGCCCCCAGGGACCACATCTTGAGGGATGCCCCGTAGAGAATCATCGCGAAATCCGGCCCGCTGTGATCGAGCACCATGACTTCGTGGATCATGGTCAGCTCGAGGTGGGTGTTCGGATCATCGAAGGGAATCCGTGAGTTTTCCGCGAGAAACACAACCCAGAGCGCCCCTGCGATCATCAGGAGGGCCGGTCCGGAGTGCATCCAGGTGGAAACCGACAAGCCGGAATAGATCGTGGAAAGAGAAAGGGAACCACCCCCCACGGCGGGAACCGAGCTTCGCCCGGCAAGCCAAATGGCCGCCAGGGCCATAAAGAGCACCGGTTCGGCAAGAGCTGAAAACTGCACCTCACGGCTCGCCCCCATTCCCTCGAAGGCCGAACCGGTATCGAGGGCCGCGATCACCGTAAAAAACCGCATGAGCCCGAAAAGATATGCCAGAGCGATAAAATCTCCGGAAAAGCCGACAGGCGCGCGCGCGCCTCCCAGCGGAAGAAGTGCCAGAACGGCCACGGCCGAGACCAGACCAACCACGGGGCCTGCCCGAAATACCCAGCCGGTCGTGCGGCTGTAGACCGCCTGCTTTCTCGCAAGCTTTGCCAGATCGTAGTAGAGCTGGAGAAGCGGCTGCCCGTCGCGGCCCGCGATAATGGCCTTCGTGCGGTTGATTATGCCCGGAAGAAGGGGGGCGAGCGCCAGGGCGAGCAGGGGAAGCGCCAGTGAGCCGTAATTCATGTTGCTACCTCAAACACCAGATGAGAAGAGTAAAAATGGTAAGGGCAATGTAGAGGATGTAGAATTGCACCCGGCCCGCCTGCAGAAAACGGAGCTTTCGCGCAACTTTTCCGATCGCGACAAAAATCGGTCCGTAAATGCTTTTGAGGAAAAAATCCTCGGCGTGCGATTCGAAGGAACTGCTGCCGGGGAAAAACTGCGGGGGGGCGTCGGTGAGGAGGCTGGCGCCGGAAGCGAGGGTTTTCGTGCGCACAACCGGTTCAAACATCGCGGTGAGCGGCTGGGCAAAAGAGGAAGCCGTGTACTGCATCGTTGCCGACGGTCGGCTGTAGCCGCAGTCCCAGGTGCCTTCGGTCGAGGAGCTTCGGCCCGAAAGAACCCTGCGGCGAACCAGGGCGAGGAGGATCACCCCCAAAGCCAGAACAGCGAAGACGATTGCGGCCGTCGAAAGAGCGCTCACGGACGGGTCGAGATTTTTCATGACGTCGAGATATGAAAGGCCGGAGACTAACTCTACGGCGCGGCCGGTAAACGTTGCAGCCCACGGTGCGAATAGCCCGATTGCAATACACCCTGCGGCCGGCAATAACATCGAAAGGCGCATGGACCATCCGGCTTCGTGAGCGCCGTCGGTATGGCTGCTTCTGGGCTCCCCCAGGAAGACGACACCGAAAGCTTTCGTAAAACAGGCGGCGGCAAGGCCTCCGATAAGAGCAAGACCCGTCAGGAGCAATGCCCCGGCTGCGGCAGTGTTTGCCGCGCCAACGGCGTGAAAGCCCCCCAGGTAGATGAGAAATTCACTGACAAAGCCGTTAAGGGGCGGAATGCCGCAAATCGCAATCGCTCCGACAAGAAATGTCGCGCCGGTCCACGGCATTCGCTTCATGAGGCCGCCCAGTAGATCGATTTCCCGGGTTCCGGTTGCGTGCTGGACCGACCCGGCCCCCATGAAGAGAAGCCCTTTAAATAGCGCGTGATTGACCACATGCAGCAATGCGCCGGCAAACCCGAGTGTTGCGAGAAGAGGCATGCGCCAGGCAAGGCCCAGGACGCCCAGTCCCATCCCGAGAGCGATAATTCCTATATTTTCAACGCTATGAAAGGCCAGAAGCCGCTTTAGATCGTGCTGCGCCAGAGCCATGACGACGCCGTAAATCCCCGATACGAGACCCAGACCAACAAGCAGCCATCCCCACCACAAATGGGGAGGCCCGAGAAAAGTCAGTATCCGCAAAATGCCGTATATCCCGGTTTTGATCATTACCCCGGACATAACGGCGGAAACGGGGCTCGGGGCCGCCGGATGCGCTTCGGGAAGCCAGATGTGAAAGGGAACCAACCCGGCCTTGGCGCCAAAACCAACGATGGCGAGAAGGAAAACGACATCGGCTGGAGCGCCCATCTGCCCGCGAAGAGCCAGAAAGGAGGTGAAATCCAAGGAGCCGCCCCCGGCCTGGCGTCCCAACATCAGGAATAAAACCAGAAGAAACGCCGTTCCGATGTGGGTTGCGGCCAGATAGGTCCACCCGGCGCGCTCAACGCTTTCCTTTTCGTTTTCAAAGGTCACGAGGAAAAAAGACGAGAGGGCCATCACTTCCCAGGACATCAGAAAGAGCAGCCCGTTTGCCGCGATGGCCACAAGAGCCATGCTTGCCGCAAGCCCGTTGAAAAAAAACCAGTAGGCTCCGAGATTTTTGCGCCCGCAGTAGCCCTTCATGTAGTCGCGGCCATAGAGCCCGGCCACCCCGCACAGGATAAAAATCGGAATCAGGAACAGCGCGGAAAGCCCATCGAGTCGTACAAAAAAAGAACCGTAGGGCACGTTCCACGCGCATTGGAATTGCTCCACGCCGCCGGTGTACAGAATGCGGACGGGTTGGATCAGACCGAGAAGACATCCGAGAAGAGCGCCACAGGATCCGATAAGATTGGCCGCCTGGCCGTTTCTTCCCGAAAGAAGCGCCGTGAACCCGAAGAAAACAAGAAGTCCTATTGCCACGAGGAGGAGGAACATAAAATACTTTCGATCTCAGCGTGTATCAGTGAGTTGCGTTGGCGGAAATTCTTTCCCTCACCCGTTTGGCCTCTTCCAGGATCTCCCCTGCGGAAGCTTTGCGCGTGAGCACGGACCGGAAGCCGGAATCCTTTAGCGCATGGGCCAGTTCGGCCAGCATGTGCTGATGGGCTCGCACCGTAGGACTCACCAGCGTGAAAAGAATGTCCACGGGCCGACCGTCGTCTGCTCCGAAGTCGATTGCGTGTTCGAGAAAGCAGAGGGTCACCGTGGGGTGTAACGTCTTTAACACTATAGGGTGGCGAGCATGCGGAATGGCTATGCCGTCGCCTATCGCGGTCGAACCAAGAGATTCGCGCACCAGCAGTAATTGACAGAAAGTGATGCGGTCAAGCGCCGGAGGAAGGTTCATCACGTCGACCACAGCGCTCAGAACCGACGCTTTGTCCGTTCCCCCGATTTGATGAAAAATGCCCCCGAGCCGCAGCGCCTCCTCGAGTCCAACCGGAGTCCGGCCCTCTTCGACTTCGAGCGCCTGGTCGGACAGGGCGATTTTTTGCTCAGTCGCCCATTCCAAGAGTTCCGCCCGGTTGAACCAGTATTGCCCGTTTACCTGGTAGGAGGGGAGATTTTTCGTCTTTATCCAGAGGGAGATGGTTTTCTGTGACACGGAAAAGAAGCCGGCAGCGCCCTTAAGGTCGAGTTGCATCGTGTTTCCTGTGTTTCCATTTGAGAGAGCAATGAGGATATCATCGGCGGGGAAAGATGCTCCTTTGGGCGCCCGGTGTCAAGAGCTAATTTGCAGGAAAAGTATCGTTATTCTATAAATAGACTCCCTTGAGCTCGTCTATCAGTAGATGGAATGCCTCATGCCTGCCTTCGCCGATCTTTTCGCGCTCCATCGTCTCGAAATCTTCGAAAAGGCGCTCCTGCTGATCCGCAGTGAGGTTTTTCTCGGCCATGACGAAGAGGATGGTATTTTCTTTGAGGATATGGTTTCTCAGAAGCTCACAGTACTCGCGGGCAGCCTTTACAAAATCTTTACTTGAATCCTGCCCACCCCGCAGCCCTTCAAGGGCTTTTCGCATCAGCCGAATTTCTTCCCGTCCGTGGTCGTGCTCGCTCAACATGACCCCGATTGGGCCGCCCTCCCTGGGGATGCCGCTCTTTTCCAGGGCGGGAAAAAGGATATCCTCCTCTTTGCCGTGGTGACATTTGTCTGCAAAGACGCTTAAAAATTCGACGATCCGCTCCAGATGCTCAAGGTTGCCAGGCTTGCCGGAAGACATCTCTTCGCAGATCCTCTCCAATACGTCGAGCATGATCGTAATGCCTTCATGCTCGGCCCGCAGTTGCTCGGTCGCGTTCATCACCGTTTCCCTCCTGAAACTCAATGAATAATATAAATGAATAATACAAAGGTAATCATTGATTTGTACATGTGTCTGAAAACGACCGTTGGGGGATATCTAAAGGATCCAATTCCGAATCGGTTCGAATCGTACGGCATGCCGCATAACGAAGTCAACGGGGGGGTGCGCCGCATAGCGAACAGATCCACCGCGGAGTCGTGGAGACCGCAGAGGAAAATGGAAATCAGCGATCACGGCTTCCTTTGGTTATCCGAGTTTTTATGATTGATTCTTTTCATAAACCTTACGGACGAGGTACTTCGGGCGTCTCTTGCTTTCGATGTATATTCGCCCGATATATTCTCCAAGGACTCCGACACTTATCAACTGAAGGCTTCCCAAAAAAAGGATTACCACAATCAGAGACGCGTACCCCGGCACATCCACGCCGGTGATGAGAGTTCGCGCGACTATGAATGCAGCGTAGGCAAGACTCATCATCGCAATGAAGAGCCCGATGTAGGTCCAGATTCGCAGTGGAATGGTGCTGAAGCTGGTGATCCCGTCCAGGGCGAAATTCCACAGTTTCCAGCCGGAGAATTTACTCTTTCCGACAGAGCGCTCTCGCCTCACATATTCGAGTGTGGTAGTTCTGAAGCCTACCCAGGCGAATAACCCCTTCATGAAGCGCTCTTGTTCGGGCAATTGTTTAAGGGCATCGACTGCGGCCCGGTCCATCAATCGGAAATCCCCGACGTTTTCCGGGATGGCGAGCGAAGACATGCGATTGTGTAACCGGTAGAACCATTCGGCGCTCTTTCGCTTGAGGAAAGTGTCTACGCTTCGGTCATTGCGCCTGGCGACCACGACATCGGCTCCGGCCTGCCATTGGGAAATCATATCGGCAATGAGCTCGGGCGGGTCCTGCAAATCGGCGTCGAGCGGGATCACAGCCTCCCCGCAGGCAAAATCGATCCCCGCGGTGAGCGCTGCTTCCTTGCCGAAATTTCGGGAAAGCTCGACGACTCGAAACCGCCCGTCCCGTGCAGCCAGATCTTTCAAGCGGGTGAGCGTGTCGTCACGGCTGCCGTCATCGACGCAGATGACTTCGAAACGGGCTTGCGGGAAATTATCGATGAATTCGGTTACCGATCGATAGTAGAGATCTACTCCCTGGCCTTCGTTATAAAACGGGGATACGATGGATACCAGGGGAGTAGGAGTCACAAGAAGAGCCTCTGCTTAAAATAGTGAATAACAGGTCACAATTGCCGCCTGAGGCTTATTGCCAACCTCTTCTTTTGTCAAGCGCTTTTTTGTTTCAAAATGCGCGGGGGCTTAGGCCTTCGAATTTGCTTTCAGAAGCGTGAATAAACTGTTAATTTTTCCTTCCGGTGTTCCGAAAGGAAGATGGAGGAAGTTTTTGCCGAATTTTTCGTTCAAACGGGGAGGGGTGTTGTGAGAACAGGGCCGAAAGCGGGACATCCCGTCCGGACACCCATCGAATTGAGCCTTCGGAGCATCCTGGGCAATTTGGTCTTAGACGGTATAGTCGTGGAAATCGATGCGAAAAAGATCCTCGCCAGAGCGCGATCGGTCGAAAGCGCTCTTACCGAACACCCCCTGGTGGCTGTATCGGAGGCGGGAGTGCGGAGGGCTACCCCGCCTAATGAACCGGTTACTCTCGAGTTTCTGGTCGCCTGGCTGGCCAAAAAGTCCGGGCTGGAGTATCTCAAGATCGATCCCTTGAAGGTCGACGTCCGTGCGGTCACGGGCCTGGTTTCCTATGCATACCTGTCGCGATTTAAAATTTTACCGGTCGAAGTTATGGAAGACCGCGTTGTAATCGCAACGGCCGATCCTTTCCATTTCGAATGGGAAGAGGAGCTGGAGCGGCTGTTACACAAAAAAGTCCGCAGGGTTGTCTCCAACCCGAAGGATATAAGCCGGTACCTGCTGGAATTTTACGCGCTTACCGATTCGGTGAAGAGGGCCTTCGGAAGGGCTGACGGCTCCCCTCAGGCCTCGGGGATGAATCTCGAGCAGATGCTCGAACTCGGCCGGGCCGGCAAACTGGATGCAAACGACCGCTACGTGGTCAATATCGTCGACTGGCTGCTCCAGTATGCATTCGAGCAGCGGGCAAGCGATATTCATCTGGAACCGCGTCGCGACAACAGCGATGTGCGTTTTCGCATCGACGGAATCCTGCACCCCGTCTACCAGCTGCCCACGGTGGTCATGAGCGCGGTAGTCAGCCGTCTCAAGGTGCTTGGTCGGATGGATCTTGCGGAGAAACGGCGTCCGCAGGACGGCAGGATCAAGACCAAGGGAATTTCGGGAGCCGAAATCGAACTGCGCCTCTCCACGATGCCCTCGGTTTTTGGCGAAAAGCTGGTCATGCGCATTTTCGACCCCGAAGTCACCGTGAGGAGCTTCGAGGAACTGGGCTTTTCCGATATCGAGCTGCGGCAATGGAAAAAACTGATCAGTTCTCCCAACGGCATTATCCTGGTCACAGGACCGACCGGTTCGGGCAAGACGACGACACTCTACTCGACCCTGAAATATCTCGCCAAACCGGAGATAAATGTCTGTACGGTCGAAGATCCTATCGAGATGGTCGAGCCAAGATTCAACCAGATGCAGGTGCACAGCGCGATCGGGCTTGATTTTGCCTCCGGTCTGAGGACTTTCCTGCGGCAGGACCCTGATATTATCATGGTGGGCGAGATCCGCGACCTCGAGACAGCAGAGATGGCGGTGCAGGCTGCCCTGACGGGGCACCTGGTCTTTTCCACCCTGCATACGAACGATGCGCCATCGGCGATCGTGAGGCTCCTCGACATCGGGGTGCCCCATTACCTGCTGCGGGCTACCCTGCTCGGGGTTGTCGCACAGAGGCTGGCGCGCACCCTTTGCCCCCACTGCCGAAAGGAGGGCGCTGTGGACGAGGAGTTATGGCAGTCCCTGATCCGGCCGTGGAAAGTCGAGCGAACCGGCCCCGCCTACCGGCCCGTGGGTTGCCTGGAGTGCCGGGAAACGGGCTATCTGGGAAGAGTGGGGATCTATGAGATGCTTATCGTGAGCCCTGCGGTTCGGGGCCTTATACGGGCCGATTGTGAGCTGTCAAAAATAAGGGAGCAGGCGGTTAAAGAGGGAATGACGCCGTTGAATATCGCCGGCGCCCTCAAAGTCTGTTCGGGCGCAACCTCAATAGAGGAGATCTTCCGGGTTGTCGGCCCGGTCGATATAACGTGATGACTCGATTCCTCGTAATCTTCTTTTCGATCTATTCGCTCCTGCACGCCCTGGTTTACTCGCGGATAAGAGTGCTTCTCCCGGAGAGTCCGCCGGTGCGGGTCGCGGTGGTGGTGTTTTTCGCCCTCATGATTTTCGCCCCCGTCGGCGCCCGGTTGCTCGAGCGGGCAGGCAGCTCCGGGGCGGCGAGCCTCTGCGCCTTCGCCGCCTACTGCTGGCTCGGATTCATCTTCTACTGTTTCTGGGCGTCGATTCTGGCCGATTTGGCAGGGGCGATCGTGCGACTGACAAACTTTGTCGACGGTTTCTCCCTGCCGGTGCCAAACGGGCCCGCCACCGCGATTTGCGTACTTGCCGCTGCGGTGCTCCTAAATGTTTATGGTTATTTCGAGGCCAGGTCTGTTAGGGTGGAACGAGTGGTTCTGAAATCCGCCAAACTGCCTCAGGGGATCGATCGGGTGCGGATCGCGCAGATTTCCGATGTGCACCTGGGGCTCACGGCCGGGGAAAAGCGCATGGAGAGAATCCTGCGTCGAGTGGAAGAGCAAAGGCCCGATCTTCTGGTAAGCACCGGAGATCTCCTCGACGGTCATCTGGAGAAAACCGAGGCGGTTGCCGCTCTTTTTTCGAAAATACGCCCGAGGTTTGGAAAATACGCGATTACGGGAAACCATGAAGTCTTCGCCGGGCTGCGGGAGTCCATGGAAATCGAGAAATCCTTCGGATTTACGGTGCTGCGGGGAGAAGCGAAAAAAATCGGCGACGTCTTGAATGTCGTTGGAGTCGATGACCCGGTAGCCGGTCCCGAAAGGGATGAGAAAGAGATTCTCGGGGGCATACATAACGGTCTGTTCACCCTTCTTCTCAAACACCGGCCGGAGCCGACCGTGACAAATCCTGCTCGTTTCGACCTCCAGCTCTCCGGCCATACGCACTACGGACAGTTGTTTCCGTTCCGCTACTTCGTCCGATTGTATTACCCTTTGCAAAACGGCCCGTATCATCTCTCAAACGGATCGGTCCTCTACACGAGCAGAGGCTCCGGGTCCTGGGGCCCCCCCGTTCGCGTGCTCGCCCCGCCGGAGGTGACGATCATCGATGTGGTGCGGGAAGAAGGGCGCTGAAAGAGGGAAGCGGGAAGAAGGAATCACAAAGCGCGGGGGCTGTCGCCCCCCGCACCCCCCGGGATCGGCTCATGCGAACCGAAGCGTCAACTGAGCCGCGCAGCGGCGTGGGGGGGGTGGGGGCGAAAGCCCCCGCGCTTTTGCGTACTTCGGGTGCGCCCCGGTATTTTCATTCCTATAGTATGATCATCGCAAAAAAACCCCCGAAGGAGAAACGATGCAGAAGCGAAAACTGGGGAACAGTAATCTGGAAGTCTCGGCCCTCGGTCTTGGGTGCATGGGGATGAGTTTTGCCTATGGCCCTTCTCCGGACAAACGGGAGATGATCGCATTAATTCATGCGGCCGTGGAGCGCGGCGTCACCTTCTTCGATACTGCCGAAGTCTACGGTCCGTACGCGAACGAGGAACTGGTCGGCGAAGCCCTGGCTCCCTTCCGTGGGCAGGTGGTTATCGCCACCAAGTTCGGATTCGATATCGAGGTCGGCTCGCCGGCTCTCAACAGTCGTCCAGATCACATAAAGGAAGTTGCCGAGGCGTCGCTGAAGCGTCTTCGGGTCGATGCAATCGATCTATTTTACCAGCATCGTGTCGATCCGGATGTGCCCATTGAAGATGTCGCCGGGGCGGTAAAAGAACTTATCGGGCAGGGGAAGGTCAAACACTTCGGGCTCTCGGAGCCGGGGGCGCAAACGATCCGTCGCGCGCACGCCGTGCAGCCGGTTACGGCGGTCCAAAGCGAATACTCCCTATGGTGGAGGCGCCCTGAAACGGAAGTCTTATCCGTTCTTGAAGAATTCGGAATAGCTCTGGTTCCGTACAGTCCGCTGGGCAGGGGCTTTCTTACGGGAAAAATCGACGAAAACACTACCTTTGACGGCTCCGATTTTCGCAACACCGTGCCGAGATTTACTCCCGAAGCTCGGAAGGCGAATCGGGTGCTGATCGATCAGCTTAAAAAAATCGGGCAACGCAAAAATGCAACCCCCGCCCAGATATCTTTGGCCTGGCTGCTTGCCCGAAAGCCCTGGATCGTTCCAATCCCCGGCACGCGAAAGCTCGCGCGGTTGGACGAAAATCTCGGAGCTCTCGAGGTCGAGCTTACCCCCGAGGACCTCGGAGAAATCGATGCTGTCTCCTCCGAAATCAATATCCAGGGCGGCCGCTATCCCGAACACATGGAGCAGATGACCGGCCGTTAAGAGGCCCAAAGGAGAGAAGAGATGCGAGCAACCGTTCTCTACGGTCCGCGGGATGTGCGTTTTGAGGAGCGGGACGCGCCGGCTGTCATCAACCCGACCGATGCTGTGCTCAGGCTTTCGGTCACATGTGTTTGCGGGTCGGATCTGTGGCGTTACCGCGGTATCCAGCCGGTAGATAAGCCGACTCCGATGGGACATGAGTACTGCGGCTTGGTCGAGGAAGTCGGGAGTGCGGTCACGTCTGTAAAACCCGGCCAATTCGTAATCGGGTCTTTTTTCGCCTCTGACAATACATGTGCCGCCTGCCGGATCGGTTACCAATCGTCGTGTCAGCAGCGCGAACTGGTCGGCGGCGCGCAGGCGCCTCTTTTGCGGGTGCCTCTCGCTGACGGCACCCTGGTGGCCACCCCCGGCATTCCTCCCGATGAGCTGATTCCGAGCCTTTTGACTCTCTCCGACGTGATGGGCACCGGCTGGTTTGCCGCCGAAGCGGCCAGTGTGAAGCCCGGCAAAACGGTGGTCGTCGTGGGCGACGGTGCGGTAGGGCTTCTCGGGGTGCTTGCCGCCAGACAGATGGGGAGCGAGCGGGTCATTGCAATGAGCCGTCACAAGACACGGCAGAATCTCGCCCGCGAGTTCGGGGCAACCGACATTGTAAGTGAGCGCGGCGAGGAGGGGGTTGGCAGGATCAGGGAGCTTACCAATGGGGTCGGCGCCGACTCGGTTCTGGAGTGCGTCGGAACGCAGGAGGCGATGATGCAGGCGATCCGTTCGACGCGTCCCGGCGGTCACGTGGGCTATGTAGGTGTTCCTCACGGAGTCGAGCTGAACGGCCAGGAGTTGTTTTTCGCCCATGTCCACCTCCATGGCGGTCCGGCTCCGGTCCGTCGCTTCCTGCCCGAGTTGATCGATCTGGTGTGGAACCGGAAGATATATCCGGGCAAGGTCTTCGACCTGAGCCTGCCTCTTGAGCAGGTGGCGGAGGGCTACCGCGCAATGGACGAGCGCAGGGCGATAAAGGTGCTGCTGCGGCCGTGAGATCGATGTTGTTGGGGTTCGCCCGGGGCTCACCCCAACCTACGCGTAGCGGCGTGGGGGAAGAGGGCGAAAGCCGCCGCGCTTTTGTGATCTATCAGGACAGTTTGCGCTGCTTTCTCATGCGGTCCATCTCGCGGGTTTCTTCTTTTCTTTTGAGCGATTCGCGCTTGTCGTATTCCTTTTTGCCCCGGGCAAGGGCGATTTCCACTTTCGCCTTCCCCCCCTTGAAATAGAGTCTCAGAGGGACCAGCGAAAAGCCGCGTTCCTGGGTTTTCCCGAGCAGTTTCCGGATCTCGGCCCTGTGGAGAAGAAGCTTTCGTACCCGTTCGGGGTCGTGGTTGTCGAAGCTGGCGTGGGAATAGGGGCTGATGTGGAGGCCGGTGAGAAAGACCTCGTCTTTTTTTACCCTGGCGTAGCTGTCCTTGAGGTTGGCCCGTCCTTCACGAAGCGATTTGACCTCGGTTCCGAGCAAAACGATGCCGGCTTCGAACCTTTCACCAATTTCAAAGTCGTGCCATGCCTTTTTGTTCTGCGCGATCAATTTGATTCCTTCAGACTTGTTTTCGGTCTTGGCCATATCGGAGAACCGTTCCTCGCAATTCTAATGTATAGCGCCGGCAACTTCGCCGGCTTTGATTCCGCCTGAGGCGGGATTAGTTTCGGCCGGGTGGCCGGGTTACGAACCGGATTTTTTCGCCGTCGCATTTGCGGTCCAATTCGGATCGAACACTCGGAATTCTTCCGGGAATTTTCTCATCACCAGCTTACTCACCGATTCCTCTATTTCCTGCGCAGTTCTCATGCGAATCACCTTGTTTACAAACCGGCAGCATTCCTTCATCGAGGAGCGCCTGATAAGGTTTTTCACCCGGGGAAGCGCTACGGGGTTCATGCTGAAGGAATCGATTTTTAGGCCCAGAAGGATCGGCACGTACAAGGGCTCTCCGGCCATCTCTCCGCAGACCGCAACCGGAATTCCGGCTTCATGGCCCGCATCCACCGCCTGTTTGATCAACCGCAAGACCCCCGGGTGAAGAGGTTTGTAGAGATAGGCGACATGTTCGTTCGACCGGTCTATTCCAATGGAGTACTGAATGAGGTCGTTTGTGCCGATGCTAAAGAAATCGACCTCCTGCGCCAGAAGATCCGCCATCGCCACAGCGGAAGGGACCTCGATCATGGCGCCGAAGGGCATATCCTTGTCAAAGGGGATGCGTTTTCTGGAAAGCTCCGCCTGGAGGTCCCTCACGATGCGCCTGGCCTCGTAAATTTCATCCATGCCCGAGATCAGGGGAAGCATGAGCCGGATGTTATGGGCGGCGGCGCTCGCCCGCAGAATGGCTCTGAGCTGGGTTTTAAACACTTCCTTGTAGTGCAGGCAAAGCCGGATGGAGCGCAGCCCCAGGGCGGGATTTGCCTCCTCGAGCATCGGGCACCAGGCCGTGAGCTTTTCGGCCCCGAGGTCGAGCGTTCGGATGGTGACCGGTGAGGGAGCCATGAGTTCGGCCAGGTCATGGTAATCCCGGTAGAGAGATTCTTCATCCGGGAGTTCCATCCGGTTCATGAAGAAAAATTCGGTCCTGTAGAGGCCGATGCCTTCGGCTCCGTTGTCCTTGGCCGCCACGATCTCTTCGAGGGCCTCGATGTTTGCCTCGGCGCTCACCCTGTGGCCGTCCGAGGTCTGAGCGGGCAGATGAGAATGCTTGCTGATCTGCTTGAGGTATGTCTCGATTTCGTCCTGGCGGTTGGCGTAAAATTGCAGTTCGGCTTCGCTCGGGTTGATGATGACGATTCCGGTCCTGCCGTCGACAATGATGAGGTCGTTACTGGAGATGAGGCGCAGGGCCTTTTCAACGCCCGTAACGGCCGGAATCCCCATCGAGCGGGCGACGATGGAGGTGTGGGAGAAGCTGCCCCCGATTTCGGTGACGATGCCGAGCGTACTGCCTGCCTGCAACTGAATGGCGTCGGCCGGCGAAAGATCATGGGCGACAATTACGGAGCGTTCGTGGATATCCTGGAGGTTGGTGTGGTTTTGGCCGGCCAGGATACGGATCACCCGGTCTCCCGCGGCGTTTACGTCTGCGATTCTGCTCTTGGCATATTCATCGTTATTGAGGCTGTTGAAAAGCTCTTTGGCTCTCCGCAGAGATTTGATAACGGCGAGCTGGGCGTTGGTGCGCTCCTCTTTTATATGGCGGAGTGATTCGTCATAAATGGAGGGGTCCCGCAGGATCATCTGCTGCACCTCCAGAAGTCTTGCGTGATCCTTAAACTCGGATTTGATGCTCCGCTTGATGGCCTCAAGGTCTGATTCCGCCTCAGCGATGGCCTCCTCGAACCGCTTGCACTCATCGAGAACGGCCTGATCGCCGAAAAGCCTGTAGTGCGGTACGGGGATGTGTCCGAGTTCGAGCGGGAACGCCTTTCCGATGGCGATTCCCGGCGCCGCCCCTATCCCCCTGATGGTAAGTGAGGAGTGATCGTTCATCGATTAGCCGGCTCTTCCTAGCGCTGACGTTATATCTCTACGCGCTCTTGTAGTATACTATTTTCCCGGCGGAGAAAGGAGTCGTCACGACTCGCCAAACTTGGTCTGAAAAAGTGCAGCAAGGGCATTGAGAGCTTGCGCGGCATCCGGGCCTTTTGCGGTGACAAAGACTTTGCTTCCGTAAGGGCATAAAAGGGCCATGACGTCCAGGATGCTCTTTGCATTGGCAGCGGCATCACTCTTGGCGATGGAAATTTCGGATTCAAACCGGCAGGAGACTTTGACAATTTGAGCCGCGACTCGAGCGTGGATTCCCAGCCTGTTGGCGACTATGAACTCCTGCGTTATGGCAGAAGATTCTTCGTCACTCCGTATCAAAGCGGTTTCCCTTCTATTCGTAAAAGTTCGCGGCTCTCTTAGCATACAAACTCCCGGTAAGTCAACCTCCACGGTCTCTTTGGAAAAAAACATCGGTCGGAAAGGCGATTTTCCTTAACAGGAATTTAACAAACAAAGGGTAAAAAGAAACCGACCCGCACTGATTTTTTCGCGCAGGAAATGGCTGCTCGGCTTACCGGCCCGCTTCCCGGGACTGGATGATCTCGATCACCTTCCTGGCGGCAGATCTTGAGTAGAGCATCGCCGTGTGGCTCAACGGACGGGTTTGGTGATACTCCCACCCCTCATAGGGGACCCTTTCGGCCTCGCGTGGAAACACCATGTTATCGACCGGCGAAGTGAGCGCGAAGCCGGGGCAGGGAATGGAGGCGGCTTCGGATTCGATTTTGGTAAAAAGCGGCCCGCGGTAAAGGAGGCTCGAGGCGAGTTTTCCCGGCCCGAAAGCGGCGAGTTTCGATCCCTGGTGCGGACTGCCAAGAGTTATGACAGCGGCCGGGGCGCGGCCGCCGATAGATCTTTCGGCATAGACACGGGAAAGAAGTCCGCCCAGGCTGTGGCCGATGAGATAGAAGGGGCGGTCGGGCGCCGCGCGAGAGGCCTCGGAGGCAAAAGTTGCGAATTTTTCGAAAGTTTTTTCAAAATCGGTGAAAAAACTTCCGTAGTTCAGGACGAAAATATTTTGGAAACCGGCTTTGCGCAGATGTCTTGAGAAGAGCAGCCAGGCGCTCGCATTGTGGTAGAGGCCGTGGGTAAGAACGATAACGGGCCCCGGGGCAATCGGCGATTCGGGCTTCCAGAGTTTTTTAAAATAGCCGAGCGGGAAGGTCGCGAGAATGAAAATGACGCTTGCAATGGAGGAAATTACGCCCACCAGAAGCGCTCTTCCCAACCTTTGGCCGTCCGGCGAGTTGCCGGCCTTCCAGGCATTTTCGTACCAGAAGAAGGAATAGGTGGTAAAAGAGGTCCAGAAAGGGAAAATGAGTAAAAGATAGGCCAGGATCAACAGAATGGTCATGCCGTTACCTCCCGAAGGGGATGCGATGCACTACTGGACCGGGCGGCCGTTTTGCCTTTCCTTCAACTTCCCGGTCACCGTGGGAAAGAGCTCGACGTCGGTGTGCGGTAGAAAAAGGGCTGCGACAAACTCGTTCATGAAATCGGGATGCACGCTCAACTCGATGTAGGTCATTCGGTTGGCGAGTTCTTCCATCCGATGGAATGCGCGGGTGGATAAAAGGGCATGTCTTGCGCCGGCAAGTGAACTGTTTCCTACGAAGCGGATCCGCTCCTTGGGTATATCGGGCAGAAGTCCGATAAAGATGGCCTTTTCGATGTCGAGGTGCGCACCAAAGCCTCCCGCAACGTAGATCTTCTCCAGGTCCATGAAGTCCATCTCCAGGGTCTTGAGAAGGACTCGGACCGCGGCCAACACTGCCCCCTTGGTCTTGATGAGATTGCTGATGTCGTCCTCGGTGATCACGATGGGCTCCCCCGAGGCGCTCTCGCCTGCGGGTGCAACGATCAGTTCCGGGACGTCATCGACCACCTGCACCATTGGGTGGTCGAGAAGAATGAATTTTCCACTCTGATCGATGATGCCGGAGGAAAGAAGTTCGGCGATTCCGTCGATTATCGCCGAGCCGCAAACACCCAGGGGTTTCTGGTTGCCGATGGTTTCGTAGCGGACACGGTCGCCGTCTATGGAGATCTTTTCAATGGCCCCCAGAATCGCTCTGGTGCCGCACTTTATGCCCGCACCCTCAAAGGCAGGGCCCGCCGAAGCCGAACAGCACACGAGCCATTCGCTGTTTCCGATAACGATCTCTCCGTTGGTGCCCACATCGATGAGGGCGCTGATTTCCTCGTGCTCGTACATTCCGCACGCGTAAACGCCCGCGGTAATGTCGCCCCCCACATAGCTGCTGACGCAGGGCACACAATGCAAAAAAGCCTGAGGATTGGCTTTAATTCCGATTTCTTCGGCCAGAAACTGCGGAAATCGGGCGGCCGCGGGAATGTAGGGGGCCAATCGGATGTTGCACGGTTCGATGCCCAGAAGCAGATGGCTCATGACCGTATTGCCGGCGGCCACGATGGAGGTGATGTCCCTGTGCCGAATCTTGTGTTTTTTGACAAGCGAGTCGATAAGCGAGTTGATCGTGAAGGTTATGGCCTCGGTGAGGGGGGCAATGCCCGCCGGACCGCAGGCAAAAATCATGCGCGATACGACGTCTTCGCCGTAGCGCGCCTGGGAGTTGTGGCTGGCCTGGGCCCCCAGGATCTCCCCGGTGCGCAGATCGATCAGCTGGGCAACTACCGTGGTGGTCCCCACATCGATCGCAATCCCCAGGTTGGCCGAGGTGGTGTCTCCGCCTTCTAGCCGGATTATCGTGGGGTAGTCGGCGTCGCGAAGATTGACCGTTGCAGTGACTTTCCAGTCATTTCCGCGAAAGAGTCCGGCCATGCCCCAGAGACAGGAATAATGGGCCTGGACAAAGGGAAATTCCGGGATACTTTTGCGCAGCGCCCGGTAGACACGCTCCAGATCCGACAGGCAATCGTCGATCGAAGGCGGAGGCAGCTCCAGGTAGAATTTCTCGCAAAGAGGCCTGACGATCGGGCCCGGTTCGTAATCGTGGCCGGCAACGGGCGCCGATTCTTCTGCGGAGACGAGATAGTCGGAGATTTGGATCTGGACGTCGGTTGTCGATTCGGGCGGGACCCAGACCTCGACGTTTTCATCGAGAATTTCCGCCTGGCAGGCAAGTGTGTACCCCTGCTCGATTTCTTTGCGGCTGAGCTTGCCGATGGCTTTATCGGTAAGGCTGAGCCTGCCCTTTTGAACTCTCACCCGGCATCGGCCGCATACACCCTGACCACCACAAAGATTACTGACATCAATGTGCGCCCTGGCGGCTACATCGATCAGTTTCTCTCCTGACTGCGCCTCAGCCTGGATAGACTCGGGCTGAAACGTCACAGTTACTCTGCCCATCGGATCTCCGCATGAAAGAATTCGCGCTGTAAAGCACCGGCGGGCGAAGGAATCGCCAACAGCTTGTGCAGCGCTGGAATATAGCTGTTTTCCGCTAAATCTACAAGGAGGAACAGGATTGACAGGATGAAGAGCAGATTCCTGTGGGAGATCCGATCCTTTCGAAAAATCCCAATCCTGTAAATCCTGCAATCCTGTCTAAAGTTTTTGTCCCTCCCGGGGCAGAGGCGAAAGACTCGGACAGGATTACAGGATTGACGGGATGAAGAGCAGATTCCTGCCGGAGATCCGATCCTTTCGAAAAATCCCAATCCTGTAAATCCTGTAATCCTGTCTAAAGTTTTGTCCCTCCCGGGGCAAAGGCGAAAGACTCGGACAGGATTACAGGATTGACAGGATGAAGAGCAGATTCCTGTGGGAGATCCGATCCTTTCGAAAAATCCCAATCCTGTAAATCCTGTAATCCTGTCTAAAGTTTTGTCCCTCCCGGGGCAAAGGCGAAGGACTCGGACAGGATTACAGGATTGACGGGATGAAGAGCAGATTCCTGCCGGAGATCCGATCCTTTCGAAAAATCCCAATCCTGTAAATCCTGTAATCCTGTCCAAGTCGGCGGCTTGACATCTACCCATTCAATGCGCAACCTCGAATTACGTGGACGCCCGGGGTTTCGTCCGGGAAGGCTTCCCCACTTTGGAATACAGCAGTCCTTCATATTGCCCCGGGAGTACCCGAGTCAATGAAAGGTTTGCGGGGCGTGCGTCTCTTCCTGCTTCCCGCTTCCTCTCATCGGTTGCGAATGAATCGGCAAGGTAAATCGGAGAGCTTGGTGGAAACGCGCGAGCCCCTGAGTTTGAGTAGCTATCCGCCCATTTCGACTTATGGCTTCATTGCCGACAGCCACTCGTGTGCGCTGGTGTCGAAATCGGCTTCGATCGATTGGTGTTGCATGCCGAGAATGGATTCTCCCAGCTGTTTTGGCCGCATCCTCGATTGGGAAAGAGGCGGATACTGCCGGATCGCGCCGGTAAGCAAGCACCGAGTGAGCCGGCGCTATCTTGGATCGTCGATGGTTCTCGAGACGACCTTTGTTTGCGGAGCGAGTGAAGCTCGCGTGATAGACTGTTTTACCATGCGGGCGGGCGGCCGGAATCACCCGCACCGGCAGCTTCTTCGTTCCATCCAGGGGGTGAGAGGCGCGGTTGCCTTGAAAATCGATATCCAACCGCGTTTCGACTACGGGGTGATCAGGCCCTGGATACGGAAAGATTCGAAGGGTAATTTTCTGGTCATAGGCGGCAGCAACGGCCTGGTCATTTCCGGCAACCTGGAGTTGGAACTTAAAGACAGGCACAACCTGTTCGGGGTTTGCGTTACTGCGGAAGGCTCCAGGGGGTGGTTGTCCATCGTATTCTGCGAGCCGGAACAGATCGAGGCAGGCTATGAGGTGCCCGAGAGCGGGGAATTGGACAGCAGGCTGCAGGAGACTCTCGAATGGTGGCGCAGCTGGTGTCGCAGAGGGCGTTTCGGCGGGCCCTACCTGGAAATTACCAAGCGTTCGGCGATGGTTCTGAGGGCTTTGACCAATGCGCCGACCGGGGCCATAGCGGCTGCGCCCACCACTTCGCTGCCCGAATACCCCGGGGGGAACAGGAACTGGGATTATCGCTTTTCCTGGATCCGGGATTCCTGCTTTACGGTGAAATCTTTGGTGCAGCTGGGATATGTGAAAGAGGCCGACGGGTTCAGGCGATTTATAGAGAGAAGCGTCGCGGGCAGCGCAGACCAGCTCCAGACACTTTTCGGACTCGGGGGCGAACGGCTTTTCCCCGAAATCGAACTGGAGGGTCTCGAAGGCTATCGCGGGGCACGACCTGTGCGGGTGGGTAACTGCGCATGCAGCCAAAGGCAGCTGGACACCTACGGCGATCTGCTCGATCTGGCTTACCGGTGGCACCATCTGGGCAAATCCCCCGACGATGAGTACTGGGAATTTCTTGTCGGGCTGGTCGAAGCCGCCTGCACATCCTGGCAGCGGCCGGATCGAGGCATCTGGGAACTGCGCGGCGAGCCTCGCCACTTCGTCTATTCGAAGGTGATGTGCTGGGCGGCGATCGACCGCGGGATAGCGCTAGCCGAGGAGTTGGGGCGAAAAGTGGACATCGACCGGTGGAAAGAGAACCGCGATGCGGTTCGAAAGGCAGTTGAAACCAGGGGCTACCTGCCGGACCGCGGAGTCTTTGTTCAGGCCTTCGACCACAAGATCCTGGATGCATCGCTGCTTCTGCTTCCCGGTGTCGATTTTGTGGACTATGGAGACGAACGCATGGTCCGCACTACCGATGCGATACGGCAGGAACTCGAGGAGGGGGGGCTTCTGCGCCGCTACGCTCCTCATGACGACAATCTGCCCGGATCGGAGGGAGTTTTTCTGCCCTGTACCTTCTGGTTAGTGGAGTGTCTTGCCGGGCAGGGCCGCGCCGAGGAGGCCCAAGGCGTCTTCGAACGCGCCTTGCGTATGGGAAACGATCTGGGGCTTTTTTCCGAGGAGTACGATATCCGGTCGGGCGAGATGCTGGGGAATTTTCCCCAGGCATTGACCCACCTCTCCCTTATCTCGGCCGCGGCTGCCTTGCAGAAAACCAGAAGAATCTGCATGGCCGGGTAAGCGCAATAACCCAATCCAGGGGATCTCCCGAAAGCCATCATGTCGCTGCTCGGCAAGTCATTGGGCCTCCTAAGCAGGAGCTGAGCGTGCGGACCGCCATGCCGGTGCTGGGGCTGGACGCTATGGCTTCGACTGGATATGGCTGGTATTTGCGCGAAGAAACTCGCGTTGGGAAGAGGGGGCGGAAAAACTTGCCGACGGCGGGCCGTTAAAACCGCCCGAAGTGATCGGAATCCGACACGGAAGCTGTTTCTCCAGGCGCTGCGACTGTGGATAGTCGTGCTTTTCGCCAGTTTGATCGGCGCCTTTATCTTTGCTTGGATAATCGGACATACCGATATATTCACACCGAGGGTTCGGGAGAACTTTCGCGTGTTGGGTCTTAAGGCCCTGAAAGGAGGATTTTTGTCGATTCTTCTCGGAATCGGGGATTTTTCACGCATCATCGCAGGATCGGTGAGCGTTTTATATGCCGTTGGCATCGGGGCCGCCTCCTGGGGGGATTATTTCGGTAGCCTCATGCTGCCGACTCTTTTGGGCAATGTCATCGGAGGCGTTTTGCTCGTTGTAGCGATAAATCATGCCCGGGTCGTATCCGGGGAAGGCAGGGTTCAGGATGAACAGGATGAACAGGATTAACAGGATGAAAAGCAGAGTTTTTCCGGAAACCAAATCCTGTAAAATTCTGTAATCCTGTCGAGGTTTTGGCGCGAAAAGCTCAGGACTTCTCGATAAGATTGCCCCGGCACGTCTGTGGATGGCGTCGTACGGGCTTGGCGGCCCGTGCGACGCAGCACCGGTAATATTTTCGCCAGATCGATTGAACAGCGAAATCCGGGGTTTATGTCAATGGTCGTCTTCTTCCCATGATCAGGGAAACAACGAACAGGACGAGAAAGATCACGAAAAGAACTTCGGCGATCCAGGCCGAAGTCCCCGCGATGCCGGCGAACCCCAAAATTCCCGCGATAATGGCCACTACCAAAAAAACAACAGTCCAATAAAGCAACATGATTTAAGACCCTCCTTGAAACCGTTTTTAATGCTAATTCAATACATTAAAAGATAATGACGGAGGTGCGTCCGGTCTATGCCGGTCTCCACCGCAATGAGAGCTATTTAATTTATTGACAAAATGAAGATTGCCTTCTATTCCGTGGAGAAAAAGGAGATTTGCAGTGAAGGTAGCCGTTTTGGGTGGTTTGGGGGCGCAGGGCAAAGGTGCACTTCGGGATCTTAGCAGAAGCGAAGACGTTACCCGAATCCTTTGTGCCGATCAGGCTACGGAGGTGACTGGCCCAGTGCGATCCGGACTCGATTTGAATAAGATCGAGTTTGTCAGGCTCGATGCAACCTCCAGGAGCGGGATCGAGCAGGTTATTCGCAAGAGCGACGTTGTCGTAGATCTGCTGCCGGCCCCCTTCATGGCCAGCGTTTTCGAAGCAGCGCTTGCGGCCGGGGTGAGTGTCGTCAGCACCAATTACTGCCATCGCTCAGAAGGCCTCGATGAGCGTGCAAGGCAGGCCGGCATCGCGATCATGCCGGAATGCGGCCTAGATCCGGGCATCGATCTGATCATTTACGGACACGCGGTCAAACAATTCGATGAACTGCATGTCCTCAATTCCTATTGCGGGGGGATTCCGGAGGCGAGGGCCTGCGACAATCCTTTGCGCTACAAGGTGAGCTGGAACTGGGACATGGTGCTCATGACCCAGAAGCGCGAGTCGTTTTTCATCCACAACGGCAGCCGTGTGCATATTCCCGGGGCAAAGCAGCACGATAACGAACTGATCCACCAGATTGACTTTCCAGGCCTTGGCAAACTGGAGGCCGTCCCCAACGGGGACGCCGTATTCTATACCGATCTGTTGCATGTCACGCAAAGTATTCGCGAAACGGGACGCTACAGTCTGCGCTGGCCCGGCTGGTGCGAGTTCTGGAGGCCCCTGAAAGCCTTCGGGTTTCTGGAGGAAACCCCGGTCGCCGGCCTGGGGGCTCCGGTGAGCCCGATCCAGTTTGTGAGTAAGCTGATCGGACCGCAGATCCAGTACCGCGATGATGAAAAAGATCTCGCCCTCATGTACAACGTGTTCGAAGGAGTGCAGGGGGGACGGAAGAAACGGTTGACCAGTTCTCTTGCGATCGAGCGGGATCTGGAGACCGGACTTTTCGCGATGAGCATGGGGGTGAGTTCCGCCGCCAGCATCGTGGCGCAAATGATAGCGGACGGACGGATCGGTCGCAAAGGACTTCTCAGTCCCTGCACGGATGTGCCCTACGAAGCTTTCATGGCGGAACTCTCCAAGCGGGGTCTGGCAGTACACGAGGAGACCGTAATTTTAGAATAGTGTCCATCCGGAAATCCCGGAGGGTGCGGGGGAAACCTTCCCCCGCTCTTTGGGCTTTTCTTTCTTTTCCATTACCAGCAAAAGAGGAGGAAATCGGGTATGAAATGGAACAAATGGTGGACACTTTCTCTGGCCGTGGTCATGGCGATTGCCTTGACCCTGCCGGCCTATGCGAGCACCTTGAGCGAGATTCAGAAAAGGGGAGAGCTCATTGTCGCCTGCCAGACCCAGGGCCCTCCGTTCAGCTTCGTCGACAAGAACGGAAAGAGGACCGGGGCCGCGATCGAGTTGTGTGAGCTGCTCGCCAAGGAAATGGGAGTCAAGGTCAAGTTTTTAAATTACGACTGGGACGGCATCATTCCTGCGCTTCTTTCCAAAAAAGCCGACATGCTGGCGGCGGACATGACGCCCACGATTCCAAGGGCGATGCAGGTAGCATTTACGACTCCTTATGTGTATACGGGCAGTGTGGTTTTCACGAAAGCCGACAGCCCTCTAAAGACCCTCAAGGACTGTAAGAAGCCCGGACTTACGATCGCCGTACTCTTGGGTTCGACCGGGGAGACGGATGCCAGAAAGAATTTCCCCAATGCGAAGATAAAGGCTTACAAGGGGGGCGGTCCCCTGGTGATTCAGGCGGTTCTTTCGGGGCACGCAGACTTTGGTGTCAACGACAAGACCGCCGTGTACGGACAGATGGCCAGTTTTCCCCCCAACAGCCTCCGGGTGCTTCCCGGTCAGTTGACCAAAACGCCGCTCTGCTTTGCGGTGCGCTATGATTCCCCCGACCTTCTGCGTGTGATCAATCAGTTTTTTCTCAACTCGAAGGCCGACGGCAATCTGGATAAAATTCTCGATTATTGGGTGAATTCTCTGGCCTGGACCAAGGACCATTGATCGCGTTTTCTCGGTAAGAGGCACTTGAGCTCCGGGGCGGGCCGGCGATTGTTTGCGGCCCGCTCCGCGCCCGGGAGGGGGGCAGGACAGGCACATGCTTCAAACGTTCGACTTCAGGGTTATCCTGAGCTACATGCCCTTTTACTTGCATTGCTTTGTAGCAACCCTCTGGCTGTCGGGGGCCTCCCTTGCCGGGGCGCTGCTTGTGGGAATCATCGCCTGCTCGATGCGCCTGAGCTCCTCCCGGACCCTCTCGAAACTTTCCGGCATGTATATCGAAGTCATACGGTCGACTCCTCTTCTGGCGCAACTCTATTTTCTGTACTTCGGTCTACCGTCTCTAGGGGTAAATCTTTCCGAGCACGTCACCGGCATCATCGCCCTGACACTCAACAGCGGCGCCTATATGGCCGAGATCATCCGTGCCGGCATGCTCTCGATCCCGCAGGGGCAGATCGAGGCGGGGGTTTCCTCCGGGCTGAGCTATTTTCAGCGGTTGCGCTACATTCTGCTGCCCCAGGCGGTGGGTGTGACGATACCCCCTCTGCTCGGACAGGCCATTGTGCTGGTGAAGGATTCTTCGCTTCTTTCCCTCATCTCGGTGGTGGAACTCACCCGGGCGGGCGAGGTGTTGAGTTCCGACCGGTTCCTGCCTGCCGAGGGGTTTCTTACCACGGCCGCGTTCTATCTGCTGATCTATTACATACTCAAGACGATTTCCCGCAGCTGTCAGAAGCGACTGGTCTTCCAGGGAAATTATTAGGAAACGAGCAAGCCGCATGTGGGGTTTTTACCTAAAAGAGCTTCTTCCGACCATACCGTTTTTCCTCAGAGGTTTGTGGATGACGACGGTGGTATCCGCCCTGGCGCTTTTGGGCGGAACGGTTGTGGGGTTTTTGCTGGGAATCCTGCGGGCGGGCAATCAGAAGACGGTAAAGCGGCTGATCGGGGCCTGGGTGGACCTGATTCGCGGAACCCCTTTTCTGGTGCAGATTTTTATCGTGTTTTTCATTCTACCCGAATTCGGGATCTCGCTTCGGGCATTCCCGGCAGCGGTCCTGGCTTTGGGCAACGAGGCGGCCTGTTTCATCTGCGAGATAGTCATGAGCGGCATCCAGTCTGTTCCAAACGGACAACGAGAAGCGGCCACAGCCTCGGGACTGTCGTCTTTCCAGCGGCTCCGATACGTCGTTTTGCCCCAGGCGATGCGCACCATCCTGCCGCCCCTGGTAGGGCAGTTTGTGCTCATCATCAAGGATTCTTCGCTCGTCTCGGTGATCGGGGTGGTGGATGTGACCCGAGTCGGTTGGCTGACTGTGCAGCGTATTCCCCAGGGGATCCTGGTGTTCGGTCTTGTCGGAATCCTTTACTTCGTTGTGTGCTACCCCCTGATCCGGCTGGCTAACCGGCTGGAGCGGCACATGACGGTGGTTGCCACAAAGCTTTAGCCTTGCGCAACAGGAAAGCCCGCATGATTACTTTTTCCAATGTTAACAAGTGGTTTGGCGACCTGCACGTCTTGAAAAACATCGATCTTCACGTCGCACCGGGCGAAGTGGTGGTGATTTGCGGGCCGAGCGGCTCGGGGAAGAGTACGCTCATTCGCTGCATCAATCGTCTGGAGGAAATCCATAACGGGAGCCTGGTGGTCGACGGAGTGGATGTTCATGACAAAAAAGTCAATCTGACGCGGCTGCGGGCTGAAATCGGCTTTGTTTTCCAGCAGTTCAACCTGTATCCGCACATGACGGCGCTGGCCAATATAACTCTTGCCCCCATGAAGGTGCGAAAGATCAAAAAAGAGGAAGCCGAGAAGCTGGGCCGAAGCATCCTGGAAAGGGTAGGGCTGGGCGATAAGGCGGACGCCTTTCCGGCTCAGCTTTCCGGCGGACAGCAGCAGCGCGTCGCCATCGCCAGAGGGCTTTGCATGCAGCCGAGGATCATGCTTTTCGATGAACCGACCTCGGCCCTGGACCCGGAAATGATCAACGAGGTGCTGGACGTGATGCGGGGCCTGGCGGGAGGTGGAATGTCCATGATCGTGGTTACCCACGAGATGGGTTTTGCCCGGGAAGTTGCCCACCGTGTTGTGTTCATGGACGAAGGGCAGATCATCGAAATCGCCCCGCCGGAGGGGTTTTTCAGAAATCCCGAGACGGAGCGCGCCAGGGCCTTCCTGAGCAGAATCCTCTCCCATTGAGATGGGCTACCGGCTTTACCCGGCATTTAACAGCGGCGCGAGTTCGGCCACCTTGCTAAACAGCCCGAAGATTCCCCCAGTATGAAGAAAGACGATTCGCTCGCCGAGAGAACCCGGCGAGCGTTCGATCTCCCGGACCATGCCGTAAAACGCTTTGCCGGTATAGACAGGGTCTAGAAAAATCCCCTCCGTCCGGGCCACTTCGCACAAAAGAGCGAGTTCTTCGGGGCGAGAGAGCGCGTAGCCTCGTCCCACATAGCCATCGATAACCTCTATATCCCGCGAGCGGTCGAAGTCTACGGGAAGGCCGAACTGCTCGATCGTCTTCTCGCAGATATCGCCGATGACCCGGATAAAATAGGCTCGGTCGTCGCAAACGTTTACGGTAGCGATTCTTGCGTTGATGCCGAAGAGACGGGCGCCAAGAATGAGCCCTGCGGCGGTGCCCCCCGAACCTGTGGCGTGCAGGATGGTGGTGGGTTTTGTCGGGAAAGCGGCAAGGTCCGCGGCCAGTTCTTCGGCGGCCCGGATGTAGCCCCATGCGCCGAACGGAGCGGAAGCACCCTCTGGAATGATGTATGGCTTGAAACCTTTATTTCTCAGCCCCTCGGCCTCACGTTCGAAAATCTCCCCCCGATTGCGGTACTCTTCGGGGGTAATCCAAATAATCTCTGCCCCCGCCATGCGGTCGAGCAGGATGTTGGCCTCCGGCGGCGGCGGAGCGGAGGGGTCGGCAGTGCGCAGGAGCAGCCGGCATCTGAGGCCCAGCTTTGCTGCGGCAATCGCTGTGGCGCGGCAGTGATTCGATTGGGCGCCACCGCAGGTGAGCACGACGTCGGAGCCCTTGGCCAGGGCATCGGCCATGACGAATTCCAGCTTCCGGATCTTGTTGCCCGAAAGAGCGGAGCCGGTAAGGTCGTCGCGTTTCATATACAACTCGACCCCGATTTTTTTCCCGAAACGGCTGACGGGCATGAGAGGAGTCGGAAGCTGCGCCAATTCGATGCGCGGCGGATACGTTACGGAAAAAGCGGGACTTTTCATGACATCCTCAAGCTGGAAGAAGCGGGAAGCGAGGAGCGGGAAGCGGGAAGAAAACCGCGTCCCGACCGCAGCACACGGGCCGAGACTTTAGTACAGAGTCACCGGGCAGTAAAGCCTCTTTTCACGTGCAAACTTCGGCTGTGTTCAGTATGATCGCACAGCGCTCCGGCGGGAGGGCGCAAAAGAACGCGGGGGCAACCTTCCCCCGCTGTTTTGCATTTTTCTTTCTAAAGCGAATTCACCTGCGCGTGAAGGGAAACTATGTTCCAATTTCTCGGCTATTTTCTTGTGGGTGGACTTGTGGTGTCTCTTACCACCTATTTCGGTTCGAAGGGGCATGGGTTTGTCGCAGCCTTCGTCAGTATGTTTCCGTCCCTTACGGTATTGACCTTTTTCCTTATCTTCAAAACGGGCGGAAAGGATTCTGTCATAACCTATGCAAGGAGCCTTGCGTATTGCTTCCCGGCCTGGCTCTTATACGTGTGTGCGGTCTCTTTCCTGTGCGAGCGCATCGGAATATGGACTTCGCTCGCGATCGGCGTCACGCTCTACTGTGTGACCTCTGTTTGCCTCGGGCAGTTGCGATGATACCGGGAGGGGGGAGCACGCTCGGATGATTCGATCCCAAGTCCCCCCTTGAAAAAGGGGGAATCCGGTCCAGTCCGCGACTTAGGTGCGGATCGGGTGGGCAAAAGCCTAGCCCACCAACAGGCAGACTTTACAATAAAAAGGTGGAAAGCTCCTGGCAGACGGGATATAAGCACTTTTAATTTCCCATTAATTTCTGCCTATTACAATGGAGTTCCACAATGATTCCCGGATGCAGGAACCGGTTTGCCCCGCGTTTGCTCCTCGTATTTCTTTGCTCGTGCATCTGCTTTGGTCAGAGAGTAGCTTCGGCGGAGTCTTGGGCTGAGACTCGAACCGACATGCCTAAATTCGAAAATCGACTCCAAACCCGCCATTTCGTTTTCAAATGGACCAACCGGAGTTCCGACCCGGCCGACAACATAAGCGACCCTGCGATAATCAAGAAAACGGCCGGTTATTTCGAACATGCCTGGAACAAGTACGTCGCCCTGTTCGGCCGAACCCCCTATGTGCCGCCTGGTAAGTCGAGGATACGCGTGGTTTTTTTGCACCTGGACGTCTATGCGTACGCCGATCCTCCCGGCGCCCCCATTCAGTTGAACTCCTCGGTCTGGTCGAAAATGCCTTCGATCCGGCAGTCGACTTCGGCGCACGAGCTATTTCACAAGCTCCAGTACGCCTTTGGCTACAAAACGCGCTGGGCGCCCCAAAAAAATATGCGCTGGTTTATCGAAGGGACTGCCGCATGGGCTGAGGTCTACGTGTGGGGCAGGGTCACCAGGAGCTGCAAAATTGAGGATATGTTCAAAAATACCGGGCTCGGTCTCTACGACTCTCAAGACATGGCTCTGCCTTTCTGGATCTACTTCGTGTCCGGAAACTGCGGACGCCCGAAAAACAATCTGATGGTCAGGCTGTTCAAGAACTACGAACGGAGCGGGAACCCGAAGATGGCTCTTACCGATACGATTCGGGAGTCTTACGGTCCCGTAGATTCTTTCTTTGACCGGTTTGCTCTCGAGCGCAGGGAGAACTTCTGGCACGGAGCGGCCTTGAAGGAGTGCAATCACTATACGCGCATTCTGGGCCCGAATGGCGAAGATCTCGTGTCCAAGATGGAAAAGTATCAGCATGACGAACACGAAGCGGCGCCGGGAAGACCCGGCAAATGACTCTAACGGCTAAATCCTGGTCCCCCGGCGCCTTTTTCTAGGAATGAACGATTCCCTCTAGGGATTAGTATCTCCTTGAGAGCCGGGCGTCATCTGTTCATGCTGCCGGATTCCGTTTCGAGGCGCAGCAGCGCCCGGGGCCTGCATGCCGGGTTTCATCATATGCGTGCCTCTTTCACGCTCTCTCGGAGCCTGGGCCTGATGGGATGTTTTCCCCTCCGGTGCGTTCGCTCCGGGTTTTACCTGTTGCGGTTGACCTTGTTCACGTTCCCTCATAGCCGGGGCCTGATGGGATTTTTTGCCCGCCGGTGCGTTAACTTCAGGTTTTCCCTGTTGCGGTTGACCTTGTTCGGCTTCACGGGGCGCTCGTTCTCTGGAACTGATAAACCCATGCCTTTCATGAGGGCTTAGAGCAAAGAAATGATTCCTCTCTGCGGGTGCGAGGCTGAAGAAGGCGTAATACTCGGCGGAGGGAAGAGCAATCACTTCCTGCCTCTGGACGGGCTCAAGGGCTATGAACTCTCTCATTTGTACCGGGCTGAGATAGAGGAAGGCCACTCGTTGTTCCGGCGGCAGGGTAACGAACCAGTCTCTTTCACGTGGCGTAAGGTCCAGGAAAGCAACCTGTTCCCAATGGGGAAGCGCGATGAACACGCGCCTTTCTCGGTAGTTCAACCGCAGGAATGCATGCAGTTGCGGAGGCGGCAGCCTCATCGCCAAGTCCCTTTCTCTTCCGCGCAGCCGCTCGAACGTGATTCTGTCCCTCGGGCTCAGTTGGTGAATTTCCCCGCGAATACGGTACTCTCCAGGGCCTCTTTGCTGCTGCTCGTATTGTGCTAGCTGTAATCTGACGGGTTTTGCTTTTTTGTCGTTATGCTGCCCGGGCGTTGCGGCATTGGCAACGCGCCCGGTTCCTGGAAGCGGCCCTACGGCAAGCGCCACTGCGGCAAACAATGAAAAACAAATCCATTGCATTTTCATCTGGTGCTCCTTTGAAATCGTGAAACGTTGAATACTATTCGATCACCATCCGAAAACCCATGTCAGTCACGGACTCGCAGTATCAAGCTGATTTTCTGAGAAAACTCCCCTATATCCCCCTTTGTCAAAGGGGGACCGGGGTTCGAAGCGACCGACGCATTCCATGGTTTCCGGATGGACACTATCTAATGGAAATAAGGTAAGAATTACGGGGGGGCTTTTTCAACTGGGCGGTGAGTCGTCTCCAAGAGGGCAGCGAGGCCGAAAGCACCGCCGCCTTCTGTGGCGGCGCCATGACGGTTGCAGAATTGGCAGTGCGGAAGGGCCAGGCGATCCGGGGGGCGGTCCCACCGCCCGGAGGGGCCAGGCCACCTGGCAGCGGCGCCAGCCGCAATCAAAGACCGCTGGTATAGCCTCGAAACAGCTGTATGTCTTCGATTACGGCCTTGTAGTCATCCTGAAGGTTTCGGTGAAGCCTTGCGTTTTCCAGGGCGATCGCCCCGAACTCGGCCATTGACTGAACGAACTCGATTTCAAAATCGGTGAACCTGCGGGGCGAAGAGGTATAGAGGCGTACGGCTCCTATGACCTCCTCCTCCAGGAGCATGGGAACGGAGAGAATGGAGGCGATTCCCTCTTTTTCGGCCGCCCCGGGATATTGCGCCCTGGAGTCGCGCCGGGCGTCTTCGATCCAGACCACCTCGCCCGTCATCGTCGCTGCAATGCTCTGGTCGGAAGCGACCGGGCCCTTTTTGAGGTACTCCTCGGAGAGGCCTTTGGAGCAGACGACGTTCAGACTTTTGCTCCCCGGATTTGCGAGCCTGATGGAACAGGCCTTCACCTTGAGGTTTTC
>JAKAJS010000070.1 GCA_021813685.1 Deltaproteobacteria bacterium | reverse complement strand
AGGTGAAGGGCGGGCTGCAGCAATACCTCAACCTGATCCGGGAAATCGTGGCAAAGGGGCGCAGGGAGGGCAGTTTTCGAAGCGGGATTTCCGCGGGGCTTGTCACCCACTTCATTTTCGGAACACTCGACGAGGTGGTGTCGACGTGGGTGATGTCGGGCATGAAATACAATCTGGTTTCGTTTGCCGACCAGTTGGTCGATCTTTTTGTAAATGGCATTGGGCCGGGAACCGATGCCGGCGCCGGGGCGGGTCTCGGGGCCGGTGACAGAGTGAAATAGAAGGAGATAGGGATGAGTCTGCTCGTTGATGAAAAAGATGCGAAGTTTGTCCTGTATGAACAACTGGGAATTGACGAGAAACTGTGCAAGCAGCCGATGTATTCCGAGTTTTCGCGGGAAACCTTCGATATGGTCTACAGCGAGGCCGCCAAGCTGGCCGAGAAGGCTTTCTATCCCACAAACAAGGTGGGAGACGAGAAGGGTTGCCGGTTTGAAAACGGACAGGTGAAGGTGCCCGAAGAGTTCCACGAGCCCTACCGGCTGTACCGGGAGGGGGGATGGCTCGCGATGTCCGACTCCCCGGAGGTCGGGGGCCAGGGGCTGCCGGTCTCCTTGACCAACGCCTGCATCGAGATGATTGGCGCGGCCAACTGGGCCCTTCTCATGTATCCGGGGCTGACCCACGGGTCCGCGAGGCTTCTGCAGGAGTACGGGACGCCCGAACTTCAGGAAATCTACATGGAAAAGATGTTCGCCGGCGAATGGTCGGGGACCATGTGCCTGACCGAACCGGGCGCGGGAAGCGATGTCGGAAACTTGAGAACCAAAGCCTCCCGGAAGTCTGACGGCACCTACGCGATCAGCGGCCAGAAGATGTTCATCTCCTCCGGGATGCACGATCTTACCGGAAACATCATTCACATGGTGCTTGCCCGGATCGAGGGGGCGCCCGCGGGCACCCGCGGGATCTCCATTTTTCTGGTCCCGAGGCTTTTGGTAAACGAAAAGGGGGAACTGGTCGATAACGACGTGGCCTGTGCGGGGATCGAACACAAGATGGGCATTCACGGCTCGGCCACCTGCGTTCTGAACTTCGGGGAAAACTCCAGGTGCACCGGGTATCTGATGGGCCAGGAAAACCAGGGCATGCGCATCATGTTCGATATGATGAACGAAGCCCGGCTCTTCGTCGGCATGCAGGGGCTCTGTCATGCGAGCGCCTCCTATCTGCACGCGCTGCGCTACGCGAAGGAGCGGGTCCAGGGCTCCTCGATCGAAAGAATGAAAGACGCGGATGCGCCCCGGGTGCCGATCATTCAGCACCCGGATGTACGACGCATGCTGATGTTCATGAAGAGCAGCACCGAGGGGCTGCGGGCTCTTCTCTACACCACCGCCTACTGCGCCGATCGGGTGCGCTCCTCGGAAAACGAGGAGGAAAAACAGCTCTTCCAGGGATATGTGGATCTTTTGATTCCGATCTGCAAATCGGTGGGAAGCGATCTCGGGTTCAAGGTGTGCGAGACGGCGATCCAGGTCTACGGCGGGTACGGATACATCCAGGAATATCCTGTCGAGCAGCAGATGCGCGACTGCAAGATCGCCTCGCTCTACGAGGGGACAAACGGGATCCAGGCGCTCGATCTCGTGGGGCGAAAGCTTGCGATAAAACAGGGGCTGCTTTTGAAAAATGCTATCAAGGCGGCGGGCAAAATCCTGGCCGGGGTACGCGAGGAATTCAGCCTGCGCGACCTCGTCAAGATTTACGACGAAGCGCAGGAACACCTCGTGCAGCTCACGAAATTCTTTGCCATGAAAAGCATTACCGAGGATTTCAACGTTCCGATCCTTTACGCAAAGCCTTACCTGGATCTTTTCGGAGATGTGGTGATCGGCTTTTTGCTCCTCTGGCAGGCAGGCATTGCCTCAAAGCGCCTCGAGGAGATCTACCGGGAACAGGGCGCCAAGGACGAAGCCTCGCAGGGCAGGGTCGTGCGCGAGAACCGCACCGCCGCATTCTATTTCGGAAAAATCGCCTCTGCCCGTTTCTTTATCAACCAGGTTCTCACCCAGGCGGGCGGGAAGGCCAGAGGGATAATGAACGACGACAAATCCGCCCTCGAATTGCCCGAGATGGGATTTGCAGCAGACTAACGGCGGCGGGCGGCGTGTCGGCGGCGTGTCGCCGCAGACAGGTCGCCAGGCCGAGAGCGCCGCTGCCTTTGGCGGCGGCGGGGCCATAACGATAGAGAAAGTACGCTGGAAGTCGGAAGCAATGCCTCCGACTTCTCCCCTTATTTACAAGGAGAGTGGACCGATGAGACCAAGAGACGTGGTGGTGGTGGACGGAGTGAGAACCGCATTCGGACGTGCGGGCGAGAAGGGCTGTTTCTGGCTCACCCGCGCAGACGATATGGCCGTGAGGGTCATACGGGAGTTGATGCGCCGCAATCCCGAGGTCAGCCCGGAGATGGTGGAAGAAAACGTCTGGGGAGCAACGACACAGATAGGCGACCAGGGAATGACGCTCGGGCGTACGAGCGCGCTGCTTGCCGGTTTGCCGGAGAGCTGCTCGGGATTTTCCGTGGACAGGATGTGTGCCGGCGGGCTTACGGCGGTAACGACGGCGGCCTCTGAAATCGCCATGGGCGCCTGCGACGTTGCGATTGCGGGAGGCGTCGAGCACATGGGGCGTCATCCCATGGGCTCGCAGGCGGACCCCAACCCGCGGTTCATGACCGAAAAACTCGTATCCGAAGACGCGCTGGTTATGGGCAAAACCGCCGAAAACCTGCACGATCTCTTTCCCGAGATCACCAAGGAGATGGCCGATGAATATGCGGTCCACGCGCAGGCAAAGACCGCCAAAGCCTATGCGGAGGGAAAGATTCAAAAGATGATCGTTCCCATGACGGTCTACACCAAAGAGGGGTGGATCGTTGCCGACCGCGACCAGCAGCCCCGGCCGGAAACCACCATGGAGGGGCTAGCGACCCTCAAGACTCCTTTTCGCGTCCAGGGAAAAGTGACTCCGGGCAATTCCTCCGGACTGAATGACGGCGCTTCGGCGGTTCTGCTCATGAGCGCCGAGAAGGCGGCCGAACTCGGGGTGAAGGGCGGCCTCAAACTCACCGGCTACGCCTACGCGGGCGTAAGGCCCGAGATCATGGGCTACGGCCCGATCCCCGCCACCAAAAAGGCTCTGAAAAATACCGGCCTCAGCATGGAGGATATCGGGCTTATAGAACTCAACGAGGCTTTTGCCGTTCAGGCCATCATCTTCATGAAGGAATTCGGGTTGAAGTTCCCCGATGACGAGCGGCTGAACCCGCTTGGCGGAGCGATCGCCTTCGGCCATCCTCTGGCGGCCTCGGGCCCACGGCTTGTGATTCATCTTCTCAACCAGTTCGCCGAACGTCCCGAACTGCGCTACGGCATGACGACCATGTGCGTCGGCCTGGGGCAGGGGGCAACGGCGATTTGGGAAAGAGCGTGAACAGTGAGCGGTGAGCAGTGAACAGTGGATGGACGGGAGATTGTGTTGGTCAGCCATAAAGATTTGGAGGCATGGAAGCGGGCGATGGCTCTAGCAAAAGACGTCTACGAGCTAACAGCCTCCTTTCCAAAGTCCGAAGTCTATGGACTTGTTTCGCAGATGAGGCGCTCGGTCGTATCGATCATAAGCAACATAGCCGAAGGGGCAGCCAGAAACACCGACAGGGAGTTCATCCAATTCCTCTATGTCGCACTAGGAGCGATAGCAGAGCTTGACACCCAGTACATCCTGTCCAAAGAACTCCTGTTCACCGACGGATCCGCCAAAATTGAAGGCGCAATGGAAGACGTGCGCAAAATGACTACGGGTCTGATCAAGTATCTGAAAAATAAGAAGCCGGATGCTGCCGTAGCGAGAGCATCAGACGATTTTTGACCGATCACTGATCACTGCTCGGAGATCACTGTTCGTTTTAACCGATCACCGATCACTGTTCACTGATCACTGACTGGAGTGAATTGAAATGGCCGAACCGATTACCATTTTTCATACGCAGTTCTACGAGTCGCCGGTGGGAAAGATAGCGATCCTTACGATGGACAACGGCGAGGATTATAAAAAACCAAATGTTTTCAGCGAGGGGGCGCTGGTTTCTCTGGGGCGCGCCGTGGATCGCGTGAAAGCCGAGCCGGGGGTGAAGGGGCTGCTTTTGACCGGCAAGCCCTATGTATTTGCGGCGGGGGCCGATTTGAGCCAGGTCCCCTTTATTGCCACCTTCGACCAGGGCTATGCCAGTGGAAAGGGTGGCCACACCGCGATGAAGCGGCTCATGGAATTCGATTTTCCCACCCTGGCCGCAATCAACGGGGCGGCGCTGGGCGGGGGGCTCGAGGTAGCACTTTACTGCAAATATCGAACGGTATCGCGAAGTGTTGGCATGATCGGGTTTCCCGAGTGTTTCCTGGGCCTGGTTCCGGGCTGGGGGGGATGCACTCTGACCCCCAAACTGATAGGGCCGGAGAAGGCGCTCCAGCTCATCATCTACAACTCTTTGAAACAAAACAAGATGATCGGCGGAAAAGAAGCCTTTGAGATGGGGCTTGCCGACAGACTCTTCGAGGGAGCCGAGTTTCTGGACGAATCGATGAATTTTCTGCTGCGCATCGTGGCGGGTACCGAGAAGGTGGAACGGGCGCCGGTTTCCTTCGACGGGATCGAGGGGCTGACAGCCAAGGCGCGGGCCTATATCGATTCGCGGGTACACGGGGCGGCTCCTGCGCCCTATCGCGCGCTGGAGTTGATCCAGGGAGCGGGTTCCCGGGATCTGGAGCAAGGGTTTGAAGAAGAAAACAAGGCCCTGGGCGATCTTTTGAAGACCCGCCAGTGCAAGGCCTCGATGTATTCGTTCGACCTTGTGAACCGGCATGCCAAAAAGCCGCGAGGCGTTCCGGCGGAAAAACCGATGAAGATCTCCAAGGTGGGCGTACTCGGGGCGGGACTCATGGCTTCGCAGTTGGCACATCTTTTCATCCACCGTTTGGGGCTTCCCGTTGTCATGAAAGACGTGAAGCAGGAATTCATAGACAAGGGCGTGGCCTACGTTCGGGGCCAGTTTGCCAAAAGCGCCGAGAAGGGCAAAATTTCTGCGGCCCGTGCCAATTACCTGGGCGGGCTCGTTCGCGGCACGCTCGACATGAATGACTTTGCCGACTGCGATTTTGTTATAGAGGCCGTGTTCGAGGAGATGTCGGTCAAAAAGAAGGTGTTTGCCGAAGCGGAGTCGGTACTAAAGCCCGGGGCGCTGCTTGCCACCAACACCTCTTCTCTCAGCGTGGGCGAGATGGCCTCGGAGCTCAAAAATCCCGAGCGGGTGGTGGGATTTCACTTTTTCAATCCCGTTGCACTTATGCCCTTGATTGAAATAATAAAAGGTGAGAAAACGGGAGAACTTGCTCTTGCGACCGCATTCGACCTGGCAAAGAAGCTCAGAAAAACGGGCATTCTGGTCAAGGATTCGCCCGGTTTTCTTGTCAATCGTGTACTCATTCGAAATCTTTGCGACTGTATCTCCTTGGTGGACCAGGGGGCGAGCTTCCAGGAAGTCGACGACGCCATGCTGGGGCTGGGGCTGCCGATGGCGCCTTTTGAACTGCTCGAAATGACGGGGCTGCCGATTGCGCTGCACGTAAACGAGACCTTGACCGAGGCGTTTGGTGCGCGGTTCCCGCTCAGTCAGAATCTCAAGCGGCTGGTGGAGGCCGGGCAGAAAAGAATTTATGCGCAGGGCGAAGGCAGGCGGGTCGATCCCGAGGTGGAAAAGCTCTGGGTGAGGGAGGGCAATAAAACCTTCCGGCCCGAGGAGATTCGCGAGATTGCGCTCACCTCACTGGCGAAGGAAACCGACCTGATACTGGGAGAAAAGCTCGTGGCGGGTACCAAGGAAATCGATCTGGCGATGATCATGGGCGCCGGGTGGCCCTTTTTCACCGGAGGGTTGACGATGTATCTCGATCTTTCAGGCATTTCGGCAAAGACGCTCCAGAAAGTGTTTTTCAGCCTGTAACCGGGTTCTCACCCCAAGGAGGAAACAGCCATGTCTACGAAGCTGATCGAACCGACTCCGTCAGCTTACGAGTATCCCCTGCTGATCAAGCACCTGTTGCACACCCCGCTCAGATGCTCACCTCATAACGAAATCGTCTATAAGGACGTCAAACGCTATGATTATATGACGTTCAACACTCGGTTGTGCCAACTGGCAAACGTTTTGAAGGATCTGGGGGTACGCGAAGGCGACACCGTAGGCGTCATGGATTGGGACAGCCACAGGTATCTCGAATGCTTTTTTGCCGTTCCGATGATGGGGGCGGTCCTGCACACGGTAAACGTGCGGCTTTCCCCCGAGCAGGTCCTCTACACCGTTAACCATGCGGAAGACGACGTGCTCCTGGTGAACGCCGAATTTATGCCCCTGGTGGAAAAACTTCGCGGTGCGATGAAAACGGTCAAAGCCGTCGTCGTTTTATCCGACGTTTCGCCTGCGCCGCAACCGGCCATCGAGACGGCCGGCGACTACGAGGCGCTCCTGGAAAAGAGCTCCAAAGAGTTCGATTTTCCGGATTTTGACGAAAACTCGATGGCTACCACGTTTTACACTACCGGTACCACGGGCGACCCCAAAGGGGTCTGCTTCAGCCACCGGCAGCTCGTCCTTCACACCCTTTCGGTTTCGGCTTCCATGGGCATGAGCTGCCAGCGCGCTATGAACTCCAACGACGTCTATATGCCCATAACGCCCATGTTCCACGTCCATGCCTGGGGCATCCCCTACCTGGCCACCATGATGGGGATAAAACAGGTCTATCCGGGGCGCTACATGCCGGAGGCGCTTTTGGGGCTCATCGCCAAGGAAGGGGTGACCCTCACCCACTGCGTTCCCACCATTTTGCACATGCTGCTCGGAAGCCCCGCCTGCGCCACCACGGATCTGTCGGGGTTGTCGATGATCATAGGCGGCTCGGCCCTGCCCAAGGGGCTTTGCATGGCGGCCAGGAAAAAGGGCATCAACATCTATTCGGGCTACGGGATGTCGGAGACCTGCCCGGTCTTGACTCTCGCCCACCTCAAGCCGCACATGCTCGAGTGGAGCGAAGATGAACAGACCGACGTTCGCTGCCGCACGGGGCTTCCGATCCCCCTGGTCGATATTCGTATCGTCGATCTGGAGGGGGGAGACGTCCCGCATGACGGCAGGAGCACGGGCGAGATCGTTGTCAGAACCCCCTGGCTTACTCAGGGCTACCTCAAGGAGACCAAACGCTCGGAGGAGCTTTGGACCAAAGGGTGGCTGCACACCGGAGATGTGGGTTCGATCGATCTGGACGGCTATCTGAAGGTCTCGGACCGCATCAAGGACGTGATAAAGACGGGGGGAGAGTGGATTTCCTCCCTGCAAATCGAAAATATCCTGACGATTCACCCGGCGGTGAGCGAAGCGGCGGTCATCGGGATGCCCGACGAGGTTTGGGGGGAAAGGCCCTGCGCTCTGGTTACCGTGAAAGAAGAGTATCGCGGAAAGGTTTCCGAGGAGGATATCAAGGCTTCCTTCGCTCCTTTTGTCGAAAAGGGCGCCATTTCGAAGTGGGGTGTGCCCGACAGGGTGCTCATCGTCGAATCGATACCCAAGACCAGTGTGGGGAAGCAAAATAAGCGGGAAATCAGAAAAGTGCACCTTGGGATTGGCTGATAATCGCCTGTCGGTTTCCGCTGCCTCGATTATGTGGA
>JAKAJS010000201.1 GCA_021813685.1 Deltaproteobacteria bacterium | reverse complement strand
ATGGAGACGAAATCGCGGTTGAGCACCTCGGCGACTTGCGTATCCTCGAACGATTCGCGCTCCATCACGTGGCACCAGTGACAGGTCGAATAGCCGATCGAAAGGAAAATGGGCTTATCTTCCCGGCGGGCCTTGCCAAAGGCCTCCTTCCCCCAGGGATACCAGTCCACCGGATTGTCCGCGTGTTGGAGCAGGTAAAGGCTCTTTTCGCCTGCAAGACGGTTGGGCATGGCTGCCTCCTTGAATCACTCGACCAATACCTGTTTTTCCTCACCCAGATCAAAACTCGCGAAATCCGGGTACTCCTGGTCGAGGGCAACCAGCATCGAAACCTGTCGGCAGGTTGGTCCCCAGTACTGGATGGCCCCCGGGCTGCTGAAGCAGTCCTCCCTTGCCCACCTGTCCCTGTTTTCGGCATAAAGTCGAAATGAGGGGGAGGAAAGTTCGACAAGGGACCTCTTGATTACGAATTCCTCTTTTCCCCCTCGCATTTCGGTGCTGATCAGCCCCGTTAGAGGCAGGGCAAGCACCCGTCCCCCCTTGTGAAAATCGGTTACCGCGGCCATGTAGCCGGTTTTCCCGGAGAGCACCAAAGAACCGGCGGCCATGCCCAGCTGAAAGGTAAAAGCGGCATCGAACCGGCTGGGCTTGGAGCATCTGCCCTCATAGCCCAGAAAATGGGATTGCACGGACAGGCTCACCTTCTTGAAATCCTCCACCTGCTGGGCGCTCGCCTCGATTTTGCCCTCTTCCCTGCCAAAAAACCGGTCGGTATGCCTCTTCATCTCCGAGAGGCGATAGCGGATCTTTTCGATCAGCAGCTTTTCGGTCTCGATTTGCGAGACCTTTACATTGCCGTGATCGTCGCGGTCCAAAATGAGCGTCTCCTGCAGATCGGGCGGAAGAGAAGCCATCACCTGCGCCGATTGCGCCGTAAGGTGCGGGAAAAGGAACTCCCGTTTGTGCTCGAGCGAAGGCAGATCGGCGATGTCCGTGGCATATTCGACGAGCACCTTGTTCAGTTCGGCTATGAGCCGCCCCATCTCCGGGATGAATTCCACAAGCCCCTCGGGGACCAGGATCACTCCGTGATTGAGGCCGTTCAGGCGCCGCAGGGTGATGATTCGGGCTATGTGATCGACGATTGCCTCAAGAGACATGTTCTTTTCGGCAATTTCCTCCGAGATGAGCGCAACTGCAGGTTTGGTCTGGAGAGCCACCTCCAGGGTGATCTTGCTCGCCGTGCGCCCCATGAGCTTTACGAAATGGTAGTATTTGACCGCCGATGCCGCGTCCTGGGTCAGGTTTCCAACAAGCTCCGCGTAGATCTTGGTAGCCGTATCGAAGCCGAAGGGAATCGGCAGGTACTTGCCCGCGGCCAGATCCCCGTCGATCGTCTTGGGAACCCCGATCACGCTGCAGCGGACGCCCTCTTTTTCCAGGTGCTCGGCAATAAAGGCCGCGTTCGTATTGGAGTCATCTCCTCCAACCACCACGAGGCCGTCCAGTCTGTTTTTTACAACCGTCTGCTTTACCTTTTCGAATTGCTCGGCCGTCTTGATCTTCGTTCGGTCGGTTCCCAAAAAATCAAACCCGCCCATGTTCATGATGGAACTCACACTTCGCCGGTCGATTTCGAAAAGATCACCCTTTACGAGCCCCCCCGGTCCTTTCCTCACCCCTAGAAGTGTGTTGTCCTTTCCCAGCACCGCGGCAAGCCCCACCAACACGTTGTGCCCCCCCGCCGCCGGACCTCCGGAAAAAAGAACGGCCACTCTTTTGCCCGCCGTCCCGCGCGACCCGCCCGCAACTACCGCTTCCAGAATGGCGCTCCCGTTCTTTGCGCTCGTTTCGGGAAAGACCTGCTCAATTCTTTCGTGTCCTTTGGAACCCAGGGTCATATCGGTCTGTCGGAATTCGGCCGGCTCTATCCTGCCGTCTTTTCCAAGAAAAACCGAATTGACGGGGACGGGGAGTTTTCGCACCTCTTCTTCCAGCGGGGAATTCTTTCCGGCTGTACGGCTTACTTTGGAAAATAAATTCATGATTTTGCCCTCATCTCTTTAGTAGCGATTCGATCCGACATGCCTGCCCGGATGTTAAGAATATAAAATTCCACAGGGTTCTCAAAAATGTAATTACACTATGCTCGAAGACAACCGATAAAGAAATCGTATAAACGGCGGCGAAAAATTCCTTTCGCTTGCGAACCCTGTGATGCTCTGCTAATCAGGTTGGGTGGCCTGTGCCCCCCCGGGGCAAACACTATAACAGAGAAGGCGAAAGGATAATTATGTTCAGGGATCGAAGTATCGGGTTCATTGGCGGCGGAAACATGGCGGAGGCGTTAATCCGGGGTCTGATCGCCCCCTCTTTGTTTTCTGCCGAAAGAGTCTTTGTTTTCGATGTGCTGGAGTCCCGCATCCAATTGCTGGAGAAGGAATTTGGAATAAAGGGTCAGCGCGACATTCCGGCTCTTGCCCGATCGAGCGATATAATCCTTCTTGCCGTAAAGCCGCAGACGATCTCCGCTGTTTTGGACTCCCTTTCGGGCCACCTGGCGCACAAACCGCTCATCATCTCCATTGCCGCAGGAGTGGCCCTTTCCACCCTGGAACAACGACTGCCGGAAAAAACAGCCGTCGTACGAGTCATGCCCAACACGCCCGCACTCGTTCAGATGGCCGCTTCAGCCCTTTCGCGCGGCAAGGCGGTAACGGATGCGCAGATGGAAATGAGCCTGGCTCTTTTCCGCGCCGTGGGCAAGGCGGTCGAAATAGGCGACAAATTGATGGATGCGGTTACGGGACTTAGCGGAAGCGGACCGGCCTACGTGCTCTTGATGATCGAAGCCATGATCGACGCAGGCGTGCTCATGGGACTGCCCCGACAGGCAGCCAAAGACCTGGTGGTCCAAACCTTCGCCGGAACTACCCGGCTGCTCGAAACCACCGGAAAACATCCCGCGGAACTCAAGGACATGATAACCTCCCCCGCCGGCACGACCATCCACGGACTGCAGGTGCTCGAATCCTGCTCGGTGCGGGGTGCGCTCATCGATTGCGTCGAAGCCGCCGCGAGGCGCTCCGAAGAGCTGGGTAACCAGTAGGCGAAAGACGAAAGACGCGGGGAGCCGTGCCCCCCGCACCCCCACAGGAATCCTTGTCAGGCGGGCATAGCCCGCCTGACAAGGACAGCCGGCGCCGATGGCGCCTTCCCTCTTCCCTCTTCCCGTTCCTGCTCCCTGCTTCCCGCTTCCCGCTTCCCTCCTACCAATTTCCTGCCTGCCACTGGCTACCGGGAGAGGGTGTGTTATATTTTTTCTGTGAACAACACACCCGGACATTTGGGCTTCGAGCAAACGAGGAGGTCCCGGCATGCTCTCTATCGAGTTGGACGGTGAAACTCTAAACGATTTCCCCATCCCCGAGCACAGGGCTTTGAACATGGCTTTGCAGACCCTGCAGACCCTATTGGGCCAGAACGTCCTCTCGTATTTCAGAAGCGACAGGGGGGTGAGTCTTGCGCAGATCGTGGAACTGCGCCGCGCGGTCGTCTTTCGCCGCATGGAGGACGAAGCGGGCAGGATCGGACTTCCGGCCCTGCTCCTGAGGCAAAAGCAGGGCTGGAGCATCCTTATTCATGAAAGACTGCTCGACCGGCTGGCACACGTTCTTTCCGCCCACCCGTATTATACGGCCCAGGAAGAACAGCTCAAGCTTTTGAAGCTTTGCGAGTTCCTGATAAGGCATCATTTCGAGCACCTGATTTCCCCCAACGCAAGCGAACTCGAGGTCATCCAGACAGACATCGAGTTTGCTCTGGTCCGGGCGAAAAGAGAACCGCAGGGCTACGAGGCACTCCTGGAAATGCTGGCAGACCCCGAATGCGGCGTGTTCGGGAAAAATTACGCCGAACTGATCCGCCGGGCGGAGCGAGGCCAGCAGTACCGCTTCCGGCTGGGCAGGGTGGCGGCCGCCTATGCCCGCTACGTCAGCGAATTGCCGGCGGGGTTTCTCGTCGAGCTGTTTCCGGACCTTGACCCGGAGATGAAATCGCGGGTCCTGGACATCATATACCGCAAAAGCCTGCTCCCCGGGCAACCCCTTTCCAGAAAGACCTCGGAGCTCACGATGGTACTGCGGCTGTTTGCCGTCGCAGTCCTGAACGACCCGCAGGAAGCCCTTCACGTATTCACTCTTTTCCATGACCGCCGGGGGCTCGGCTCGCTTTTCGAAGAACTCGATCTATCCTCGGTTCTGGACGGGAAACTCCCCCTCCCCGAACTGTTTGAGATATTCAAGACCAATTTGGAGGTGCTAGTGCGACCAGGAGAAACCATCGATAGACAAGGGCCGTGGAAAACATCGCCCCAACCCGGAACCGGTGCTTCGCCTCTCCAGTCCAAGAGCTTGAAGGAACGCATTGACGAGGCGCGAACCGACCCGGATATTCCCCATTCGGTGATCGAAGTGATCGAAAAAAACAAAATGAACGCAACGGGGCAGAGCGGCGCCAAGTATACCGAACTCATCGAGACCCTGCTTTCCATCCCGTGGGGGAAGATAAAAAAGATCTGGGTATCGCCCGAAGAGTTCGACGAAGGACTCAACCGCTCGCATTACGGGTTGAAAAAACCCAAGGAGATCATTTCGGATCTTTTCGCCAATCTGATCTGGCGCTATCAGCATTTTAAGGAAGCGGAGAGAAAATCGTGGCATCGGACGGGGAGCGCGCTTCTTTTCGTCGGTCCTCCGGGAGTGGGCAAGACATCCCTTGCCATCTCGATTGCCCGAAATCTGGGCATTCCCTACCACAAGATATCCCTGGGAGGCATGAAGGACGAAGCCGACATTCGGGGCTACGGATTCACCTACGAAGGATCCAAACCGGGCCTCATCGTCCAGGGGCTGATCAAGATGGGCGTCATGAACGGCATGTTCATCATGGACGAGGCGGACAAGACCGAAAAGTTCGCAATCGCCACCCTGCTCGAGATACTCGACCCGGAGCAAAACCACCTGTTTCACGACAAGTACACCCAGAGCACCGTCGATATCGATCTATCCAACTCTCATTTCATCCTGACCGCCAACACGGTGGAAACGGTCCCGGAAGCGATCCTGAACCGATGCGAGGTCATTTTTCTGGACCGATACAGTGTCGACGAAAAGATCTCCATTGCCAGGGAGTTTCTCATCGAACGGATACGGGAACGCTACATGATCGCCCGGGAAGAGGTCGGACTGGATCCCGAGGAGGAACTCGACATCCTGAGACACCTCATCCGCGACTATACCTCCGAGGCCGGTGTGCGGGACCTCGAGCGCATCATGCGCACGCTTTTCCTGCGCGCCCAGCGAAAGGAGATAATGATTCAGGGCAAAACCTCCGCTACGCTTGATCTCGCAAAGATACGCAAATATCTCGATGCCCCCAACCGCCAGCGCCTCATAAACGAAGACGATCGCATCGGGGAGATGATGGCTCTCGGCGTTAATCTCGAAATGGGAGTGGGGGCGCTTATCCCCATCCAGGTGACTCCGGTGCGCGGTGGCGCAGACAAAAAAAACGGGGGGCAATCCTATCTCAGCATGCTCCACACCACGGGAAACATCGAGCGCGTCATGGACGAAAGCCGCAAGGTAGCCTCAACGGCGATCCTGCATCTATCGAAAGAACTGGCCATAGATTCGGCGGACATGTCCATTCCGGTACACCTGCACTTCATGGGCGGATCGACCAAGAAGGATGGGCCTTCGGCAGGAGCTGCGATCGCGCTCGCGCTCGCCTCGCTTTTTTCCATGCGCAAAATCCGACGCGATGTGGCCGCAACCGGTGAGATCGATACCCAGGGACGGGTCACCGGCATAGGCGGCATGGCCGTAAAACTCGAAACCGCCTACGCCGCCGGGTGCAAAACGCTCATCATACCAAAAGAGAATTTGACCGGAAACGAAGGGATAGACAGGCTGCCGGAGGCATTGAAGAAGGAACTCCAGATTCTTACCTTTGAGCAGTGGCAAAGCAGCCACGACCCCTTCGACTACTCCCGTCACATGCTCCAGGTGATCGCTGTGGACGATATCGTCCAGGCTTCGAAGGTCGCCTTCATCGAGCAGGAAGAAATCGATGCCCTCGAAGGAGTCTTCGTGGAGCACGCGGAAAGAGCGCTCGCCCAGTCGGCCTCCAGTCGATTTGAAACCTTGCGTGTGCTCTTTCTCGACGATTTCGGCGCCGCAGGCGTCGATCTGCCCGGCTCCCATCTTTGTTCGGAAGATAGCGACTGCATCGTTTTGGTCCGGCCCGACTCCCGGGAGGAGATGGCCCAAAAACTTGGCAACGCGGCTGGAACAGTCGTCATTCGAGAATTTACTCCCGGCAGGGAACGGCTCCTGGATGTGCTTCGCAAAATCAGGCTCGAGTATACAAACTCTTCGGCCAGGAGACTGAGAATCTCGCTCGTCGCTCCCCCGGGCTTTCTGCGAAGAGAGGGGATTTACCCGGAAAACCTCGAGCAAAGCGAAGAATTCGAAGGACTTCGAGTCTTTGCCGACTGCTGCACGGCAGGAAACGTGCCTGTCCGGGACTGCAGCGTAACCCTTGCCAGGTCGCTCTCCCGCCTGGTAGATCTTTCGGACGAGCTTCTCGAAGACTGCCCGTTTCTTTCCAAAAGCGAGGGGATCTATGCCCCCACCGTAGCGTTCATTCCGGAAAAATACAGACTCGATGTGCGGCGCGCCCAGGAAATTCTGGACCACTGCCTCTCCAGGTGGCTCGACATTGCGGAGGGGAAATCAGGTGAGGAGACGTTACCGGTAAAGCGGGGGGGGAAATTATGATTCCTTTTTCATCCTCGCCCGCTCGAAGCATTCCCTGGCCTTCTGCGAATATCCCCGCAGCTTGTAGACGGCGCCAAGGCGGGCCCAACTTACCGGTTCAAGCTCTCCGAGGCGAAGCGCCTGCTCGTAGGCGATGTGGGCAAGCCCCAGGTTCTCGTAGGAAAAAGCTTTGGTGGCCATCCATTCCCAACTCCTGCCCCGTCCCGCGGCCGAGGAGTCTATCAGTTCCAGGGCCGCCTTCTGCTCGTTCATGCAACACAGGCTATACGCTATGTGGAGATGCACCTCGGTCTCATTGGGCAGAGGCTGAGTGGGGAATAGATTGGGGACATATCTTTTCCCGCAAACCTCCTTCAGGGCTTGGACAGCCAGACGATGCCTGCCCATCCGCTGGTACAGAATACCCATATGGTAGTTGTAGAGAGGGTTTCCGCCTGCAAGGCTCCCCAGCGCGGCAAGATTTCGAAGGCTCGTATCGTAGTCACCCATCTCCATAGAGAGTTTGGCCAGAAAGAGGTAAGCCTCGGGAATGAGATGGTGATTGTAGCTTTCCTTCTCAAAGCACTCCAGGGCTCCCGTCATGCACTCCATGGCCTCCTCTCCGCGTTCGAGCGGCGCATAGGTAAGAGCGAGAAAAAACAGGAGGCCTCCGTCTTCTTCTCCCTCAGCTCTCTGCCGTTCCATTATCTCCAGGTTGCGCTTTGCCTTCGCCATCCGAATCTCCCGGGTCATGTAGCCGATGTGGGTGACTACGATATCCGGGAATGCCATCTCGATACCGGCCTTCATTACGCTTTGGAATGCCTGTTCATGGATTCGCCGCTCGAACCGGATGCCCTCGGCAATCGGAAAACACCTCAATTGTCGGCAGGAGGTAGGCGCCATTCCCTCCTGGCGGTTTTCCAGGATGAAGTAAAAGGCCTTTTTGCCGTCAAAGTCGGATTTCAACGATTCGATCCGGCGCTGATTTTCTTCATCGAACCGGTCGTCGGCATCCACCCAGAGATGATAACTTCTGCTCGCCTTGGATAAGGCGAAATTTCTTGCAGCGGCAAAATCGTCAATCCACTCGAAGTCATAGACCCGCGGTGTGAACCGGGCGGCAATTTCCTTCGTATTATCGCTCGAACCGGTATCGACAACGATCAGTTCATCGGCGAAAGGGGTAAAACAGGCGAGCGCGTCCGCAATATTGGCCGACTCGTTCTTTACGATCATGCAGACCGAAAGACCGGGGGATTTCGTCATGAGTAACCCTCACCACCCTTTGTTTTCCGGAATTGTGGTCCGCGGGTCGAATCAACCCGCCTGCCCGCCGTCCAGGGTCTGAAGCATCTGCGAACAGGAGGCGTGTGCCGGATCGAGCGCAAGCGCGGCCTCCAGCACCTTGCGAGCCTCCTCCTTTTGCCCGATGGAACTGTGCAGGCAGGCAAGCACGTAGAGGGAGTCAGGCGAATCGGGCTCGAGCCTCAGAGCCCTTTCAACGGCTTCGGAGGCCCCCGTCAAGTCCCCCGCCCTCCACAGCTCCTCGGCGGCATGCCGGTAGATCCCGGCCACCCCGTTTGACAACCCTTCGGGTCTCCACGCAAACCCGACGCTTTTCCGGATGAGGGACTCGAATTCCTCCCACGCGTTGAAGTCCTTGGGAAATCGACGTAAATATTCCCGGTAGGCATCAATGGCCAGATCGACCTGGTCCGCCAATGCGAGACCCCGGGCGCTGTTGGAGAGAATCTCGCCATCTTCGGGTTTTAATTCCAGCGCCTTATGAAAATTTTTCAGCGCCTCGGTAATCTTTCCGCTCTCCAGCTCGATCACCCCGAGATTATTGTACGCTTCGCCCATCAGGGGGTCTTCCCCGATGGCCATCTCAAAGCATGCCGTAGCGTGCCCGATGTTTCCCCGCTCGAACTGAAGCTCGCCGTGTTTGTTGAAAAATTCCGCAGCCCCGGATGCATCGCCCCGTTCGGCGCGCTTCGAAAGCAGTTCGAGCCGGGAGCGAATCTCCGCATCATACGGGTTTCTGCCCAGATAGGTCTCCAGCACCTCTTTTGCGAACTCCTCTTTGCCGAGCGCAGAAAAGACACGCACGCACTCCAACACCGTCTCCCTGTCTCCGGGATCGAGTTCGAGCGCCTTTAGCAGCGCATTGAGGCACTCCTCGGTTTTCCCCATCGCCCAGCAGGCGCCGCTTAGCCTCAGGTAGGCACGGACGCTGAAAGGATCTGTCTCGATCGCCCTGGTGAAATAGTTCGCCGCCTCGGCATGATGACCCTCCCCGAGCGCCTCTTCTCCCTTTGCGATCCAGTTTTGATCGAACCGCTCTTCGAAACCCTTCTCCCACAACGCCATTTCCATCGGCTCCCCCCTTCACTGCTCCGGTCACTTTTTCAACAGCGCGCCTCAACGCTTCGGCACCGACATTTTTTTGACCCTTCGGCACATCGCCTGCAAGAGTCTCATTCGCTCTCTTTACGGGACTGCGCATCTTTTCGGCGCCCGGCCCCGAGCAGGTAGATGCAAGATGTCGGCCAAGTGGTGATTAATGAGCAGGGGGATCACCCGTTTTTCTTCATCTCCAAAACAGCCTGATAGACCGCTCTGCGCGGCAGGTCTCTGCGGCGTGAGATCTCCCGAACTGCATCCCTGGCGGCAAGGCCGCCTGCAAGCAGCTCTTTTAGCTCTTCTTTCCAGTCCGGAGATTTCAAAGAGGTGTCTTCGCCGCGTAAAACCTGCGAGGTCTGCGCAGCGGCTCCCTCGACCACCAGGGCGATCTCACCCCGCACCTCGCCGGCGAAATGGGACAAGGCTTCGGATATTCGCCCCCGGAAGACCTCCTCGTGCAGCTTGGTAAGCTCGCGCGCGACCGCCATTTTTCTGTCACCCCAAGCCTCTTCCATACTTTTAAGGGTCTTTTCGAGCCGATTCGGGGATTCGTACAGCAGGAGCGTCATATCGAGGGTTGCGTATTTTTCGAAAAACCGTCGTCTTTCCGCGCCCTTTGCCGGAGGAAAGCCCAGGAAAACAAAGGGATGGGTGGGGAGCCCCGATACGACCAGGGCGGATATGAGGGCCGTTGGGCCGGGGACGGCGACCAGTTCGATTCCGCGCGCAAGCGCCGCTTCTACGAGCAGATATCCGGGGTCCGATATGCACGGCGTCCCCGCATCGGTTACCAGCGCCACGCTCTTGCCCGAAACGATTTTTTCGAGCAGTTCGCTACCGCGCGTCCGTGCGTTGTGTTCGTGATAGCTCACCGTGGGTTTGTGGATTTCGAAGTACGAAAGAAGTTTTCGGGTCCGGCGCGTGTCCTCGGCGGCTATCAGATCCACCGCCCGAAGGGTTTCGAGCGCTCTAAGCGTAATATCTGCAAGATTTCCTACCGGCGTGGATACAATGTAGAGTTTTCCCGCCTCCGGGGAATCATCGGGGTTCAAAGGCATTGACTATCCAGTTTATGTCGGGTTTTTCGCCGCCCCACCTCACCGCCACGACATCAAAGCGCATGGGAAATCGGGTCTGCCCCTTTTGCTTCATGTACCACAGGGCCGTCCGGGTCAGGCGTCTGAATTTATACAGGGTGATCGACTCCTCGGGACGGCAGCTCTCCCCCTCCTGCCTGGACCGTACTTCGACAAACACGATGGTTTTTCCGTCCCTTGCCACCAGGTCTATTTCTCCGAGCGGACACCGGAAGTTTTTCTCGACGATTTTTAGCCCGCAGGTTGAAAGGTATTCCGCAGCGACCCTTTCGCCTTCCTTCCCCTTACTGTAGCGGCTCGTCATCGGCATCGCTCCCGGTCCCGCTCCGCGCCCGGCAAAACTCAGTTTGCAACTCACCCTGTGCGCCTGACGGCGTCCCCATTTGTACAGAGTATCACAACGACGGACCCTTTGGATACCCCTTCCGCAAATCGACTCCGCAGGACCACCTCATGGACTCAGAGCATCCACGACAGCTTCAGGATTTTTAGATGCTACTTTCAGCAGCTCCTTTGCAGCACCATCCGGTCTTCTTCTGCCCTGTTCCCGGTTCCCCCGGCGTAATACCGGGAGCAATCATGGTGGACTGCGCCTTAAGCCAATTACCGGGAGGCATTCTCTTCGAGGCAATCAGCGAAACGAACGCCTGCCTTCCAGATGCTGTTCAACTCCTCACTCCCTGCACGCTCGGGAACAACCGGCTTAAGGTAGTAAATTTTGGACGCTTGGCCCTGACCCTTTATGATGAGTTTTACTCCGGGACCGGTTGGCGACGATCACGAAACTCCTGGAACTTCTCCCGAGCGCATTTACGAGCGGCATCGAAAACGTCAAGGCTCTCGTAGATATAATCGAAATACCCGCGTTTGAGCTCTATCTCGATCTCAACCAAGTTGATCTTTTTGTAAGGTTTCGCCAGGACTTTATCGTCGATTAGTTTGTTTATAAGGTTGATCTTATCACGCTCTCCAGCGTACGATCCGTTGAAAGCCACTTTTGTCTTCAAATCCTCAATGCCGGCAAGACCTGTTGGAAGGGCGGAACCGATCCAGCAGTAATTTATCGGCCTTGCGACGAATATGTCGGTAGCGAAAGCCAACTCGCTCAGCATAACCTGCCTGTAATAGGCGCCGTCCAGATGCCCGCCGCCGCCGTAGTCGAACCCGTACTGATAGAGTCTTATAGCATCCCTTACCGCATCCGACGTTATATCGCGATAGTCCGTTCTCCAGCGGTATTTGGATGTGGAGGCCGCTTCAAGCACTCTCGCTGCCCCGTTGAGATGCACAAGCTCCGTTCCCTTAAGGGGATCAAAGCTGTTGAACACGATGCCTATTTTTTGTTCATCGTTGAACGCTTTACTGATATCGTCGAAAAAGCTCTGCGGAAATTCGGGCACGAGCAAACGGCCTGGAACCGATTCCAGCAATTCTTTGGTGACGAACGCATTGGGCCATTGAACGGAAATCGACTCCAGACAGCGCACACTGTTCCTCAGGAGATCGGCAGCAAACTCCCCGAAAGCCGGCCGATAAACGTCAGCCTTGCCGAACAGGAACAGGAGAGCCGTATCGACATCGTAGCTCTTGGTTGTGACCATTTTTCCGATGTCTTCCTCCAGAAGCTTTCTCATGTCGGGTGCGTGCGCCTTGCGCTCCTTTTCCAGCAGGTAGCGATAAACCCACAGGACCTGTCCCGAACTACAGGAGATCATCCGGGGTTCAATGCCCGTCTCCATGGCCGCCTGCAAAAAGCCGGCGCCGTGAGCGTTATTTCCTGCCAGCCCGCCAAGGGCAAAGGCAATTTCTTTGTCTGATTCCATCGGTTTCTTCCTGCACGCAAAAGTCTAAGTGGTAAAGACACGGGCCTCGAAAGGTCCGAGTGACAAAGACAGATTTCCGGCGATCGGATTGAAGACAGGTGCGGCATTGGGATAGCCGATTTCCGCCAACTCGGAATTGCCCCACCGCCAGGCCGGCACATCGTAGTTCGGAAACGACTGCGGTCCCATGTTGGCAATCACGATCACCTGTCCGGAACCGCCCGGGGGCCGGCCTCCGCTTCGACAGTAGGCAAAGACTCGCGGACTGTCGTTATCGTCGAACCGGGGATGAAAATAGAAAAACTCGATTTCATTGCGCTGCAAGGCGGGATGTGACGTTCTCAAGGCAATCAGTTTGGCCACATTTGCCCTAAGGGCGGCGTTTCCGCGAAATGCCGCCCGGTTCCATTGTACCGGGTCCTGCTGTTTTGCGTTGACATCGTAATAATCCGTATCGTGTACATCCCCGAATTCCTCGCCGGCCAGCCACATGGGAATTCCAACAGAAGTCAACAGGATGACGAAAGCGCTGAAAACCCTTCGCAAAGCAGCCTGAACCGCAGCTTGCAGTAACGGCGTAAAGGAAGTATCGGCTGTGTCGACAGCGCTGCGGACGCTCTGCACACCGCCGTCACCGAGGTTGGCAGCTTGGAGCGCAGGACCGAGAACTACATTCATCAGCCGGGGTCCGTCCGCGACATCGTGCGAGGTAATGTAGGCCACGGAGCAGACCATGTCGGCATATCCGGCGTCAAATGCATGGTCCCAGTCGTTCCAGGTCCCATCCTTGGAGATCAGGTGGTGCACACGATCCGACCTGGAAGGTTGCCCCCATGTCGTATCGATACCGTTTGAGACAAGCCGCCGGACTTCATCGCGATAGCCGAAGTTCCATATCGCATCCACGACTTTACGTCCTCCGGGGTTGAAGACGTCGTTCCCGGTGGTCACGAATCGGCGATTCGAATCCTCAGCCACAACGAGAAACGGCTTCCCGGGGAAAAGAGCCTGACTCCTGGCTGTGGCTCGATCATGAAACTGCTGGACGAAATCCCAGTTATTAATGTCCACGAAATCGTCTATGCGAAAGCCGTCGACGTGGTACTCGGACACCCAGAACTCCGCCATCTCGCATAAGAATTCACGGGCCGGAAAATAATCGTCATAGGAAGGCGCGTTAAAGCGAAACAGGTTTTGTCCCCAATCCTGCCGTCCCGCCGAGCCGGGCTCGTAAAACCATTGGGACGCCAGCACACTCAGGGGGCATTGTGGCGCAAACATATTCATTACCACATCCAACAACACACGAATGCCGCGCCGATGACAGGTCTTGATGAAAAACTTCATCTCCGTCGGCGTACCGATATCATAATCCGGCGCAAAGAAAAACCTCGTTCCATAGCCCCAATTCAGGGTCTGCGGCGAATCCTCAACGGGCATCAGTTCAATGCAGTTGACCCCCATGCCGGCCAGGTCGTCCAGATGTTCGAATATAACCGAGTCAAAAGTGCCCAGCTCTACCAGAGGCGCGTTCTCTGCCGGATCTGAGGACATCCACCTGATAGGCATCTCAAAAATCACGATCCGGTTATTTTGCGGCAGGCTGACACCGGGCGACATCTCGCCATCCCAGTGAAATGGCTTGCGTACCCGCTTCCCGGCAACGATGGTGAAGATTCCGCGATATCCGCCAAAGCGGGTAATTTCCTCGGCATAAGGGTCCGCAACGACGGTCTTCCCATCCACCACGAATTCATATTCATAATCCCCATCAGGCAGGGCAAGCAGATCGAGATCGATTTCCCACCATCCGGGAAACGCGATGCTTTTGGAAAATGGATGGTGCTCCCAACTCGATGGCTCGAACCTGTCACGGTCGCAGAGTCGGGCGAAACGCACCGATAAGTCGTCTATGGCCGGACCGGGAATGCGTACGAGTCCCGGATAGTCTGTAGGACGTGGCATCATAGTGATATCCTCCGAACCTGTAGCCATTTTGAAAAGTTCTCTAAAATCGGGCCCGCCTCCTTCTCCTTTCTCCAAATGTGAGTTCTCAATGCGTCTTCTCAGTGGCTTCCGAGCCAGCGTTCGAATTTGCCGACAAGTTTGTTCGCCAGGGTTCGCTCTCCTCCAGTCTGTAAGAAAACCGCCGTCTGCAAAGGCCTAAGGGCCATACGGGCAGCCTTCATGAAGGGATCGCCCGATTTGTAGGTAAAGTGGCTTTCGTCCATGTATGCCAGGGCCATGTATATTAGATTCCCAAAATAATGGTTTGCATCGAGTCCAAAATTAGTGAACAGGCTCAGCACGGCGGGCACATTCAGCCAGGGCCGATAGGGATTGCGGTCCCCGATCAGTTCGATTTTCGGCTTCCCGAAGGTTTTTACCGCAAGCTCCATATACTCGCTGATCTTTGGCTGAATTCCCATTTTCGATGCCCCTACCCAATCGACGGCGACCAGGTCCTCTCCGCCCAGGATCGTTTCAGTGACATTCGGTTCGGAGTCGGCAAAAACTCCGAAGGGGCCGTCCGCGCTCAGATGAGCGTCGATGAGGCCGTAATGGACCGGATAGGCTTGCAGATATTCCATGGTGGTGTGATAGATGTCTCTTGCGGTGTGATACTCCAGGAATTTATCGGCCAGGGGAAGCGCGCCGTAGATGTTTTTCAGCGTAAGGGTGTAATAAGCGTAGGCGTGGGTTTTGTTTTTTGCAAAAGAGAGACGGAGATCGGCATTTTTCCATGTCAGAGGGACAGGATGGCTGCCCAGATAAGGGCCCAGATACTCCGGCTCTTTTTGGTCCTCGGTGAGGTCGATCATCTTATAACCCTTCCGGCCATCAACAGAGAACCCCAGGTATTCGGCCACCTCCAGGACGCTTCTCTTATCGAAATATTGGCCGTAGGTGCTTTGCGCCTCTACTACCGTGATATTTGGATAGCCGCTCCCGCTCAGCACATTCACCAGATGTTCCACAAGCTCCGGGTCGGTATAGGTGGTACGATCGCACTTATCGTATGAAAACATGAAATTGGGCTTTATCACGATTGAGAATTCGGCTTTCGCCTTTCCCGAGTCATTCAGTCTCCTGGCCACGACGTCCATGAAACCTGTTCTTTCAAGAACCGCATCAAGTGCTGCAAACTTGTCCGGATTTCTTACGGAAGCCACTACTACTTCTTTGGACGAGTTTTCAGCTTCCAGCCTCATCAGATCCATGTCTTCCTCCAGGGCCAGGCATCGTGCCCCCGATGGATCTTCGACCTGGATGATTCGCCTCTGGAAAATCGCTGTAGGGAATTGATCATTATTGATTTCAATGATCGGTTCGCCAACCTTCGCGAACAGCTTGACCGCATCCCCCGAGGTATCATCATTCGGCCAGAGATTGCGGATAGTCAGGGTGCCCCCCTCCATAAGCATCTCTTTGGACGCGACTCGGGAAATCAGCGCTCCCAGCCCGGCTTCGATCTGGTCTTTGAGCAGGCGCTGGCGTTCGTCGCGAAGCGAGTTGGCGTGTATCTGCACCCTCGCCGTTTTCTCCTTCGGCCTGAGGGCGCAGATGTAGCCGTACAGCATCGTCGGCGCCTTGACGTTGCGCATGGTGGTCCTCTCAGCCTCACCGAATGTGGCGGAAGTATCTATTGTATATTCAGCCGCCTCACCTCCTTTGCCTATTTTCAGCGATCCCGAATCGACCGTCACGGTATGCGGGGTTATGAATATTCCCAACAGGGGCTCCGAAGGCAAAATCGATCTGAGCGCCCACTTGAGTCCGGATGCCATCTTGGCCAGAACGTCGTTTGCCACAGGAAACGGAAACGGAGTGATATCATAAGGGGCAGCCCTGAAACGGATGGAAAAATCGGCCCGGCATTCGACAAGATCGGCTTTCCGGTTTCTAATATCGGAAAAGGAGGTTGCATATCCATTCGTCAACTCGAATATGGGTCCGGTGTAGTGATAAGTTCCCTGTCCAACGTTTAGCTTTAGCCCCTCCAGCACTCGATCCGTGATCGCATATCTTTTGTACCCGCCCGTGGCGTCACGGACAGCCAGGAGAACGTCCCAGAACAACTCCCCGTCTCCCCAGGGGAAATCCCTCTCGTGAATCCCCGAAGCCAGAAAGAAATCCCGCGGCTCTCCCTTCAGCAAGAACTTTCCGGAAAGGACAAGGTTTTCATATTCCGTATCGTAAAGGGGGTTGACATCCCGAAGGTATTCTTGCCTGATTATGCCCCAGGCAAATGACATGAAAGCGAGTTTTGCCTGGATTGCGCGGTCCGGACGGGTGGTTCCCGTAACTCTCAGGGAAGCCATCAGATTGATCGAATCCCGGAGGGCAAAAAAGATCTGCCCTTTGCCATAAAGGGGAGCGTTTTCGTCCGTTCCCTGGTAGATATCGGAAAACAGGGTGGTCATGTCCTCAATGACGCCGGAGTTCGAATCGCCTTTGATCTCCTTGTGCCCGTGAAAATAGTAGTCCTTGCCGTCGCCCCCGGTGAACAAAAAGGAATAGGTCATCTGGCGCACGCCGCTTGCCGGGTCGATTACAAAGAGGTTGAAGCGGCCGTCCCTGATGACAAACGCGCCTCCCAGCGGGTTGAAGGTGAAGACTCCCTCAAGGCGTGCGTAATGATTTGAAATGTTGATAAAAAAATCCAGGTCGTCGATTATGATCTTCATATCCATGCGGGCGGACGTGGACTCTTTTTGGCCGGCTATTCCGCCTTCCGCATAATCTTTTTTCCCAATGCCGACCCAGCCCGTCATGGTCTCCTCGAACTCCAACCCGACGCCTTGCAAGCTGCCCATTGTTTCCTCCAGCTAAAGCTCTGTGCCGGTGGCGAAATCAGGCAATGAACGCCTCTTTTTCAGATCGCAGACCGGCTTCTATGAACTTCGCCTCCGCCTCTCTCCGAGCCAAAAGGCCTTTCGTATCCGGCCAGAGGCGCTCCATTTCCCGTATTTTTGCAGGTATCCCGCTCCAGGACCGTGAAGCGACCAAATCCCTTATCGCTCTCATTTCAACCCGTCTATCTCCATCCATTCCCCTGCCTCGATTGAAGATAAGTGAGAGCAAAGCCTCCCGGACCGGTTGAGGGGCCTCTTCCACGCCGGGAAAGGCCTTACACGTAGTCTGCCAATATCGGGAAATAGTGTACGTGAGGAATTGATTGAGGGCGGCTTCCCATCCGATTTCAATCCGGCCTAGAGACTTCAAGGCCCTATAGGCTTTCATACCCTTGAGGCCACAGACTTTTCCCAAGGAAGAAATCTCCTGCTCTTCCAGGTACTTTTTCCATTCGTTCTCCAGTTCGGCAGGAGTATGCCGGCCGCAGTCCCAACCAATTCCAATGGTTACTCCGCTCTGGGTGTGCCGAGGGTCGGGGACAGTTGGATTTTTGCAGAACTTGTCATAGTAGGCTTTCCCTCCACCTACCTCATAATCAACAATCAGTTGAAGTCCTTCTTCGGAAAGTTCCATGACCTGCCTCCTTCAAGTTAGAGGCGCCACCATCAGAATGGGTATTTCCGGTACATGCGTACCCCACGACATTCAAGCTACCGCACAAAGTACTCGATGAAGTGTTCCTCAATGTTGGTGTTTTGCTTGAATTCGTTCCAGTCCCCGGGCGACAGTTTTCCAGGATTGGAAGACTCTTTGGGGAAATCGGAATCGCCGCGCAGCACGCGGCCTGCCGTTTTCTCCATCAAAGCAGCCAACAGCGGACCGGCTGGCATGTCCCATCCCTTCGGGCATCCTCTCTTCGGACGATGCGCGAATTCTTCATCGACAGGAATGGCCGCGACAAGCTTAGGGGATGTCATGGCTTCCAGCCCTCCCTGCTCCAACGTCGCATTGTGGCTCCCGTGATGACCGACCTTGTAGAATATGGTGCGTGACAGCAGGTCGGCGGCACTGACATTTGGTTCGGAAAACTTCATACCCACCCAGGACAGCCAGTTGCCCATTTGCGCGTCCCCGACGAATAGGAGCACCTCTTTGCTGTCCGTCAGTTCGAACGCCAGAACCAGACTCGTGTTGTTGGTGTAGCTGTCCAGTTGCAGGGCGAGTTCGGCGGCGGTATGGAGCCAGTCTCGATCGATTTTCCGCTCGGGTTCGTCGTTGTAGCTCCTCGCCAGATCGCTCCACTTCTCCTGCTTAAGCCACGTCGCTTCGTCCCAATGAAGGTAGGGTTCAAAGGGCACAAAACGATCCGGGTCCCGGGAGCCATCCTCGCCGGCGGCAGCCGAAAAGAAGGCTTCCGTGCAGGCGATCTGCGATGAGCCGAGCGCAAAGCCGTACATGTCCTTGCCGACTTCCCCCGTCATGGTGTGCAACTCCCCGATGTCCCCGGGAGGGCCGAGTACATACACGCGGAGGCCTGGAACCTCCCCTGGCTCCACTATATCTCCGGGACTCAGAAGCCTTTGCTTGCCAAGAGAAAGCGCATTGGTCATCGCCGCATCGGTGTTTTTGGAAAAGGCGGCAAGACCTCCGGGCGGCATGAAGCGCATGATCTCAGCCACAGCAGAACCCCGCTCCTGGTCCTCATCGCTCCCTGACGCCCCCCAACTGCGAAGCGCCGATTGCACGGAGTCGAACAGGAGCTGATTGAGTTTCTTTTTCTCCATGGCGACTGTCTGATTCGGATCTTCCGTCCAGGCGGCCCAGACCTCACCGATTGAAAATTTCTTGAAAGAGTCTATGGCATCCGAAAAACCTGACACGTGGTCCCAGTGCTCGTGCGTTACGACCAGCGCCGCCAAATTGCCGCCGGTTTCCCTGAAAATGTCCTCGACGGCCTCGGTTATCTTTTGCTTGCCTTCCGGTGTTCCGGACAGCGCCCCACAGTCGATCATAATGTGAGACTTTTGGTCTCCGTCGCAAAACGTGAGCAGGAAGCAATCGCCCAGCCATTTGCGATACATGCGAATTCGGACCTTCCAATCTTCCCGACCGGCGTCCCGGGGCTGAGAACCGCTCACAAGTCTGTCAGGGGCCTTGGCCGGCAATCTCTCCGTAACGGTTTTCGTCGCATTCTTCTTCGTAGCCATATCAGTCTTTGTCCCCACACTTGTGTAGAATGCCAAATCGTTCGCCCGCCCCCACGAACGGCGTTCCCGAAAGATATACCGGCCGCAAACCCTGCGACGCAGCCAGGGCCGCTTTGCTCCTGGCCAGGCGTGTCTTGCTTGCGATGTCCTTCCGAATGGAGTACTTCACCTCCAGGGATTTCTCATCGACGATGAGTGTGCAACCGCCGACAAAACGGAAAGGATTTCCTTCCGCGATTTCATTGCGATGTTGAAGCAGTTCCAAAATCAAGTGGCATTTCATCTCGTTGTCGGGACCGATTTTCTCCGTCACACGAAGCGAATGAATTTCAAAGGGCTCGCGACCCGTGGAAAAATCCAGCCCGAGGTCCGCACCAAGCCTTGCGCGTTCCGTGTCGGTGGCCGACTTGATCCGAACTTTCAGCAGGTCATGGAGTTTGCCGCGCCATAGGCGTGAAAAGCGGAACATCCGCTCGCGCAACGGCATCCTCTCAGGAAAGGACTTGTTATAACGGAGGTAGCGGGACTCGTCGGCAAACCGGCGAGCGCTTTGCAACACTTCACTCAAGATATCTTCAGATTCTCGAAACCCTGGTTTTTGCCAACGAAGGGATTCAGGCGACAGCGTCAACATGTTGCCGGGATAAATCCCCCAGTTGCGAAACGATTCGACGACTGCGACCCGGTATTGCAGTTCATCCGTGGGCGCTACTTCATAGTCGGCCGTAATCAACGCCCTCAGGTAGTCTCCGAAATTGAGGTCTACAGGGGGACAAAAATCGAGTGCGCGAACGCACATAGTTAGTACATGTCGGGCCGAAGTACGGGCCTCCTCGACCAACCGGTTCACCAGGTCGGGTTGAATGGCGCCGGGACGCAACACTCCCGTCCCTTGGGAGGCGATGCGAAACAGGTCGGCGCTACGGCGCGCGTAAATGCTTAGAAACGATGCAAAGACCGCCGCCACCAGCAATGAGCCGCGATCGTGCGGTTCGGTCGTCTTCTCGATCAGAGAGGGATCCGGTTCCCTGCCGATGGCGCTGCGAAGTGCGCCATGCAGCCCGATGGCAAGTCCGAATTCCTGCCCGATTTCGGCCAGCCGGTCTGCCATCTTGAGGTCGCCACGCTTTTTGGCAATCTCCGTCTTTAATACATCGGGAAGAGAAAAGTGTTGGAACAAAGCGACGATATCGGCGAAAGCCTCGTGAAATGCAAGGTCATCGACCGAGCCCTCCGCTGTCAGGCTCCGGTGCATTCCGTCGAGCAGAGCATGGGTGGTCTCGTGGGCCACAATATCATGGGAAAGGCATGTGAACGCCATTCCGTCGGGATAGAGTTCCCCCGGCCGCACTCCCCGCACCGGAAAATACCCGAATAGGAGCGCTTTCTTTTCGGGGTTGTAGTAGGCATTCCGGTCGCGGAACGCGTGCGGATAGTCCCGTAACCGCCCAATGTAATGGTCGTCCCTGAAGCTGTCCGGCTCCATCATTGGAGACCACAATGCCTTCCGCCCCAATGCGAATTCAAAATTCTCGATGGTGCGCATGACCACGGCATAAACCATCTGCTGGTGAAATCGCGGGTCGCCGGGATTGGGGGCGAGCCCGTCATTGGCTACGATGTAGGGATCTTCCAGATCAACCGGAGCGTAAAAGCATCCGGTCGCCGGATCGTGATCGATTACTTCCACGTACTCTCCGATGGGACCGGGTTTGAGCTTCTCGTAGATCACAGGAACCGCAATTTCGTTGCTCTCCGCTGCAGCCATCCGGAGCGACAGGCTTGGATCGGTGGCATAAGCTCGCAGGCGACGGTACATCGGTTTCGGGGTAGGAAGAATTTGGTTCTCCGGCGGCTCGGGCTTCGGCGGTCTGCCGAGGTCGGCTCCGGGAACGGCGGCGGCTGCAAAATGGTCTTTAAGTGCGGCTTTCAATGCCCTGGAAGCCGACGGACTTCCAAGTAACGCATCGAAAAAAGCCTGCGTCGGGTTCCGGGCAACGTCGGGATCATCCATGGACTTCGCCACGGCGGGATCGATGTGGAAGAGTTGCGCCACTTCGACTCCGAGCATCTCCTGTTGAAAGTCCGGTATTTGAGGGGCGGCCAGGCCCTGGCCGATCACGACCTTCCAGAAGGGAAAGCTCGCCGAATCAGGCGGCGTTGCCGCAAGGCCGCGTTCCGGGTGGACCCGGAGCGCATTTGAGGCTCGCAGGATGCCTCGACCAAAGTATTTACGGGAATCAAACGAATGCCGGTCGGCCGAATCGAACAGCGCCTTTCGTGTCGCCTCGACTCTCTCCTGAGGCGGCCAACCTGCCATCGCACTCTTATGCTTCTGCAACCACAGAACGGCGGCGGCGGCAATTTGCGGAGTTGCCGAAGAGGTGCCCGCACCGTCCATATCCACGATGGATTCGCAATTGATCTCCGCCCACGCGGTGTTGGGAGTAAAAGCGGCAAGGGCGGTGTCCATCTTGCTGTCGGGACCGTAGTTTCCGGCCATTCCGCCCACGGGCACGTTTTCACGGATATACGGCCTGCCGTCCGCCATGACGCCGCATGCCGCTGTCACGCGGTGGAAGCGAGCCGGATATACTATGCTGACGGGAGTAAATGGGTAGTTGTTGCCTGCGGCCGTCACCATCACGATGCCCGCATCGTAGGCGCGATTCACGACATCGGCCCATGCTTTGGAAGCAAGTCCGCCCATGCTCATGGAGACCACATCCACGCGATCCGAAATATTGCCCGCGGGAGCGATGAGGTAATCGAGGCCGGCTGCAAAGGCGCTTGCAAACAGCAAGACAACACCGGTAGCAATGCGAACCGGAAGAACTTCCGCAAGGGGTGCTCCCCCGAGATAGTGGTCATTTTGCTCGCGTTGAGCCATGTCTTGAAGGCGCCGTCCCGCCAGCAAACCAATGGTGCCGGTGCCGTGGCCGGGGTTCGTGAAAGGGCCGCGGCAAAAAGGATCGCCCGCATCATCCATGGGGCGGCCATCGTCAACAAAGTTTCGTTGTAGATCGAGCAGCAGCTTTTCCGGCCGTGCATGGTGATGGAAATCGAATCCCGTGTCCAGAATGCCGACCCGAACCCTTGCAGGACTCTCGCCTATTTCCTGGCGCGCTGATCTGAGCTGAGATGAATCCAGGTGCCAGGCGAATCCGGGTCCTTGCGGAAAGTCGGGCGATTGCGCGTTATACGAACACAGATCGCCGGGTGCCGCTCCGGCTGCGAGGTTGACCCGATTCCGGTAATCCCACTGCGTTCCGATGTCAGGCTCGACATAGGCAGAGTGCTGTTTCGCCGCCTCGTGAGCCATGTCCCATGCGTCTGCCGTCGAAGGGGAAGTTACGCCTGTTCCCAACTCGACCAGATACCACCTCGCGGCAGGTGCGGCCCCTATGCCCAATCCGACCGTTTCGTTCGGGCACAGCTCACGTATCGGAACCGTTCCTCCCATCAGGGCAAGGGTGTTTTTGGGCTGAGCCGCAGATTTAATCAGAAGACGCGGTGCAACGACGATGTTCATGGCGGGCCCTTTGCGGTAACTTGAGTCCTGGCGGCGGTCTCTCGCAAGCAAACGCAACCGCTCATTCAGACAACTCAAATGTGAACTTCACAATTCAAAAGTCATCGCTGAGGAAAGCACCGGATCGTTGAAAAATACACCTGCAAAGTGGAGATTTTCGCAATCTAGGGAGAAGAGCCAGATAAGTCAAGCGCATTCCCGCAGGCCTTATACGGAGTACTTTCAGGGTGGAAATTACGAACGTGTTTTTTGCGGGGGTATTGATTCGGGTCTGAGAAATCTGGTGACCTGTTATCGGGGCCGCCCGGGGACGTGAAAAGCCGAAGGCAACGGAGAACGGCTCCTCACGCAAGGCGGTCCGGTAGAACACGCCTCAGGCGGTCTACCCTGCACACGGTTCTGCGGGGTTGACCGTTGGCGGTGGAAAGGCGGGGCGGCACTTTTCACCGGCAAAACTCCTGGTCTTATTCCTGCGGTTCCAAAATGATCCGCAAACGGATCAGGTCATCGCCGCTGTTGCCGGCCCGGAAGGCCTTCAAATCAAACGGCTTTCCCTCAAGAGATGCCTGGACGGCCTCGGTTGGTTCACTCCACCGTATGAAATCTTCAAGATTTTTTCTCTTCACGAAAAAGCCATCCTGAAGAAACGTTTTACCGACTACATCCGCAACCTTATTAAAGAGTTTCAGCGTAACGAACCCCCGTGCCGAAGCGGCCGCGTCCTCTCCTTCCGGCCCGTGGGAAATCTGGGCGCGAAGAGAGGCATAATAGCCTCCGCGCCGCATGGTAGCGCCCACCAGCCCCGGCAGCGCCGCGGAAAGCGCCAGGGTGCACCCGTCTTTCACATGGACCCTGTCCAGATCGTCCACCGGCTTTCCATCCAGAAAAATCGTCTGAATGTTTTCTTCCACGAACTGGGGGCTCAGGCGCAACTGGTCGTGCAAAAACGATCGCAGGCTGCAACCCGTTTCTTTCCACAGAATGATTCCCTGCTGCAGAAGCTGCGAAAATCGGGAGAAACGGCCCGGGACCACCATGATTTGAAGCTCTGCTGCGAGAAGATCTTCGCTTTTCTGACTCATCGGTCCGCACCATCCGCATCCGAGGTCAATTCCCTTCCCCCGCCGAAGCGGGGGAAGGGATCATAGAAAGCTTACCAGTTAAACACTTTGTCGAGATCTTCGTCTTTCACTTCGAAGACCACGTCGTGCGGGGGCACCTTCTCCGTTTTGAAAAACCGCGGCAGCCGGTCGTGCTCTGAGGTAAACCCGGCTTTGGCATTGAAGTCTCTTTCCATCTTCAGGACGGTCTTGCCCAGTTCGACCACGCCATCGGCGTTGAGGTTCAAGCCGTAGAAGGCATTCAAAAGATCCAGAAGAGCCTGGAAGGTCTCGGGCTGATCCATTATGGCGAAAGCAATGAATAGACACATGCCCGTTGAGTCAACCGCAGCGGTTGCGATCTGCAGATTTCTCGAGAGCTCGACCTGGCCTTCCGGCTTAAGCGGATCGACTTTGCCGCCTACGCCCAGGATGTTGGTGGCAACAGCGTATCCTGCCGTATGATCCGCACCCATGGTGCTGGTGGCGTAGGTTACGCCAATGCCCTGAACGGCGCGCGGATCGTAGGCGGGAAGTGCCTGCCCCTTTACGACCGGGACTCTTTCCACGCCAAAGGCTCTGCCCGTCATCGCCGCCCCATTGCCCAGGATGCGCCCGAGCGGGGTGCCTTTGCCCACTTCATGGAGCATGCTGATGGCGGCCTGAGCGTCTCCCCATTTGAGAAGCCCCCCCTCCATGGCCACTCCGAGCGTCACTCCCATCTCGATTGTGTCGAGGCCGTAGTTGTCTTCGATGAAGTCCATTTGGGCAATGGCGTCCAGATCGCTGTTGCCGCACTGTCCGCCGTGAGACCAGACGGTTTCGTATTCGGGTTGTTTGCTCAGGAAATGACCGTCTTTGTCGTTATAGGTCCCGGAGCACTGAATGACGCAGCCCCGGTGGCATCCGTGAGTAGCCGAGCCGCCGCGGGCCGTTTCGGTTTCCGCCTGGGTCTCGCCGCTGATTTTGGCGGCGCCGTCGAAGCGGCCCTGCTTGAAATTATACGTCGGATATCCCCCGGCCTCATTGAGCACATTTGTCAAAACGTTGGTTCCGTACGCCGGAAGGCCCTGGCCGGTAACCGGATGTTTCTTGAGACCCTCCACCCACTGCTTGTTCGCCTCTTTAAACTTCTCGGGATCCTTTGGAGGACGCATCTTCACGCCGGTATCGTCCAGAACGATGACTTTAACGCCCTTGGCTCCCATGACCGCACCCACGCCCCCGCGGCCGGCATGCCGCGTCGGCCTGAGTTCCATGTCGGTCACGGCGATCGTAGCAGCCCCCATTTTCATCTCACCCGCAGGGCCGATGGAAAGGCACGTTATTTTTTCTCCGTGCTGCTGCTTCATCTTTTCCACCAGGTCGTAGTTGGGAAGCATCCTCAGACTGTTATCCACGGATATCTTCACCCCGTCGGCATTGATGAAGATTTTGTAGAGATCGTCGTTTTGCGGTTTTCCCTCGAGTATGATTGCCGCATACCCCAGGCGGGCAAGTACCTGCGCCCCCTGGCCGCCTGAGTTGGCCTCCTTTATGCCGCCTGTAAGAGGGCTCTTGCAGCCGACCGAAAGGCGCCCCGACATCGAGGCGATCGTCCCGCTCAAAAGCCCCGGAGCGATCACCAGCTTGTTTTCCGCTCCCAGGGGATGGCAAAGCGGAGGCACTTCCTTTGAAACCACCGCCGAGGTCAAAGCCCTGCCGCCAAACCCGGCGTAAGCCCCCAAAGCCTCTTCGCTTACCCTGGGTCCGCCCTCAGCCCCCATATCGATCCGCAAAATCTTATCCATAAACCTTCCTCTCCTTTTCAGTGATTGCCGCCACGCATTCCCTCATTTCCTGGAAACCCACTTCTCTTCATCACAACCCCCCATCACCGTACCGGAGTTTGAGACGTCATAACCTCCCATTTCAGTCACCTTCCGGCGGAAGGAATCCGAACCGATCGGGCAACGACGGGGCAGAACTTGCCTTTTAGGCGCCCTGTGGAGACTTCGCTGCCCGGTGGTGACGATTCGGGCGGGAAAGCAGACATGGTTGGAAGGAATGGTCACCAGGCGCGAGTCGATTTCCCGGACAAAGACATCTTCCTTGCCCACATCCAGCAGTTCGGGGATATCCTCCTCCCGCAGGATATGGCCCTCTTTGAAGGTTCCCCCTCCCGGGGATTTCGTCAAAGAGCAAAAGGCGGGCCACTTGAGCATCATTCGGCCTGATCGGGCTTGGAGTGTCGGGCATCGCAGGCTGATGAACCGCAAAGAAGCACAACCGAAGGCAAAACGTGGACAGCGCAAGCCTGCCGGAAAGCTCATGGATTGGCTCCCGATGGGGTTTTGAGGCAGTGCCACGGCCTTTTGTGGCAACCTGCCCCTAAATGCCCCGTTATGGGGCACAATCCCCACCGGCTCTCGGGGGCAAAGCGGGCGAATGGCGCAAATCGATCAAAGAAGGTGCTCGCTGTGCGGGAGGGGCAACCATGCAAAAACCGGTTCATCCGGCTAACGAGTACCTCCGGGCAGGAAGGTCGAAGGAGTTGAGCAGTCCGGTACGGTATCCTGCCAGGGTTTTGCCCACCTTCATGAGAGCCTTGATCTACCCTGCCCAACGGCGGCAACGAAGTCACCTGCAGCCGATTCGTCAACAATGAGAACAGTTCGGTTCTTACCGGCCACCTCAGCTACGGCGGCAGCAGTCAGGGGGCGCTCAACGTCGGCGCCTGCACCATCGTCCCCCCGGGACTCGCCTCCGGTAACTACGCCGTAATCTACGTGGATGGCACACTGACGATCACGCCGATTCCGGAAACACATCCTCAAAGAAAATGGGCGTCTTCGCCTGGAATCGGTGGCCGCTTTCCCCGGAATGGGTGGTCGGAATCCTCGGATTACGCGGGATTAGCGCCCGTGCTTTGTCTGCCGTTTTCCTCCTCAGCCCCGGTTTATTCTCTGAGGACGGTAAGTGAATCTACAAGTTGACAGATAAGTGTAACCTGATTGGCTCAGATATTCCTCGCGGTATTCGCTTTATTCAGCTCTCCCCTGAGCCCGTAAGCATTGAGCCCATCTCTATAGATGGCACGATATTTGCCATTGCATTTTCCCCGATCTACTACGCCTATCCATTGCAGAAAAACAATCACGCGCGGAAATACAGGGTCGGAAAAGTAGCTTCGGGAGGATCCACGGAATACTTTTCCGGAAATTTTTACAGGGCCGATCCAATTTGAGGGGGAGAGAAGTATGAGGAAACGCTTAACGGTAGTTCTTTCATTGCTGATCGCTGCGAGTGTGTTTGCCGGAAGTCCCGCCATGGCGGCAGGCAAGGTCATTAAGATCGCCACCCAGTCACCGCTTTCGGGCGACCAGTCCGTTGTCGGAGTGGATATCAAGCGTGGGGCCGAGCTTGCCATGGAACAGCTGGGCGGCCCTTTGACCAAGATGGGGTTTACGCTCCAACTCGCGCCTTTCGATGATATGGCAAACCCCGACACGGGCGTTGCAAACGCAAAGCGCATCGTTTCGGATCCTGCGATCCTGGCGGTTGTCGGACACTATAACTCCGGGGTCCAGATCCCCGCCTCCGAGGTCTATCATTCCTCGGGGCTCGCCAACGTTTCTCCGGCCAACACAAACCCGAAGGTCACCACCCGCGGCTATCCGGAAATCAACCGAATCGTTGGCCGCGACGATGTTCAGGGCGTGGTGGGCGCCGACTTTGCGAAGGCAAACGGTGTAAAGACAGTTTTTGTCGTCCAGGACAAGACTGCCTACGGACAGGGCATTGCGGAGTTTTTCAAGAAAAGAGCCGAACAAAACGGCATCAAGGTCCTGGGTTTTGAAGGCACCGAGGAAAAGGCCAACTTCGACCCTCTTCTCATGCCGATCCTTGCGGGCAACCCCGATATGGTTTATTTCGGCGGCATGTATTCCCAGGCGGCGGTCATGTTCAAACAGGCCCGTGAGAAAGGCTATCAGGGCATGTTCATGAGCGACGACGGCTTCGACTCCTCGGATGCCGCCAAGATCGCCGGCCAGACCCTGACCGGCGGCAAGGGGGCTTTTTACTCCACCGTATCGGGTCCGGCCAACGTCTATCCCGGGACCGCCAAATTCATCGCCGATTTCAAGGCCAAGTACAATGCCGCTCCTCAGCCTTTTGCCGCACAGGGCTATGATTCGATGGCGATCTGCCTGAAGGCCATCGAGGCCGCAGCCAAAGCCAACGGCGGCAAGATTCCGACCCGCGCCGCCGTAGCCAAGGCAATACGGGCGCTCAAGGATTACAAGGGCATCACCGGCACCTATACTTTCAACAAAATTGGAGATCCCACGACCGCCAAGTATTTCGTGATCAAGGTCGCATCTCCCGATCCGACGAAGTGGAGCACCAATCCGATTGTCCAGACTCTCGACATTGCTCCACCGCAATGATCTTTTCCCGTAATTTCCTCCCGGACGTCGGTGAAGCTGTCCGGGAGGGTTCCTCACCGGACCGGTATATGAAACGTTTTTTAAGATCAATAAATTTCCGGGAGTTGCTGCGCCCGATCGGACAGGTGACCACTTTTTCCCTGGGGACGATCGCGGTTCTTTCCGCGATCGTTCTAATCCTGGCCTTGATTTTGGACAGGACCGTCGTTGGAAAAACACTCTATGGGCAACTGCACGTAACGCTTCTCACATACACTCTGGCCAATCTGCCCCAGGTGGCCATGGACGGGCTCACGATCGGATTTGTCTACGCGGCCGTCGCCCTGGGCTACACGATGGTCTACGGCGTTCTGGAGTTCATCAACTTCGCCCACAGCGAGATATTCGCAGCCGGGGCATTTGTGGGAATAGAACTCCTGATTGGTCTGGACAAGCACGGGTTACTGGCGGGCGCCTCTCTGTTCATGGCCTATACGTTTCTGATAGTGGCCATGCTCATAGGGATGGTGGCAGCCGGGGCTCTGGCGGTTGTCGTCGAGCGGGTGGCCTACCGGCCTCTGCGCCGCGCCTCGCGGCTTGTTCCCCTTATTTCGGCGATCGGCGTGTCGTTTTTTCTCCAGGATGCCATCCGCCTGATAGAAAGCCTCACGACCGGGCAGTTCAACAGGATTTTTCCGACTTTTGGAAATTTCGACAACCGCCTCGACTTCGGATCGGTGAACATGGGGGCTACCCACATCATGTTCGGTCTCTCGGTCAAGTCGTTGATCGTGATCGTTTCGGCGGTATTGATGTTGATGGCGCTCAATTATCTGGTAAACGCGACGAAGGTCGGAACGGCAATTCGCGCCGTTGCCCAGGACATGTCCACAGCAAGCCTCATGGGCGTTGACGTAAATCAGGTCATCTCGATCACCTTTCTTGTGGGCGGTGCGCTTGGCGGGGCGGCGGGTCTTTTGTTCGCCCTGAAATTTACGAGAATCGATCCGTTTGTGGGTTTTTTCCCCGGCCTCAAGGCGTTTACGGCCGCGGTACTGGGGGGAATCGGAAACATGACCGGCGCCCTTTTGGGGGGGATTGTCCTGGGGATGCTGGAAACTTTTGCCGGATCCTACATGGGGGTGTTCACCATGGGTGCGGCCGGGACGGAATACAAGGATATTTTTGCCTTCAGCATCCTGATCCTTGTGCTCATCTTCCGTCCCCGGGGCCTGATGGGCGAAGAAGTAGGCCAGAAGGCCTGAGGAGCAGCCGATGATCTCGAGTTTACTTACAGCGGTCAAAGAAAAGCCGGGAAGGGGACTATTTCCGCAGGCTCTCATTCTCGCCCACATCGTATTGGGGAGTGTTCTCGTCTACACCAGTCCCCGGTCGAACCTGGCCTTCCTCCTGTTGCTTTCATCCTTTTTCACGCTTTATTATTTCAAGGCTTCCAGGCAGTTCAAGACGATCGTCGGCGGCCTCCTGGTCCTGGTGATATTCCCGGTGGTAGGAGTGCGCAACATCTTCTACCTGGAGGTTATTTTTCAGATCTCCGTTTTTTCGGCGCTTTCGCTGGGGTTGAACATCGTGGTGGGTTTTGCGGGCCTGCTCGATCTGGGATATGTGGCCTTCTACGCCGTGGGGGCGTACCTGTGGGCGTTTTTCGGCTCCCAGCAGTTCTATGTGCTCCACTTCGCTCCTGGAACCCAGCCGGCCAATCTCCCCTTCCTGTTGCCCGGAGACGCCTTTTATCTGTTCCTGTTTGCAGCCATCCTGGTTGCGGCCCTGACCGGTATTTTGCTGGGCACGCCTGTCCTAAGACTCCGGGGCGACTACCTGGCCATCGTGACCCTGGGTTTTGGAGAGGTGATCCGCGTTCTGGCAAACAATCTGGATAAGCCGCTCAATTTCACCAACGGCCCCCAGGGGATCACGCCGATTCAGCGCCCCACCATGCCGGAGGCGGCGGTCCACGGATTCAACGCGCTCTTTGGCAGGATCGTCGGGCATAAAGTGTCGGCTGCGGACATGTATAATGTCCTGTTCTATCTCTTGGCCCTGGTTGTCATAGTCGCCATAATCTTCGTCACCCGAAGGCTTGACGATTCCAAGATCGGCCGAGCCTGGACGGCGATCCGCGAGGACGAAACGGCGGCCATTGCCATGGGAATCCCGCTTACCAGAATGAAGCTCGCGGCCTTTGCCGTCGGGGCCTCTTTTGCGGGTGTGATGGGAGTGCTCCTGGCGGGGAGCCGCACCTTCATCAGCCCGGAATCTTTTTCGTTCATGCAGTCCATCGGGGTTTTGTCCATGGTGATCCTGGGGGGCTCGGGCAGCATCCCCGGCGCCATCCTGGGTGCGGCGACTGTCACCATCCTGAACCTGCAGGTTCTCCAGGGTCTTTCGCTCTACCTCAGCCAGCTTCGCCAGTCGGATGCGGTCATTCCCATCATCCACTTCCACTGGGCCAACCTGTCTACCCAGTTGGATCCGGCCAAGTATCAGAGGCTGCTTTTCGGGTTGATACTCATCCTTATGATGATTTTTCGCCCGGGAGGCCTCATCCCGTCCACGCGCCGCAAGCGGGAACTCTCCACCGACAATGACAACGGCGAGCAGTAAGAGAAGAAAAACATGGCGCTACTGGAAACATCGGACGTAGTTAAACGATTCGGCGGTCTTTTCGCCGTCAACAGGGTAAATTTGCAGCTTGATGCGGGCCGCATCGTCAGTATCATAGGCCCGAACGGCGCGGGGAAGACCACGTTTTTCAACATGCTTACGGGCATCTATCGCCCCGACCAAGGGCAGATAACCTTCAACGGCAACTCGATTTGCGGCCTGCGCCCCGATCAGATCGCCTCCCGCGGAATTTCACGCACCTTTCAGAACATACGGCTTTTCGGAAATATGACCGTCATCGAAAATATTTTGGTGGGCATGCATGTGAAGCTGAAGCAGACACCCGTTCAGACGCTTTTTCACCTGCCGCATTTTAAGTCGGAAGAAAAGGAAGCCGAACAGAAGGCGGATGAGTTGATGACCTACGTTGGCTTACGGGGGGTGGGCAACGAGCTTGCCAAAAACCTTCCCTATGGAGCGCAGCGGCGGCTGGAGATTGCCCGGGCGCTTGGCGCAGATCCCGAGATGCTCCTTCTGGACGAGCCGGCAGCCGGCATGAATCCTCAGGAAACCGAGGATATCATTCGCCTTTTCAGGCGTATCCGCGATGAAAAGGAAGTCACGATTCTGCTCATCGAGCACGATATGCGCGTTGTCATGAATATTTCGGAGCATATTTGCGTTATGGATCACGGAGAAAAGATCGCCGAGGGAACACCCGAACAGATCCGGTCCGACCCGCGGGTCATAGAGGCCTACCTCGGGCGGGGAGCGGTTGCAGGACAACATGAGGCCAAAGTCCTATGAGCATTTTATCTCTTCATGACCTGCACAGTTTCTACGGGCGCATCCACGCCCTGCACGGCATTTCCATAGACGTCGAAGAGGGGGAGATCGTCACCCTGATCGGCTCGAACGGCGCAGGAAAGAGCACGACCCTTAGAACCATCTCGGGACTCATACGCCCGAAGAAGGGCGACATCTTCCTCGACGGCGAAGATATCACCCGAATGAAGCCGCATGCAATCGTGCAGGCGGGGATCGGCCACGTGCCCGAGGGCCGCGGGATCTTTCCCAAGCTGACCGTGAGAGAAAACCTTCAGATGGGAGCGTTCACACTAAATGACCCGGAGGAAGTCGAACGGCGCATGGAGAACGGCTTCCAGATGTTTCCCCGCCTCAAGGAACGCATCGATCAGTACGGAGGAACCCTTTCGGGCGGAGAGCAGCAAATGCTCGCCATCGCTCGGGGTCTCATGATGAACCCGCGCATTCTGATGCTCGATGAGCCTTCCATGGGGCTCTCCCCCCTTTTGGTGGAACTGATCTTCGATATCATCAGGGAGTTGAACGAGAAGGGTGCCACCATCCTGCTCGTGGAACAGAATGCGTTGATGGCCCTGTCCGTCGCCCACCGAGGCTATGTACTACAGAACGGCCAAATCGTCGTCGAAGACACGGCAGCCAATCTGAAGCAAAATGAAATGGTCCAGAAGGCCTATCTGGGGATTGATTGAGGGGAACGGGACCCGGGCATTAAAAGGCCCCGGCTCCGGACTTCTCAGCGGTGCGCTCTTTTGATGACGCTGACCGGCTCGCCCTTCACCCCGGCATAAAAGACGATAATTTCGGCCGGCACACTCCCCGGATTGAAGCCAGAATGCCAGGTATTGACGACCTCGACGATGGGATCGCCGGCTTTGAGCTGCAGCGTTTTGCCGCTTTCGGTCCTGACGCTCAGCTCTCCTTTGAGAAGCACCCCGGCGTTGATGACCGGGTGCTCGTGGAACGGCAGTTTTGCCCCGGGTGGGATGGTGATGCGCAGGATCGTGATCTGCGGTTGCCCGGCCGGATAGGCCGGGAGGAGCGCGCCATTCCAGCTTCTTGTCGTCTTTACGAGCTGTACTGCCCCGCCCCCATGGGATTGCGACGCCGGTGCGGAGGCTGCAAGCAGCAGTGTCACAAACACTGCGACAAGGATGTTTTTCATGGCGGAACAGTCCTTTCCGATAGGCTGTGAGAACCCGAGTTTTCGTGTAGAACCTTAGGTCGAATCGGCAGGAATGCTCAATTGCATGAGAACAAAGACTGCCAGGCGAGGCCTAAATAATAGTGGGTGCCGAGAATCCGGCGCCCGCCCGGTTCGTATCGTCGGTGGGCGACAGCTCTATGGTTGTATGAGTTGCCCTGACCCTGAGCTGTAATAGAAATAGTGGAACTGCGCCAACAGACGAGAGGACTCTCAATGCCAGAGGCTGCCATTACAATCCCCGTCGATGCCGAGACCGCACGTGCGTATCACGCGGCATCACCAGATGAGAGGAAAAAGATTCAACTCCTGCTCCGACTACGACTACGCGAATTAGCCATGCTACCGACAGATTCGCTTGGTAAAATCATGGACGACATCGGAGCAAAGGCGAGAGAACGCGGTTTGACTCCCGAGATACTGGAAGCTCTGCTTCATGACGAGTGAGGCATGCTTTGTACTGGATACCGGCGTAGTAGTCAGCGCCGCCCGATTGCCGCGATCAGTCCCACTGACAAGCCCTGGATCTCGCATTTGCCAGCGGAATCGTTCTGGCATCGAGCGAGACGATTGATGAATTAAATTAAGTGAAGTGTCACGTCGTCCCTCATTCAACCTATATCTCCATGAAGATGAGCGTTTGCTGTTCTTGGCGGCTTTCATCCGTGACGCAAGGGTGCCGGAGGTAACAGAAAGGCTGACAAAATGCCGTGATCTCAAAGACGACAAGTTTCTCGAACTGGCAGTAAGTGGTAATGCCACCTGCATAGTGAGTGGTGACGCTGACCTGCTGGTTCTCAACCCATTCCGAAGAATCCCTATCTTGACACCACAGCAATTTATACGAACCACCTGAAAACAAGAAGCGCTCAGAGTCGCTCCAATATTTGCTCCACCTGGACTCTTTTTTTTGAATAGACGTCGAGTAATACCGATGGAAGGTTTGCCTCCTGAGAACCTTCGGTATCGATTCTTATGCGCTGCTCGGCAGGCAGTTCATCAAGGCTTTCGAATTCTTCCGAAAGGCCGTGCAGGTGTTCGGGCCTCGCATCCGATTGACCCTGCTTACCCTCGCGGCGGGCAAGCCTTGCGAGAAGCGTTCTTTCCGAAGAGACGCACTCGCAAAACAGTAGAGTTGCATCCAGGTCCCCGGCCAGCCTCACCGCCTCCTCGCGCCATTTTCGCCGCGAGAAAGTGGCATCGAGGATCACCGAACGTCCTCGTTTGAGTTCGGCCTGGGCTGCGGCAAGGAGCCTCGCGTAGGCGCGGCTCCGGATTTCGGGCCTGTATATGCCGGCGCCCAAGGCGACCGGCCCGCTGTGCTCCCCGTATTCAGGAAGGTCTTTTCGCACCGCATCAGACCCGAAAAGGGAAAGGGCAAATATGTAGGCCAACTTTTTCGCCCAACTCGATTTGCCCGAGCCGGGCAACCCGCACAGGATGAGAAGGGTCGGTCTTGCGAACCTCACCGCAAACCGGAATGCAAGATCGAGAAATCGGGCAGCGCGCCTTCCCATTTCACCCCGTCCCAAAGGTTCGCCCCCTTCGCTCGCGCTCAGGCAGGCCACCTTTGTTTTTACAACGGCCCGATAGCAGGCGTAAAAATCGAGGAGCGTATACAGGCCGAAATCGCGGCTTGATTCCGTGTAGCCTTGCAGCAGCGCGAGGCTTAAATCCGGCCTTCCGAGCCGCTCGACATCCATGTGCAAAAAGGCGAGATCTGCGGCGATGTCCCCGCAACGCAACCGTTCGCTAAATTCCACGCAGTCGATCACCTGGATACGGTCAAGGAAATAGACGTGTTCGGCCCTGAGATCCCCATGGCCGTCGCAGATTTTCCCCTGCTCGACCCTGCGCCGGAAAAGCGCGTCGAAGTCCCTCAAAAATCCCCGGCTCGCCTCCATTACGAATTCGAAATGTTCTCTATCGAGCAACTCCCCGACAAAAGGGGCAAGCTGACGAAAATTCTCCTCGGTGTTACATTCTATAGTTTCCCTTTCGCCGTAACGATCGATGTCTTTTCCGCGCTCGGCCGTTCGATAAAAGTCGGCAAGGAAACCTCCAAGAGAGATCACGTCGCCGGGTTCGACCCGGCTGGATGCGATCCGGTTGGAAAACGAGCCCTCATCGGGAAGCTGCCGCATGACGACCGCGTATTCGACCTCCTCGCCGTCGCCTCCCAACCGAAACGTATCGCCTTTGGCGCACACCGCCGCGACACCCAGGTACACCTCCCCGGACAGCCGCCGGTTGAGCGCTGCCTCGAGTTCGCACAGCCTTTTCCTGGTCTGTAGATCCGTGTAGTCGAGAAACCCGAAATCGACCGGTTTTTTGAGCTTATAGACAAATTCGCCGGTAAGAAAGACAACCGATATGTGCGTCTCGCGCCGTTCAAGCTGCGAGACCGGATGGGGGTAGAACTCAGGGTGGGCCATGGCCCGGCAGATGCGCTCGAAGGTTTTCATCGTAAACTCAACCGCAGAGCCCGGTCGTGGACGGGACATCCAAAGAACGCCGCGAAAGGAAAAGCGGCGGGCGACCTCCTCTGCGTCTCCGCGGTGGATTTATTATTTCCGCCTTTCGATAAAAGCATAAGCACTGTGGTTGTGAATGGACTCGAAATTTTCGACATCGACCAAAAACCAGCTCACATTGGGGTCGCGTTTGAGTTCGAAAGCAATGTCCCGCACCACGTCCTCGACAAACTTTGGATTTTCGTAGGCAAACTCGGTTACGTACTTTTCATCGGGCCGTTTCAGGACCGAATAGACGTCGCACGAAGCCGCCCGTTCCACCAGCTCGATCAGATCTTCGATCCACATGAAATGTTTGAACCGAACGGCCAGACGCACCATCCCCCGCTGGTTGTGGGCGCCGTGATCGCTCACTTCCTTGGAACAGGGGCAAACGGTCGTGATCGGAACATTTACCTCGACGATCAGATCGTAGCCGTTTTGGCCGTCAAGAGAGCCGGCGATGCGGCAGCGGTATTCCATGAGCCCGGGGCTTTCGGTCACCGGCGACAGTTTCCGCACAAAATAGGGGAAGTTCAATTCCATGTGCGCCGACTCCGCCCGGAGGTGCTCCTGCAACGCCTTCAGAACGGAGGAAAATTCCCGGATATCGAGATGGCCGTGAAACTGGTTCAAAATTTCGATGAACCGGCTCATGTGAGTCCCTTTGAACTCACGCGGCACATTCACATACATATTGATGGAAGCCACGGTGTTTTGTGCACCGTTATTCTTGTCCATAACGGTGACCGGGTAGCGGATATCCTTCACGCCGACCTTGTCTATTCCGATATTCCTGTAATCCGCCTGACTCTGGACATCGATCATGGGGTATCTCGTGAAAAATAGTTGTTAGTTGTTGATTTCTAGTTGCCAGTTTCTAGTTGCTAGTTGCTAGTTGCTGGTTGCTGGTGAAAAGGGTTGTTTGTTGCTGGTCTGGGTCGGCGAGAACTGTCATCCGGTCCGGTGAGTTGCGCTGCGCCCACCCTACAGTGCCTGCAGGATCGCGGCAAACATCAACTAAAAACTAGCAACTGGCAACTAGAAACTTTCTTTTACTCCGCTTCTGCGGCTTCCAGCAGGTTTTTCACTATCCGTTCGAGACCGGCCCGGGTCTGGGCGCTCACATTTTCTGCGAATCGGGACTGAAGATCTGCTTCGATGATGAGATCGTCGTAGGGAAGAAACCCGAGGATGAGCTGGCCGCTCAGCGCTTTTCGCAAGAACTCGCGGTCAGAGTCGCCACGCACCTTGTTGCCGACCAGTCCGACCCGTGTAAGCCCGATGTCTTTGCCGAGTTCGCGGATGCGCGCCGCGGTCTCAATGCTGCGCCTGCCGGGTTCGACCACCGAGATCAGCCAGTCGACGGCCTTGGAAGTCCCGCGCCCCAGGTGTTCGATGCCGGCCTCCATGTCCATGATCACCACTTCGTCACGGCGCAGAATCAGGTGCGTAACAAGGTTTTTCAATAAAATGCTCTCCGGGCACACGCAGCCCGTCCCCCCCTTTTTGACCCCGCCCATGACCATGAGCCGAATGTTTTCTCCCTGCCGGACCGAGAGTTTTTCGGGCAGGTCGTCCACTTTGGGGTTGAGCTTGAAATAGCCCCCATAAGAACCGGGAACGGACTCGGTTCGCTCGGCGACCAATTCCTTCATCTGCGAAATGGGGGTAAGGGCTGCTCCCTCTTCGATGCCCAGCGCGTGCGCCAGGTTTGCATCCGGATCGGCATCAATGGCAAGGACTTTCTTGCCCTGCTCCGCAAACCACCGGACAAGAAACGCGCTCACCGTGGTCTTCCCTACTCCGCCTTTACCGCTCACCGCTATTTTCAAAATTATCCCTCCAACTATGCTCTCAAGCAGTATCTCTCACGGCCCACCGGTAATCATGAAAGGGACGCGACGGTTTTCTTCCCGCTTCACGCTCCTTTAATTTTTCTTCCCAGCCCAATGAGCCTGTAGACCAGGCCCCCGCTCATCACCGCGATGTCCTCGGCGGGAAGGAGCCACTGGATGCTTTCATCGAAAAGAATCGTGGCCTCGGGGGGAAACTCTTCGTCTCCGGACCACAACACCAATTGAATCTTGATCCGGGGGAAGACGCCAAACTCCATGCCGTAATCCCCGTTTTGTACCGGGACTCCCCCCATCATCTCGGCACATTGCACAAAAAGCGCTCCCGTATCTCCGAAAAAATTGACGAAAGGGTCTCTCGCCCTCCTCTGGAAGGCATCGAAATAAAAATGGCCGTCGGGAACCTGGCGGAAGGTAATCAGTTCTCCGCTCGATTTTCTCTCCGAGGCGCCCAGCAGGTAATGGGCTATCAGGACCTTGTCGGGAAGCGCCACCTCTTCGTCGGAACCCACTTTTTCGATTTTTGTCTCGGGATGGATCTCGACCCGGTATCCGGCACCCAGAAAAGGCACGACCAAACCCTTTTCCCCGCAAAACTCCGCCCCCGCGACTCGGGCAAGGGCTGCCGGGTCGCGCTTTTGGAGTTCGATACCGGCCAGGCGGAATGCTTCTTTGTAATCGTCTATTCGAGCCACACTCTGGTTCCTTTGGAAATAGTGCTTGCGTTAGAAAAAAATCATGATTATTCGTTGGTTCGTCTCAACCGTAACTCAGCAGTTGCTATTCTAATTGAAATGGAGTGCCAAGATCAATGGTGCAGGACAGTTTTATCATCCGGTGCGACCGGTGCGGGGCAAAGAACCGAATTCCGAAATCGAGAGCGGGGGAAAGGGCCGTGTGCGGCAAGTGCCGCACCCCTCTTCATTTCAAAGCGGAATATCCTCAGTATGCCATAGCCGTTGGCGACAATTCATTCGACGCCGAAGTCATTCGGTTTCCCGGACCCGTGCTCGTTCTTTTCTGGGCCACCTGGTGCACCCACTGCCGAACGCTTCTTCCCATCGTAGACGAACTGGCCTCGCAGTTTTCCGGCATGGTGAAATTCGTTAAAGTCGATCTGGACAGGAGCCAGGGGCTGGCCGCGAAGTACCAGGTCCAAAGCGTTCCCACCATGCTCACGTTCAAAAACGGCAGGCTTTTCAATCGCCTGCTGGGGGCTCTTCCCAAAGACCAGATCATCCATCACCTGCGTGCTATGCTCTAGACCCGGCTCCGAACC